>DATLVC010000265.1:0-6003 GCA_035577685.1 Micropepsaceae bacterium | reverse complement strand
CCGCCAGAATGCTCATCCCGAGGCCGACATCCACGTGCTGAATATGTCCGTCGCGCAATTCCGTATCGAAGGCGCGCCGCACGGCTTCCTCGGCGCGCACCGCCTGCGCCTCCGGAATGGCGAAGCATATGGAATGTTCGGAACTGGCTTGGGAAATCAGGATCACCGATATGTCTGCATCGCGCAGTGCGCCGAATAGGCGGTTCGCGGTTCCGGGGACGCCGATCATTCCCGCGCCTTCGAGGTTCACCAAGGCCACCGGATCGATGGTGGTGATTCCCTTGACCTTGAGCGCCGACACCGGATTCGAGCAAATCAAGGTGCCGCGCTTCGCGGGTGCAAAGGTGTTGCGGATGAAAATCGGGATGTCGCGTGCGACCGCGGGCTCCATGGTCTGCGGATGGATCACCTTGGCGCCGAAGTACGCGAGTTCCATGGCTTCGTTGTATGACAGCTGATCGATGACCTGGGCATTCGGCACCAGGCGCGGATCGGCCGACAGCACGCCGTCGACGTCGGTCCAGATGATGATTTCAGCGGCGCCCAGCAAGGCGCCGAAAATGGAGCCCGAAAAATCGCTGCCGTTGCGCCCCAGGGTGGTCTGGATTCCCTTCACCGTCGTTGCCACGAATCCGGTCACGATCAGCCGGCCCGTGAACCCCGGCGGCATCAGCCGCTGCAGATTCGCCTCGCTTGCCGACCATTGAACGGCTGGTCCGAGCGGACCCCATTCGACAATGATGACCTCACGGGCATCGATCCAGAGCACCTCGCCCTTGATGCGGGCGCGTTCGCGCAAAAATGGTGCAAACAATCGCGTCGACCAGATTTCGCCGTAACCCGAAATCACGTCGCGCATCGAGTAGGTCGATGAGCGGATGAGGCGCACGGTTTGCAGCATGCCGGTGATATCGCGGCAATCGCGATCCAGCTGCTCGCAATATTTGGCGAAGGCTTCCTTCGAGACGAGCCGGCGCGCCAATTCCACGTGGCGCTTCTTCAGCGCCTCGACGGCCGAAGGAAAATAGGCGTCGGGTCGCTCCGCCAGCGCGACCAAGCCGAGCAAGGCATCCGTCACGCCGCGGCAGGCCGACAGCACCACCGCTTCGCGCGGATTCGACGATGCCTCGATGATGTCGGCGACCCGGTGGAAACAGTCGGCGTCGGCGACGCTGGACCCCCCAAATTTATGTACGATCCACTTGTCCATGCTGCACAAACGCCCACCTCGGCAGACGCTTTTATCGCTCCCGAACTTTATAAGTTGATGAATTGCGGTGCGAAACCGCCGGACAGCCCGGAACTTTAATCGCACCGCAGGGAGGCTAGCAAGCGATACTTTAAGGCCGGCTGCGGCTCTTGCCGGTGCGCTGACCGCGGCCGGACTTGGGGAGTCCCGTGTGCTGGGTGCGAAACGGCAGAGTCGGCCTGAGGGTGGCCGAACCCATGCGCATCCCGGACCCCACCGGCTGGTATGCCGGAATTAGATGATGCTTGCCGTTGCCGATCAAGTCAGCGCGGCCCATGCGTTTCAGCGCCTCGCGCAGTACGGGCCAATTGGCCGGATCGTGATACCGCAGGAAGGCCTTGTGCAGACGGCGCACCTTGATCCCCTTGGGAATCACCACCTCTTCGCTCGCGCGCGTGATGCGCTTCAGCGGATTCTTGCCCGAATGATACATGGCGGTGGCGGTCGCCATCGGCGAGGGTAGGAATGCCTGAACCTGATCGGCGCGAAAACCATTCTTCTTCAACCACAGCGCCAACTCGAGCATATCCTGATCGCGGGTGCCGGGGTGGGCAGCGATGAAATAAGGGATGAGGTATTGCTCTTTGCCTGCTTCCTTCGAGTACTTGTCGAACAACTCCTTGAAGCGGTAGTACGCACCGACGCCGGGCTTCATCATCTTCGACAAGGGACCCTCGCCGATGGCCTCGGGCGCAATCTTCAGATATCCGCCCGTGTGGTGGCTGGCAAGTTCGCGCACATACTCGGGCGATTCGACCGCCAGGTCATAGCGCACGCCCGAGGCGATCAATACCTTCTTGACGCCCTTCAATGCCCGCGCACGCCGGTACAGACTGATGAGCGGTGCGTGGTCGGTGTTGAGGTTCGGACAGATGCCGGGGAACACGCAGGACGGCCGGCGGCACGCCGACTCGATGACGGTGCTCTTGCAGTGCAGCCGGTACATGTTCGCGGTCGGGCCGCCGAGATCGGATATCACTCCGGTGAAGCCGGCGACCTTGTCGCGGATGGTTTCGATCTCACGGATGACCGAATCTTCCGAGCGGCTCTGGATGATCCGGCCCTCGTGTTCGGTGATGGAGCAAAACGTGCAGCCGCCGAAACAGCCGCGCTGAATCGCCACGGAGAATCGAATCATGTGATAGGCGGGAATTTTCGCCGTGCCGTACGCCGGATGCGGACGCCGTGCGTAGGGCAACTCGTAGATCGCATCCATGTCGGCGGTGTGCAACGGAATGGGCGGCGGGTTCAGCCACAGCTCCAGGTTGCCGTGCCGCTGCACCAGTGCGCGCGCATTGCCGGGATTCGATTCCAGATGCAGGATGCGCGACGCATGCGCGTACAGCACCGCGTCGCCGCTCACCTGTTCAAAGGAAGGCAGGCGAATGACGCTGCGTTCGCGCTGCGCATTGGGAACCTTGCGGTAAAATTTCACGACTTTTTCCGCGGCGCCGGCCACGGCTGCCCGAGCCGGCGCAGCGCCCGAGTTCGCTGCGAGACGCTGCTCCTCGCTGGCGTACGGATCGACGGGCGGATTCAAGGGCCCGGGAGCATCCAATTCACTCGAATCGATTTCCACCCATCCGGAGGGCATGCCGCGCCGCAAATACGCCGTGCCGCGCACATCCGTGATGTCTCCGATGGCGTCCCCGGCGTGCAGGCGTTGGGCAATCGCGCCGATTTGGCGTTCCGCATTGCCGTACACCAGGAGATCCGCTTTCGAGTCCACCAATACCGAACGGCGCACATTCTCCGACCAATAGTCGAAATGCGCGATGCGGCGCAGGCTGGCCTCGATGCCGCCGATCACGATGGGGGTTGATTTGAACGATTCTCGAATGCGCTGCGAATAAACGATGACGCAGCGGTCCGGACGCTTGCCGCCCTGGCCGCCCGGAGTATAGGCATCGTCGCTGCGCACCCGGCGATCGGAGGTGTAGCGATTCACCATCGAATCCATGTTGCCGCCGGTCACGCCGAAGAACAGGCGCGGTGCGCCCAGCGCCTCGAAATCCTTGGTGCTGTGCCAATCCGGTTGGGCAATGATGCCCACCTTGAAGCCCTGGGCTTCCAATACCCGGCCAATGATGGCCATGCCGAAGCTGGGATGATCTACGTAGGCATCGCCGGTGACGACAATAATGTCGCACTGCAGCCAACCGAGCGCCGCCATTTCGGCACGGGTGGTCGGCAAGAACGGCGCCCGCTGGAGGCGGGCGCCGTGCTCTTGGACGCTTGAAAACAAGGGGGCGGCGGTTTGCACGCCCGCGATTAGGCCTGAATCGTCATCCTATGTCGACGGGGAAATACAGCTGGGCGTCCTCGCGCTGAATCAGCAGGGCGACGCTGTGGCCCGCCCGCGCCACTTCACGCTTGAGCTCCGCCACGGACCCCACGCTCGAGCCATTGACCCCCAGCACCACGTCGCCCGCCTGCACTCCGGCCGCCAACGCAGGTCCGGTGACATCCTCCACGACCAGCCGGCCCTTGGTATGCAACTCCTGCTGCTCGTTGGGTTCGAGCGGCCGCACCGCCAGGCCGAGCTTGCCGCCGCTGTCCTCAGTGCCGTGGCCGCGCGCCGTTTGCACCGGCTCATCATCCAGTAGCACCGTCTTGACGTTGACCTCGCTGGCCTTGTGATCGCGCCAGATACCGATGCGCGCTTCGCTGCCCGGCGGTATCTCGGCAATCACCGTCGGCAGTTCGTTGGACTCATCGATGTTGTGACCATTGACGGTCGTGATCACATCGCCGGGCTTGAGACCCGCCTTCTCGCTCGGACCCTTGGGGTCGACGGAACTGACGAGGGCACCGTGCGGCGTGCCCAGGCCGAAGGAAGTCGCCAGTTTCTGATTGACCCCTTGAACCGCGACGCCGATGCGGCTGCGGCTCACCTTGCCCTTGGCGAGCAGCTGTTTCTCGACGTTCAAAGCCAAATCAATGGGCACGGCGAAGGACATGCCCATGAAGCCGCCGGTACGGCTGTAAATCTGCGAGTTGATGCCGATGACCTGGCCATCGACGTTGAATAGCGGTCCGCCCGAATTGCCGGGATTGATGGCGGCATCCGTCTGTATGAAGGGCACATAGGCCTCATCGAGCGGTCGCGCGGTGGCGCTCACGACGCCGGCGGTGACGCTGTTTTCGAAGCCGAACGGCGAACCGATGGCGATCACCCACTGACCGGGCTTGAGCCGCGAAGAGTCGCCGAAGTGCACCGTCGGCAAACCGCTGGCATTGATCTTGATCAGCGCCACGTCGCTGCGTTTATCGGTGCCGATGACCTTGGCCACGAACTCGCGCCGGTCGGTGAGCTTGACCGTCACTTCCGATGCGTCGTCCACCACATGCGCATTGGTCAGCACGTAGCCATCGGCGCTGATGATGAATCCCGAACCGATTCCCTTCATGGGCGGTGCACGTCCGGGCGCCGGCATCTGGTAGTGGCGGAAGAACTGCGACAGCGGATCATCGCCCTCGCCCTCGGCCATTTTCTGCGGCTTTTCCACCACGCTGATATTGACCACCGCGGCGCCGTTTTCGGCGACCAGCCCCGAGAAATCGGGCAGTCCGGTAACGCGCGCGGAGGCAGGCGCCTGGGTCACCGTCAGCGGCGCCGCCGCAGACGCGGGACCCGCCGCCACATCGGCGTTCGAGCGCTGATGTGCGACAACCACGATAAAGATGCCCGCAATCACCGCGAGCGACCAGGTTCTGACGTTTCCCATTGAAATTAGACCTCTCTCAGGCGATATGTCTGGATGGGCATTATGACCCCGGAACAAGGCCATTGGTTCCGGCACCCCCTCCCGAAGGAACCCCAAAATGTGAAATCCCGACGGGTCAGGCGCAAGTCTTTAGCGCTAGGCTGGAGTTTCCTAGTGCTAGACCTCATATATGGCAGACGCGACCGGTCCTAACTTATTGGTGGTAGGGGGCGATACCAAGCGCCTGCAGTGGCTTACCCACCATGTCACCAGTCATTGGCCGAACGCCCAAGTCACCACGCTGCCGGCGGGAGAACCCGCCGCCGTGAACCGGCTGATCGCCGAGCGCGCGCCGGATGCGGCCATTCTGCAGGCCGATTTTGCCGACGAGGCCGCGGCTGCGATCGCGCTGCACGACATGGCGCAAATGCTGCAGGTGCAACCCGGTTTGTATTGCATCATGCTTGCCGACAACGGCGGCGAACTGTCTGTCGTGCGCTCGATGAAAAACGGCGCCAAGGACTACCTGCCGCTGGCGCGCATCACCCGCGATCAATTGTTGGCCTCGATCATGGAAGCCTGTTCGAAGCGCCGTGCCGCCGCTCAGGCGGCCAAGGCCATCACCCCGCCCGACCCTGCGGCGCCGGGAGTCGAGGTGCCGGGCTATTCCATCCTCAAGGAAATTGCGACCAGCAATTTCTCGCAGGTGTACCTCGCGCGCAGCGAACGCCTGCGGCGCAATGTGGTGCTCAAAGTGATGAACCGCGGCGAAACCTCGAGGGAAATCGACGACGCCGAACGCTTCCAGCGCGAATACGAAATCATCTCCAGCATCAGCCACCGCGCCATCGCCGAGATCTATGACTTCGGCTCCCTGCCCCGGCACTTGTATTTGGCGATGGAATATTTTCCCTGCGGCGACCTGCGCGACCGTCTGCGCAATCCGCTGAGCGTGGACGAAAGCTTGTACTATCTGCGGGCCATCGCCGAGGCGCTGCGCGTCATTCACGTGTTCGGAATTTTGCATCGCGATTTGAAGCCGGCCAA
>DATLVC010000264.1:0-10087 GCA_035577685.1 Micropepsaceae bacterium | reverse complement strand
TTACGGCAACCGGAATGGAAACGCCCTTGACACTGAAATACGGGAGTTTGCTTTCCCAGTAGAGGCGCGCTCCGGAAATCGCCGTGTTCGTCAACCAAGTGATCGTGATGTTGTCGAGGACATCGTCCCGGGTGAGGCCGGCAGCTTCTCCGGAGAAGACGCGTGAGATCAGCGCGTAGCTCCACGCATCGTGGTCCAGGAAATAGGCGGCCAGGCCGACGGGGGAGTCCGCAATTCCGTACAACGTCTGCGGGCGCAGACCCATCTGGTAGCCGTACGCGATGCCTTTGCTGTAGACGAATGTCAGCCGCTCGAACGCGAGTTTCTCTTCGGGTGAGAGACCGTCGGGCATTGGCGCACCGGTGGATGCCGCCTTGTCAACGTCGGCCGGAACCGCGCCAGGCATATTGGTGTGAATGCCGAGCAATTCCGGAGCCGCCTGCACACCCATTTGCTCGGTGATGACCGCACCCCAATCGCCGCCTTGCGCCACAAATTTCGTGTATCCAAGGCGCTTCATCAGTACGACCCAGGCACGTGCGATGTGCGCGGGATCCCAACCGGGAGTGGTCGGCTTGCCCGAATACCCATAACCTGGCATCGATGGAATCACCAGATCGAAAGCGTCTGATGCGCTCCCACCATGTGCCGTCGGATTGGTCAGGGGATCTATGATCTTCAGCTGTTCGATGACCGAGCCGGGCCAGCCGTGCGTGACGATGAGCGGCAACGCATTTTCGTGTTTAGAACGGACGTGAATGAAATGAATGTCCAGTCCATCGATCTCGGTCATGAACTGCGGCAGGACGCTCAATTTTGCCTCGATCTTGCGCCAGTCATAATCGGTCGCCCAATAGCGCGCCAGCGCCTGAATCGTCGCGAGCTGTACGCCTTGGGATGCATCTGTAACGGTTTCTCGTTCAGGCCACTTTGTCGCGTCGATGCGCCTGCGCAATTCGGTCAGCTCGGCTTCTGGAACATTATTCACCTGAAATGGACGAATCGCGTTCCTATCAATGCCCGTCTGTTGTGCAACTTTCGTCATAGCTTGGGCAGACATGAGTACCTCCTGATGGTTGCGCTTTGGAACGACGCGCGTTTCGCAAAGCAAGGCTTAACGGCACCAGGATTTTAGTCTTCGATCCGCAGACGACTATTGAACCAAGGTATCGCCGATACCTTGGTATCGATTGATCAGTACAGCCGATTCAAGGGTTCGAGGTCAGCACGCTTGGGCACGAAAGAACGCTTCCGCGATCCGGCTGTAAGCTCCCACAACGCGTCCGCGAATTTGCGCATCTTTTCCAGCGGGTGCCAGCCGCCAGCGCCTATCAATCGCCGGGGATATCAATCTGTATACTGAGTATATAAGCTGAAGATTTCTGTCCGATCTCGCCCGCGATGCAAGAGGCGTCGCAGAGCGAGAAACGACGATGACGTTTCAGTTTCTATTCACCGCTTCGGGTAGGCCGTGAAAATGAAATCCTTCGCCGCTGCCGCCGTATGGCATGCGTATCCGCACTTGGCGCCGCTTCCATTGGGCTTGAATGTGTCGGACGGGGCGTCATAGTTGAACTGCGCGTACCCCCATCCGCCGCTGTCCGCAAATTTCTTGCTATCCCTCTCGATGAAATCAATGTCGTGCAGAGCATCCGGCACCGTCACGGGAAAGCCCTCCGCATTCATTTTCTTTGTCCAGTGGATCTTCGCAATCTTGGAGCTGTCGGGGAACTTCTGGCCGTTGCCCGGAACGCCGGCCTTGTAAGCCGCTATCATGGCGGGATTGGCAAGGACCACGTCGATCATGTCTGTGGACTGACTGGCGGCGACAATCTCCCAGTTTTCATATCCCCTGAACGCAGAGAACGAGAGGCCGCCCGGCACTTGCACGGTGTATCTGTCTTGCGCCGCAAGGGCGATTCCGCCCAAGGCGGCGAGCATGATACCCAATGCGGCCGCCGAAGCGGCTCTTGAAGCGCGGGAAGGCAAAGAAGATTGTTCAAACATGATTTCCTCCCGATGGATGAGTTTTGCTTTCGCAAAGCAAGGATCGATCGCATCGGGAATTTAATCTTCGATCCGCAGCCGAGCTATTGAACCAAGGTATCGCCGATACCTTGGTATTGGTCGATCATCGGCGGATGATTCAACGATACAGCATCGTTTACAGCGATAGCTCCAATTCACCGAGTTCCCGACCCACCACCTACCACCAGTCCCACCTCGGTCGAATCGCAGTAAAGAATCGCTATGATGCTGGCGCTGGCAATTGGCCGAACTGCGCAAGCGCCCAATATAAAGCGAGCGATGGTGCAGCGGGGACGGAGGCGGGCGGGGCACACCCCCACCCCATTTTTGGGCAAAACAATTTGAGGTATTTTCCCAATCGCTAGAACACAGGATATAGCGTGCTTACGAAGATGAACCGGGCGATTCGGGCTGGTTATGGGTGAAATACCGTTCAAGGATGACATCAGGCCGGAGCCGCTGGGCAAGGCGCTATCCGAGCGCTATCTCGCCTATGCGTTGTCGACCATCACGTCTCGTGCCCTGCCCGATGCACGCGACGGGCTGAAGCCGGTTCACCGGCGCCTTTTGCATGCGATGCGCGAGCTGGGGTTGAACCCGGCTTCAGGGTTCAAGAAATGTGCCCGCGTGGTCGGCGACGTCATCGGCAAGTTCCATCCCCATGGCGATCAGGCCGTCTACGACGCGCTGGTCCGCCTCGCGCAGGATTTCGCCGTTCGTTATCCGCTGGTCGAAGGCCAGGGCAATTTCGGCAATGTCGACGGCGATAATCCGGCCGCGATGCGCTACACCGAAAGCCGCCTGACGGCCGTGGCCGAAGCCTTGCTCGCGGGCATCGACGAAGACGCGGTGGATTTTCGCCCCACCTATGACGGCGAAGACCGCGAGCCCATCGTGCTCCCGGGTGCCTTCCCCAATTTGCTGGCCAATGGCGCCACGGGCATCGCAGTCGGCATGGCGACCTCCATCCCGCCGCACAATGCGGGGGAGCTGTGTCAGGCGCTGATCGCGCTCGTCGAAAATCCGAGCGTCCAGGACCGCACGATCTTCAAGCACATCAAGGGGCCCGATTTTCCCACCGGCGGAATCCTCATTGATGACCCCGCCACGATTCAGGAAGCCTATCGTACCGGACGCGGCAGCTTTCGCGTGCGCGCGCGCTGGAGCCGCGAGGAGGGTGCGCGGGGCACCTATCAGATCGTCGTGGATCAAATTCCCTATCAGGTGCAGAAGGCCAAACTGATTGAGCGCATCGCGCAGCTGATCGAGGAAAAGAAGCTGTCCGCACTCGAGGATGTGCGCGACGAATCCACCGAAGACATCCGCATCGTGCTGGTGCCCAAAAGCCGCACCGTCGAGCCGGAAATCCTGATGGAACAATTGTTCCGTCAGACGGATTTGGAATCGCGCTTTCCGTTGAATCTGAACGTGCTCGACAAGGGTATTTCGCCGCGCGTGATGAGCCTGCGCGAAGCGCTGCAGGCCTTCATCGATCACCGCCGCGATGTGCTCGGCCGGCGCAGCCGCCACAGGCTGGCGAAAATCGCCGACCGGCTGGAAGTGCTGGAAGGCTATCTCGCCGTATATTTGAATCTCGACAAGGTCATCAAGATCATCCGCACCGAGGATGAGCCCAAGCCGAAATTGATGGCCGCATTCAAGATCAATGACCGGCAGGCCGAAGCCATTCTGAATATGCGGTTGCGGGCGTTGCGCAAGCTCGAAGAGATGCAGATCCGCGAGGAGCATGCGGGCCTGACCAAGGAGCAGAAGGAGTTGAAAAAGCTGCTCAGTTCGGAAAAGCAGCAATCGGAAAGACTGATTGAGGAAATCAAGGACATCGACCGTCGCTTCGGTGTGAAAACGGAACTCGGCAAGCGCCGCACCGTGATCGCCGAAGCCAAGGAGGTCGAAAAGATTCTCGCCACCGCCGAAGAAGTGGCGGAGCTTGCCACCGCGGTTCCGAAGGAGCCGATTACGATCGTCTGCTCCGACAAATTGTGGATTCGCGCGCTGAAAGGGCATCAGGAGCAAAGCGACGCGATCAAATACAAGGAAGGCGACCGCGGCCGGTTCTGGATCACGGCACAGACCACCGACCAATTGATGCTGTTCGCGACCGATGGCCGGTTCTTCACGCTCGATTGTGCCAAGCTTCCGGGCGGACGTGGATTAGGCGAACCCTTGCGCGACTTTATCGATCTGCCGCCGGAAGCCGACATTGTCGCCATGTTCGTACGGCGCGAAGAACGCAAGCTCCTGCTCGCCGCGACTTCGGGTCATGGGTTCGTCACGAACGAAGATGAAGCCGTGGCGATGACCCGCGCCGGCAAGCGCGTGATGAATGTGCCCACCGGCACGGAAGCGGTGGTGTGCACCTTCGTGGATGGCGATTGCGTCGCGGTGCTTGGCGAGAACCGCAAGTTGCTTGTTTTCGGCATCGACGAAGTACCCGAGATGGCGCGCGGACGCGGCGTGATCCTGCAACGCTACAAGGACGGCAATCTGACAGACGCGCGCGTGTTCACCTGGAAAGAGGGATTGCGCGATGCCAATGGGCGCACCTTCACGGCATCCGAATTGAAGGATTATCGGGGCCAGCGCGCGCAGGCCGGTCGCATCGTGCCGCGCGGTTTCTCGAAGTCGAACAGATTGGGCGAGCAATGACGGGGGGGAGCGTCCCTTCCTATCGGGGCGCGTATATCAATCTCGACCGCAGCCCTTTGCGACGGCAACGGATGGAGGCGCAGCTTGCGGCGTATAAGCTCCCCGATTGTTACGGGCGGTTTTCCGCCGTCGACGGAGCGCAGCTCAATCTTTCGCGTAGCCGGATCGGGGCCGGTGAAACGGGCGCGTTCCTCTCCCATGCGGGCGTGCTGGAACAGGCGCGGGGCACCGGCGTCCCCATCCACATCCTCGAAGACGATGCGCTGCTTTCCGAACATATGCGCGGCGTCATTGAAGAGGCGATTGCCGCGCGGATATTCGAACGCTTCGACATCCTCTTCACCGACGCGTTGCTCGCACCGCATCTCGGCATGCTGAAAGGGTTGAAGGCGATCTTCGATGGGGTCGCCTTGCCGGCGGCGCGACCGCTCAGGCTCGCGGATTTGCGGGAAATCGATCTTGCGCGCGAAAATTTCTCCTGCCTCACATCCTATGTCGTGGGTGCGGCATCGGTGGACCGGGTAATCGGACTTCTTCGCGACGAAATTGAAAACGGCCTCGCCAGACCGGCGGATCTTTTCATCCGCGATTGCGTGGCGAAGGGGCAACTGCGTGCGGGCGCATTATTCCCATTCGTCACCAGTCTGCGCTTGGACGAGATCGCTGACAGCACCATCGGCGCAGGCGCACAAAGCGCCAAACCATCCGTCATGGTGCTCGCGGTGCTGCGTTATCTTTTTTTCGTGGGACGCGATCTGGATTACGCGAAAACCTGTCTCGATGCGGCGACCAAACAAAATCGGCGGAAGACCGATCCCCACCATGAGCTGATGGCCCAGGCAATGGAATTCGTTCTCTCCGCCGATTTTCAACAATTCTGATTCAGGCGTGGCCCGTTACGAGCCACAGAATGATGATGATTGGGATCGGTATGCCGATCGCCCACAGCAGCACTGAGCGCATGGGGTCTCCTCCATTTCTTTCCATTACATAATGGCAAAGGCGAAGACTTGTTCCCTGCGGATTAGGAACGGCGGCGCAGCTCATAAAAGGCGATCGCCGCTGCATTGGAAACATTCAGGCTTTCCATCGCGCCGCCCATCGGGATGAAAGCGGACGCATCGCAGCGCTCGCGCACCAAGCGCCTGAGACCCGTTCCTTCCGCACCCAGAGCAATTGCGATATCGCCGGCCGGCGCCGTATCTCTCAATGACGCATCGCCGTCGGCGGCAAGCGCGATGCGGTAGAAACCGCGCCGGCCCAGCTCTTCGAGGGCGCGGGCGATATTGACGACGGAAATGCGCGGCACGAGATCCAATGCGCCCGAAGCCGCCTTCGCCAGCGCGCCGGATTCGGGCGGCGCATGGCGATCCTGAACGATCACGGCCGCAACGCCGAACGCGGCCGCCGAGCGCAAGATGGCGCCTTCATTGTGGGGGTCCGTCACCTGATCCAGAACGACAACCAGCCGGGGTCCGGTCGCGTGGGAAAGCGCTTCTTCCAGATCGAGCTGGGGCAGGGGTTCGCAAAGCAGCGCCACGCCCTGATGGACAGCTCCCGGAGGCAGCAGCCGGGATATATTGTCCGGGCTGGACTGGGTCACGTTCGAGACCTTGGCTTTGGCAAGAGCCGGTCCCAGATCGGACTGGGCGCGGTCGCTGAGGACCGCCTTGCGCACCGTGCGGCGGGAATTGGCCAGGGCCGCCCGTGCGGCATGGAGCCCATACAGCCAGAAAGCGCCCTCGGGCGCGCTGCTTTTCGGCTTTTGACGGCTACGCTGTGGGTTCATGCGCGTCCTATGGGGCCGCGGGCCACCCATTGCAATATGCGGCGCGGAATCGCCGCCAAGCTTGCGCCTTTCGAAGCACTCGCCGGGCTCCCGCAGGAGGGGAAAGTTCCGGGTCGTAATCTCTTGTCAATCTCTATTGACAGGGAACGGCTTTTCACCAATATGCGCCCTCCGCAGTTTCCTCCGGAGCGATAACGCTTGGCCGGCCCCTTGCCGTTTACGGTCCTGGCGTTCTCGTGGTCTCTTAGGGCGAGTGCGGCCAGATGAGACGGTTTTGGCGCCATTCTCAGAGACAAGACGGGGGAGTGTCCCGAGCGGCAAAGGGGGCTGACTGTAAATCAGCTGGCAATGCCTTCGTAGGTTCGAGTCCTACCTCCCCCACCAGCGGCACTCGGAAGCCGTAAAAGCGGGAAGTCGGAATGGGAGTTTTGGAATGCAAAGGCCCTCCTTCGGAGATCGAATTCTGACTTCTGAAATTTCGAGTTCTTTTTCCGGATGCGGGTGTAGCTCAATGGTAGAGCAACAGCCTTCCAAGCTGATGACGAGGGTTCGATTCCCTTCACCCGCTCCAGCCATCGCCCGGGCACCGGGTTCTGGTCTGGTGAGCTGGTTTTGAGGATCGCATTAGGACGCGTCGAAGCCGAAACGAATAAAATAAAAGAGTAAGAGGTTAGCAATGGCCAAGGCAAAGTTTGAACGGACGAAGCCGCACTGCAATGTGGGGACGATCGGCCACGTGGATCACGGCAAGACGACGCTGACGGCGGCGCTGACGCGGGTGTCGGCGGATCGCGGCTGGACGTCGACGGCGATTTCGTATGACCAGGTGGCGAAGGCTTCGGAAAGCCAGGGCCGCCGCGATCCGACGAAGATCCTGACGATTGCCACGAGCCATGTGGAATATTCGACCGACAAGCGCCATTACGCCCATGTCGATTGCCCGGGCCATGCGGACTATGTGAAGAACATGATCACGGGCGCGGCCCAGATGGACGGCGCCATCCTGGTGGTGTCGGCGGCGGATGGCCCGATGCCCCAGACGCGCGAGCATATTCTGCTGGCTCGCCAGGTCGGCGTTCCCTGCATCGTGGTTTTCCTGAACAAGGTGGACCTGGTCGATGATCCGGAGCTTCTGGATCTGGTGGAGCTGGAAATCCGCGAGCTCCTGACCAAGTACAATTTCCCGGGCGATGATGTTCCGATTATCCGCGGCTCGGCGGTCAAGGCGCTGAACGGGGAGAAGGGCGAATTCGCCGATGAGGCGATCATCCGTCTTTACGACGCGCTCGACACCTATGTGCCGCTGCCGGAGCGTCCCATCGACAAGCCGTTCCTGATGCCGATCGAAGACGTGTTCTCGATCTCGGGTCGCGGCACGGTGGTGACGGGCCGCATCGAGCGCGGCAAGGTGAAGGTGGGCGAGGAAGTCGAGATTGTGGGCATCCGTCCGACCTCCAAGACGGTGGTGACGGGCGTTGAGATGTTCAGGAAGCTCTTGGATGCGGGCGAGGCAGGCGACAATGTGGGTTGTCTGCTGCGCGGTGTGGAACGCGAGGGCGTGGAGCGCGGCCAGGTTCTGGCCAAGCCCGGCAGCGTGATGCCGCACACCAATTTCAAGGCCGAGGCCTATATCCTGACCAAGGACGAGGGTGGCCGTCACACGCCGTTCTTCGCCAATTACCGTCCGCAATTCTATTTCCGGACCACGGACGTGACCGGGATCGTGAAGCTTCCGGAAGGCACCGAAATGGTGATGCCGGGTGACAACATCGCGGTCGAGATTGAGCTGATCGTGCCGATCGCGATGGAAGAGAAGCTGCGCTTCGCCATCCGCGAAGGCGGCCGTACCGTCGGCGCCGGCGTCGTCGTCAGCATCATTAAATAGGAGTGTAGCTCAGTTGGTAGAGCGGCGGTCTCCAAAACCGTAGGCCGTGGGTTCGAATCCTACCACTCCTGCCAATTAGAACGGAAAAAGCAAAGCGTATGGCCGAAGAAACCTCCAAAGACGTCGTCGCCGCCCCAACGCGGCGTACCGGACCGCTGCAATTCTTCCAGGAAGTGCGGCGCGAGACGTCCAAAGTCACATGGCCGTCCTGGCGGGAGACCTATCTCACCACGATCATGGTGTTCATCATGGTGGGGGTCTCCATGGTGTTTTTCGCGGTAGTCGACTACACGCTCGGCCTCGCGCTGAATTTTGTGCTCGGCATCCGCTGAGATGACGGGACCCCAGGGGCAGACGGCCAAGGACGATAGAATAATGGCGCAGTGGTATATCGTTCATACCTATTCGAACTTCGAGAAGAAGGCCGCCGAAGAGATCAAGCGCCAAGCGCAGCTTCAGGGGCTGAACGATCTCATCGAAGAGGTGATGGTGCCGACCGAGGAAGTGGTCGAAGTGCGCCGTGGCCACAAGGTCAATGCCGAGCGCAAGTTCCTGCCCGGCTATATCCTGGTGAAGGCCGACCTCACCAATGAGGCCTATCATCTGATCAAAAATGTGCCGAAGGTGACGGGCTTCCTCGGCCAGAACAATAAGCCGATGCCACTGCGGCAGGGCGAGGTGGATCGCATCCTGAACCAGGTGCAGGAAGGGGCGGAGCGGCCAAAGCCCTCCATCACCTTCG
Source organism: Micropepsaceae bacterium (assembly GCA_035577685.1). Classification (GTDB taxonomy): domain Bacteria; phylum Pseudomonadota; class Alphaproteobacteria; order Micropepsales; family Micropepsaceae; genus CAIYRG01. The sequence continues at coordinate 976 of DATLVC010000264.1, read as the reverse complement.
AGATCGGCGAACAGGTGCGGGTGGCCGACGGGCCGTTCACCTCGTTCAACGGCGTGGTGGAAGAAGTGGACGAGGACCGTTCGCGTCTGAAGGTCGCGGTGTCGATCTTCGGCCGGGCGACCCCGGTGGAATTGGAATTCACTCAGGTCGAAAAGGTCTGAGTGTTTGTTTGCGGAAGGTCCAGCCAGGGCCGTTGACCGCGGGACCGCATAGGAGGCGGTAAATCACATGGCGAAGAAGATTACCGGTTACATCAAATTGCAGGTCCCTGCGGGCGCGGCGAATCCGTCGCCCCCGATCGGTCCTGCGCTTGGTCAGCGCGGACTCAACATCATGGAGTTCTGCAAGACCTTCAATGCCAAGACCCAGGACCAGGAAAAGGGCATGCCGATCCCGGTGACCATCACCGTGTTCTCGGACAAATCCTTCACCTTCGAGATGAAGACGCCGCCGGCGTCCTATTTTCTGAAGAAGGCGGCCAAGCTCGACGGCGGCTCCAAGGCGCCGGGTCGCGACTTCAAAGGCGTGGTGACCATGGCCCAGGTGCGCAGCATCGCCGAGGCCAAGATGAAGGATCTGAACGCCAATGATGTGGATGCCGCCATGCTGATGATCATGGGCTCGGCACGCTCAATGGGCATCGAGGTAAAGGGCTGAGCCATGGCAAAGACCGGAAAACGCATGACGAAGGCCCGTGAAGGCATCGACACCGCCAAGCAATATCCGTTGGATGAGGCGGTGAAGCTGGTGAAGAGCCGGGCGACCGCAAAATTCGACGAAACCATCGAAGTGGCGATGAATCTCGGTGTCGACCCGCGCCATGCCGATCAGATGGTGCGCGGCGTCGCCAACCTGCCTAATGGCTCCGGCCGCACGGTACGCGTGGCGGTGTTTGCGCGCGGCGGCAAGGCGGATGAGGCTAAGGCCGCCGGCGCCGATGTCGTCGGCGCCGAGGACCTGGTCCAGCGCGTGCAGG
>DATLVC010000263.1:0-22874 GCA_035577685.1 Micropepsaceae bacterium | reverse complement strand
GGGCTGACGACGTCTCCCATGCCCTACGAGGATCGCACGTTCGAAATCATGTTCGATTTTCTCGCCCATCGGCTCAACATTCTGGTCAGCGATGGAAGTGTGGATTCCTTTGCGCTGTCGCCGATGAGCGTCGCGGCGTTCTACGAAGAGATCATGAGCAGGCTGCGTAGGCTCGGGCTCGACTGCAAGATCTGGACGATGCCGGTGGAGATCGCCGACCCCATCCCCTTCGAAAAGGACCAGATGCACGCATCCTATGATGCTGAAATGGTGCAGCGTTTCTGGCGCAATCTCGTGATCGCCCACCATCTGTTCACGGAGTTTCGTGGCCGGTTCATCGGCAAGGCGAGCCCGGTGCATTTCTTCTGGGGAAGCTTCGATCTGGCCGTGACGCGATTCTCCGGACGCCCCGCCCCGCCGCATCCCGGTGCGCCAAACCTGGCGCTGCGTGTCGCGCGCGAAGCCTATTCGCATGAGGTCAGCAGCTGCGGTTTCTGGCCCGGCAATGGCGGGTACGGGAAAGCGGCATTCTATTCCTATGCCTATCCGCAGCCCGCGAGATTTGCGCAAGCAAAGGTTTCGCCGCCTACGGCCTTTTTCGACAATATGCTCGGCGAATTCATTTTGCTGCACGAAGACGCGCGGCGGGCCGCTGATCCGCGGAACGCAGTCCTCGACTTCCTGCAAACAACCTATGAAGCCGCGGCCGGCACTCCGGGATGGGACCGGGAACCACCCTCGCCCAAATATCGCGTCAGCTGACGATGGCCCAGGTGCCGTCCGGCTGCTGGCAGGCGCGGCCCGTGGCGGCTTGCGGCCGCCCGTCTATGAAGACCCGCTGCGTATAATTCGCACAGCGGAAACCATCGGGATCGTCATAATAATCGCCGACCCGGAACTCGCCCCGATGGCCGTTCTTGGGATTGCGCCATTCATAGGACGCATTGGCCCGGCCTGCATTGAAGCCGTCATAATAGGTCTTGTAGGCGTAGCTGCGGTCTTCGCAATCGAGATTGCGCGTGAGGGCCGCTCCCAAAGCGCCGCCGACCACAACGCCGGCAACCGTTGCGCCACCGCGACCCCGGCCCGCGGCGTTACCGAGCAAGCCCCCGATCAGCGCGCCCGCGATCACGCCCGCGGGGTCAACCGATTGCCGGCATTCCTGGTAGAAGGAATCGTCATTATAGGTGTAGGCGCGCGCATAACGCTGCCGCCAGCGTTGCTCGCGATCGTCATTGGAGAGGCGTGGAGGAGGCGGTGGCGGGCCATAGCGCTCGTCGAACCGTTTGTTGGCGCGGCCCTCTTCATAGCCGGCCCGATAACCCTCGCGGTAACCGTCGTCATAGCCGTCGCGATAGACTCTATCCGTCCGCGGATTACGAGGCTGCGCCGATGCGTCTGCAATCGCGCTCGTGGCCATCACGAGGGCGGCGCAAAGCGCCATGGATTTGCGTGCGATCATTGGTGTTTTCCCCCGTTATTGAGTCGTTATTTTATAAGGCTCCGCCTGCTCCATGGCGATTTTGAGGCAATGCTTAACCCGCCGTCAGGGGGCGGTAAGGCTTTGTCTTCAATAGATCACACCCGCCTTCCCAAAATCTCCGTAAGCTTCAACTGCGCTTATCATGCGGGGGCAAACGCAGGCCGAGCGATCCGGAAGCCTCGCGGCCGCTAAGCCCCCCGTTTCGCGATGCGGGCAGTCCACCGGGACTTTGCCTCGCGTTTCCCCTGTGTGATGGCGCGGTTGGGATAAAAACGGTTGGGATAAAAGGAGGTTTTCTTTGCTGAGCCATAACTCCGTTACCGAACATATTCAGCTGCTCCGGTCCCGGGTAGCGCGCTATAGGATTCTGGCCGAAACGCTCTACGATCAGCAGATCGCCGCGGAAATTGCAGGTTTTGCCGCCGAGCTTGAAGATGAGCTCGTGAGATTGGAACATCGGCAGCATTCTTATGGCGTCGGAAAGATCGCCGCTGCGGCTTTTGCCTCCTGAGACACAAGAAATTCCTGGTTTTCCCTCACAGGGCCTCAATTCGCGCTTGACTGTAGGCCGCGGGTTACACTTCCATGCTGGCTGGCAAGGACTTTTTAGTGATATGTGCGGTGATGGAGCTGGCGTGGGGGCGCCCCGGGTCCGTACTGGCTGCTAAGGATGGCGCACCATGGGCGCGAGACGTTCGAACGCAATCCTCCGCTCCACGCTGATTTTGTCTGCTGTGCTCGCGCTTGCCAGTTGCAGCACGCTCCCAAAACTCCACCACGATCCCATCCCCGTCAAAGTCGCAACGGCCCCCTCCGAAGCGCGGGAAATTACCTTGGCGGATCCGGCCGTCGCCGCGCCCATGGCGGAAGAGCTGCAGGCGCCTCAGATCGCAAGCAATGTTCCATCGCGACCGACAGGGCGAAAGCCTCTGCCGCTTGTGAAGCAAGCCCCGTCCAAAGACGCAGCCCCCGAACCCGATGCCGTGGTGCCGTCCGAACTCATGGGTTTCGATTTTCCCGCCGTGCTGCATGTCCTGAGAAAGCCCGATGCGGTGCAGAACAGCGCGCTTTCGATTGTGTGGACCTATTCCCAATCCGATTGCATGCTGCAACTGTTCTTCTATCCCGATATACAGACCAAAATATTCCACCTGCTGAAATACGATCTCAAGGACGGTACAGGCGAGAAACCCAGCGATTCCAGTTCATGCATGCGCCACATAGCGAGGACCGATGAATCTCCATTACCGTGATAGCGCGAACGAACGGATCATGATCGTCGATGACGATGGGATGTTCCGTGAATCCTTGGCCCAGAACCTGGCGGATGTCGGATTCGCAATTCAGTGCTTTGCGGACGGCCCGGCAGCGCTTCGTCATCTGGAGGAGGCCGGGCCACCCAACATGATCCTGCTCGACTGGAAAATGCCGGGCATGACCGGAATTGAGGTGCTGCGCGAGTTGAGGGAGCGCCATGTCGAGACGCCCGTAGTTTTCCTGACCGTGCTCAGCGACCAGATCTACGAAGAAGCGGGACTGCTCGGCGGTGCGGTGGATTTCATCGAGAAGTCCCGCGGGTTTTCGATTCTCTCGCGGCGGATCGAACTGATCCTCAAAGGATCGAAAGGCAACGAGACGTCGCGGCCAACCGCGCCTCAACCGGTGACTGCCACCTATGGCGATGTGCGCCTGCACCGGGATGTCAATCGCGCCTTCTGGAAAGACGTACAGATCGACCTGACGCTGACCGAATTCCTGATGGTCGATTATCTGGTTACGCGTTCGGGCCGCGATGTGCGTTATCGCGAGCTGTACGACATCGTTCATGGCGAGGGCTTCGCCGCCGGTCAGGGCGAAATCGGCTTCCGCGCGAATGTGCGCGCCTTCATCAAGCGCATTCGCCAGAAATTCCGCGACGTGGATCCCGGTTTCGCGCAGATCGAAAATTACCCCGGTTTCGGATACCGGTGGACCGATGGCGATGGGACTTAGCTTTCCGCGCAAAGTCCGGATGCTCTATCGCGCCCTCGCGATCAAGATCATTTTTGTTGCCATCATATTTCTTTTCGTTCCGATCATTTTCTATCGGCTTTTCCAGATCGCCGACGCGCAGCAGAGCGCCTTGTTGCAGCGAACGGTGGAAGAAAAAGGCACGCTGATCGCCTCGGTGCTTCAGCCACGCCTCGCAGCGTTCGAAAACGAGCCCCCGGATCGGCTGCAATCGGCGCTCGACGAACTGCTCTCCAAGGGAACCAACATCAAGATTCTGGTCCGCCCCGAAGCGAGTCCCGTATCGAGCGGTTTTCTTTATGTCGCGTCCGCGCCTCAGACCTCGGCGGATTACCTCGAACAGGAACGGGGCGAGCTTGCGAGGCTGGGGATTTTCGATCGGCTCCGGCCGAGTTGTGACGGCGAGACCAGCCCCTCGATGCGATTTACCAATCCGAAGGGCCTGCCCGAAATTCTCACTTCGGTCAGCGCCCTTCACATCGGGAGGAATTGCTGGGTGGTAATCACCTCGCAATCGACGGCGGCGATATTAAGCACCTCGATCGGGCAGCCGGTCTGGCGCACCTCCACCATCCATATTGCGATTTTCGTCTATCTTTTGAGCGCGGTGATCGTTGCCTGGCTGTTCATGGACATCTGGCGCAATATCGACCGTTTCCGCATCGCCGCCCGCAAGATCCGCGTCCATGGCGCGGGCAAGGTGACGTTTCGTGAGATGAACACGATTCCCGAACTGACGGGTGTCGCCGACGATTTCGATTCGCTTGTTGCGGCGCTGAAGAAGTCGAAGGATTTCATTATCCAGGCTGCGGAAGAAAACGCACATGCGCTCAAAGCCCCGCTCGCGGTGATCTCCCAGGCGATTGAGCCGCTCAAGCGCGCCGTCTCACCAAACAATGTGCAAGCGCAGCGAAGCCTCGAGCTTATCGAACGTTCGACCGCGCGGCTTGATCTTTTGGTCTCGGCCGTGCGCGATCTTGAGCAGGCCGGAGCGGACGCGATCTATTCCAATTCGAGCCCGATCAATTTGTCGGCCTACCTGACGCAGCTCATCGCCGCCTATGAGACGACACTGACAGCGGAGGGGAAACTCTTGCGGTCCGAAATCGAACCGGATGTTCACGCCTACGCCACGGAAGAGGCGATGGAATCCATTATCGAGAATCTGCTGGAAAATGCGGCGAGCTTTACTCAGCCCGGCGGCACGATCAACGTCACGTTGAAAACTTCGAACGCACACGCGCATCTTACCATTGCCGATGATGGCCCCGGCGTGCCCAACGACAATCTGCCGCTGATCTTCGAACGCCATTTCTCCGCCCGGTCGCAGACGCGCGAAACCGCCAATGTCCCGGTGCAGACCGACAATCACTATGGCCTCGGGTTGTGGATCGTACGCCGCAATGTCGAAGGCTTGGGCGGCCGGATTGCGGCGGTCAATCGCAATGGCGGCGGCTTTGCGGTGACGGCGAGTTTCCGCGCCGCCGCGTGAAGCGCCTCTTGAATCAATAATAACGCGGGATCGGACCTCTCTGAGGCGTGGCGCGCTCGGAGAGATCCAGCATGATTTCATCGACATAGCACCAGCCCCATCCTTCCGGCGGGTCGTAGCCCTCTATGATGGGATGGCGGGTCTTGTGGAAATGCTTGGTTGCATGACGGTGAGGCGACTGATCGCAACATCCGACATGGCCGCAGGTTCGGCAGAGTCGCAAATGCAACCATTTCGAACCGATCTTGAGGCACTCCTCGCAGCCAAGCGCACTCGGTGTCACCTCGAGGATACCGTCGAGATGTGTGCATTCGCCAACCATGGGCATTTCAGACTCGTCCGCCGGGAAGGATCATCCGTGGTCCCGATGCTTAGCTTTTATTCAAATCGGTGCGCGGTTTAGGCATTGTCATCTGATTCTCGCCCGTACAATCTGTTGCCAACCGGTTGCTTCGATTTGGCACAAATCTTGAGCGTTTGCTTTCGTAGCCGCAATCCGGTCCGGCGAAAATCATGAACTTTATGACAGCCATTAACAAGCCGCTCGATCTCGATGAGATGCGCCGAGCGTCATCTAGAACGCATGACAGTCAGATTAAATCGGAACGGGTCACAGAACGTGACCCTAGCTCAAGGGGGGTTTGAACATGACGATACATAGCGTCCTGCAATTCTCGCAGATGAATAATGCAGCACCGAGTCTTCTGAATCCTGAAGCAATCATCGCTTCCGCGACCCGGGACGATACACTGCTTGAACGATTCAATGCCCATTTCGAGGCCTTGCCGGCCAACACGCTGGCGCTTGTTCGTGTCGCGCAGAAGATTCGCTACCAGGTTTATTGCATCGAGCACCCACACGAGACGGCCGATAATCCCGAGGGTATCGAGACCGATGAGTTCGACACCCACGCGGCGCAGAGCCTGCTGGTCCATCGTGCCACGAACGAAGCGCTGGGAACGGTACGCCTGGTATTGCCGCTCGCCGATGCGTTGGACCGCAGTTTCCCTGTTCAGCGTGTGCTCGACGAGACAACTTTAAGGACATTCAACCAACTTCCGCTTCATTCCGCCGCCGAAGTGTCTCGCTTCAGCATCTCGCGGCAATTCCGGCGGTTGGCCGATACCTACGGCCGCATGAACCAGGATACCTTCGTGACCAATTCGGGCCCCTTGATGCGATTGGGACTCATTCAAGGGCTGGTGCGCATGAGCAGAGAGCACGGCATCACGCATTGGTGCGCGGCAATGGAGCCGACACTCCTTCGAATGCTTTCCGCGATGGCCATTCGCTTTCGCCCTGTCGGCCCTTTGATCGAATATCATGGCCTGCGTCAGCCCTGTTACTGCGTCATTGATGACGCGCTCAACGAGATGAAATACGAGCGCCCGGCGTTCTGGTCCCTGCTCACGGATGGCGGCGCACTCTGCGACCAATATCCTATGCCGGCCCGGAGCAAAGCCGATTTTTCTCTGCCTACGGAGTAAATCGCGTGGCATATCAAACATCGGCTCAGGCACGCATCGCCGAGCTGTACGACGAGGCTGCGCAAGCGCGCGAACTCGCGTCCAAGTTCAACGATGCTGCTACCCGCAACGACTTGGTCAATTACGCTGCCGCTCTGGAAGCGGTCGCGGCCGACTGGGAGCGAGCGATCCTTTCGAACGCTAAGGGCGAACCGCCCGATTGGCAAAAAAGCTCGCCACGACCGGGCGACCGGACGCCGCCCCCCCATCGCCATCTGCAGATTTGGGGTAACTTCCGCCGGGGGTATCGCATGTAGCGGAAGACCAAAGGACGAGTGAACGTTTCCACGGGTTTCGAGATCAGCCTTTTCCCAGATTGGCGATTTCCGGAGACGTACCCTTGCTCGCGAGATAAGCGTGGAGCGTTGCGACCACCTGAGCGCCTTCACCCACCGCCGCGGCCACGCGCTTGACCGAACCGGAGCGCACATCGCCAATGGCGAAAACGCCCTCGCGACTGGTTTCGAGCGGACGCAGATTTCCATCGGCGCGCACGAAACCCTTGTCGTCGAGCGCCACGCCGCATTCCCCCAGCCAATCGGTATTGGGTTCCGCACCGATGAAGAGGAAGAGGTGCCTAAGCGGCAGCCTGGTTTCCTCGCCCCGTTCCAGATGACGCCAGCGGATGGCCTCCAGCGCATCGCCCTTTCCCTCGAGTTCGCTGACCACCGTTTGGGTCAGAACTTCGATATTCGGCTGCGCGGTGATGCGATCGATCAGATAGCGCGACATGCTGGCCTCCAGTCTGCGTCCGCGCACGATCAACCAGACCTTCGCGGCCTGGGTCGCCAAATAGACTGCCGCCTGGCCGGCTGAATTGCCGGCACCGACCAGCGCGACCTCTTGCGATGCGCAAAGGCGCCCTTCCAGCGGCGAAGCCCAATAATGCACGGATGATCCTTCGAACGCCGCGAGATTGGGCAGATCAAGGCGCCGATATCGGGCGCCGCTTGCGATGACAACCGCCCGCGCGGCAACCCTTTCATCGCTGGCCAGCACCAATGAAAACCGCCCGTTGCCAGGCGCTTCGCTGCCTTCCAGACGCAAAACCTGGGTCGGTATCGCCATTTCGACGCCGAATTTCTGCGCCTGATTGTAGGCGCGCGCCATCAAGGCCAGTCCGGAAATTCCCGTGGGGAAGCCCAGATAATTCTCGATGCGCGACGAGGCCCCGGCTTGGCCGCCGAACGCACGGCAATCGAGCACGAGAACCGACAGCCCCTCGGACCCCGCATACACGGCCGCGGCAAGGCCCGCCGGCCCCGCACCGACGATGACGGCGTCATAGACCTTGGTGGAATCAAGTGCGCTTACCAGGCCGATGCATCGGGCAAGCTCGTTCTCGCTTGGATTGCGCAAAAGCTGTCCGCCCGGACACAGCACGATCGGGAGTTCGTTGGGCGCAACATGAAAGCGCTCCAACAGGGTTTTCGCTTCCGCATCGGTGTCCGAATCCAATATCTGCCGAGGGTGTCCGTTGCGCGTAAGGAACCCTTCCAACCGCAGAATATCGCTATTGCCTGCCGGACCGATGATCACCGGGCCCCCCACACCCTCCTGAATGAGCCCCATGCGACGCAAAATGAGGGCGCGCATGATCCGTTCGCCAAGCTCAGCTTCTTCCACCAACACATTGCGCAGCTGCTGCGGCGGGATCACCACAACTTCCACAGCGCCTTTGGCTTGCGCGTCGACCAGAGAGGGACGACCAGAAAGCTGGGCAAGCTCGCCACCGAAGGAACCCGGCCCGTGGGTCACGATCGGCGCATGCCCCGCAACCTCGCAGTGATCGGTGACAACAACTTCGCCGGACAGGACGATGTACATCCCGATTCCGGATGTGCCGGTCCGCCCCAAATAATCGCCATCCGCAAAATGCCGCAATTCGCCGAACCGGCGCAGCCGCGCGATTTCGGCCGGTTCCAACGTCGGAAACATCTGGTCGTAGCGCGTATCGATCACAGAAACGGGAGCAGCGGCCATGGTCTATTCCCAATGGGCGGAATGGCGCTATCAAAGACCATCTTCACCAAACGCTGACAAGTCCCGCCCCAACCACTATTCTCTGTTCATCCTCATCGTAGAAGGAAAGTCTGATGTTCGAGTTTGTTTCGTCACGGCGCATCCGGCGCGCTGTTTTCCTGGCCGCGGCAGCCATGCTGACGCTTTCACCGGCCATTGCGCAGAACGAGCCTGCCAAAGATGCCATACCGGATTTCATGGCGCCCGGAACAGGCTGGACCATGATCAATTCCAACGCGACCGATTATGTCGATCCCGCGTCGGGGCCCAAGCCCGTCACCAACGATCCGCACTATCCCCATGTCGGCAACCTGCAGCCGGGCCAGAAGACCGAGCGCGTCGCGGACCTGACCAATCCGATCCTGCAGGATTGGGTGAAGCCGCAGATGCAGAAATACAATCAGGAAGTGATCGACGGGACCATTCCCTTTGTCGCCACATCGCTGTGCTGGCCGGGCGGCGTACCGGCGCAATTGCTGGTGCCGACGACCATGTATTTCATCCAGAAGCCGGACGAAGTAATCATGATCTGGGAGCGCGATCAGCTCGTGCGGCACGTCTATCTGAACCAGCAGCACGCGAAAAATCCAAGGCCGACATGGTTCGGCGACTCCATCGGCCATTACGAAAACGGCGATACGCTGGTCATCGACACGATCGGTTTCGCCGAACATCCGATGAGCTTTGTCGACAATTACCGCACGCCGCACACCAAGCAGCTTCACGTCACCGAGCGCTGGAAGATCACCAATGTGCCTGCCGGCGGACGCAGGGGCGGCGGCGGGACCACTAAAGGGATCGAAGTCACCTTCACGGTGGAGGATCCCGGCGCCTTCACCATGCCATGGGGCGGCATGATGCGGTATCGCAACGAGAAGGGCTCGATGGAGGAATTCGTCTGCGCCGAGAACAACGGCAATCATTTCGCCGCCGAGAAATACGCAATGCCCCAGGCCAAAACTCCGGACTTCTGATACCGCAACGGCTTTGGCTGTTGGTGACGGCCGAGGGTTCTTCCTCTGCCGCGCTTGGCGCTGATCCAGGGTGAGCGTGGCCGTCTTGTGGTTGCGGCGTCGTTGCGTCGGGACCGGGAAAATCGCATCCTGTTCGCAGATAAGGATGGAGGGCCCAATGATGCGGCAGTTCCTATACGCGACGGTGGCTGTGATCGCACTTTCGCTCAATTCGGCATCCGCGGCCGAATTGTCCGCAGCGAACCAGACCAAGCTAATCGGCGCGGTCGATGCCTATGCCCCGCGCATGTCCGAGGTCGCGCTCAAGATCTGGTCCATGCCGGAGATGGGCTATCTGGAAAACCAAACCACGGCGCTGCTGCAAGACGAGCTGAAAAAGGCCGGCTTCACCGTCCAGGCCGGCGTCGCGGGCATGCCGACCTCCTTCATTGCGCGAGCCGGCACTAATGACGGACCGGTGATCGCGATTCTGGCCGAGATGGATTCGCTCCCCGGTCTTTCCAATGAGGCCGTACCGGAGCGCAAGCCCGTTCCGGGTCAAAGTTCGGGCCATGCCTGCGGACATAATCTGTTCGGCTCGGGCGCCGTTGCCGCTGCCATCGCGGTGAAGAAATGGATGGAGGAGACCGGCACCAAGGGCCAGCTTCGCGTCTATGGCACGCCAGCGGAGGAAGGCGGCGGCGGCAAATCCTACATGGTCAGCGCCGGACTCTTCAAAGACGTGGATGTCACTGTCTATTGGCATCCGGCCGACGCGAACAACGCTTCGCAAGACCGCAATCTGGCCAATATCAGCGCGAAATTCCGCTTCCACGGCACACCGGCGCACGCTGCCGCGGCGCCCGAACGCGGTCGCTCCGCGCTCGATGGTGTCGAAGTTATGAACGTCATGGTCAATTATTTGCGCGAGCATGTGCCCTCGGACGTACGCATCCATTACATCGTCACCAATGGCGGTGCTGCGCCCAACATCGTGCCGGAATTCGCCGAATCCTATTACATGGTGCGCGATCCCGATCCACGGGTGGTCGCGGACGTATTCGACCGGGTGAAGAAAGCGGCCGAAGGCGCCGCACTCGGTACCGGCACAACCATGGATTACGAATTGATCGGCGGCGACTATTCGATCCTGCCCAACGACGTGCTCGGCAAGATCATGGATGCGAATTTGCGCCGCGTCGGCGCACCGCAATGGACCGCGGAAGAAAAAGCCTGGGCCGAGAAGATGCAGAAAACGCTTGGGCCGAATATCCCGTCCCTCGCAACCGCGCAGCAAATCCGGCCCTATCGCGTCAATGGCCAGAAATACGCCTCCACCGATTCGGGCGATGTGAGCTGGGTGACGCCGCTGGCGACGCTAAACACGGCCACCTGGGTGCCCGGCACGCCGGCTCATTCGTGGCAGGCCACCGCCGCGGACGGCATGGGCATCGGACTCAAGGGCGCGGTCGTTGCGGCGAAAACGCTGGCGCTCACCGTGGCACAGCTTTATCAGAGCCCGGATGTGATTGCCGCCGCCAAGGCCGAATTCAACAAGAGCCGTGGGCCGAACTTCACGTACAAGCCGCTGATCGGGGATCGTAAGCCGCCGCTCGATTACCGCAAGAACGGCTCGGCGGTTGCCGATGCCGGCTAATATCCAGGCGTAACCCGTGCGGCGGCAGGAACGGCGGATCAAGCTCAAGCAAAGCGTCGAAGCGGTGTCGCGCGGGGGCATGGATTTGAGCGCGAGCGGCTCGGATCAAAGCTGGGCCGTCATTGCAGCCACACGTATCCTTCTCGACATCATAGAGGGACGAGCACCGTCGCGCGCCAGCCTCGCAGCCAAACGCGCTGTGGAGTTCTTTGAAACCTCACTGAAACATAACCCGTCGAAATATCCGATCGCCTGCACGAAAGGCTGCGCCTTCTGCTGCCATGTCAGCGTGACGGCAACGGCGCCGGAGATTTTTCTCGTCGCCAATGCGCTGCGCGAACAATACAGAGACAATTTCGACACCATCCTTGCTCGCGTTCGCGCCGCCGACGCGCGCACGCGCGGCATGACCAGCATGGAACGGGCGAAGCAGAAAATCCCATGCGCCTTGCTTCAGGACAATATGTGCGTCGTGTATGCATCGCGGCCCGGCGCCTGCCGCGGCTTCACGTCGACATCCGCGCGCGACTGCGAGCGCGGCTTCAACGGCGAGAATACGCAGGTGCATACCCCCGCGGTCTGGACCAGCCTCAGAAGCGCGCACAAGCAGGCCCTATGGGCGGCGCTTGCGGCCGCAAAATTGCCGACCGCCTGCTATGAGTTCCATCAGGGGCTGCGCGTCGCGTTGGAAACGCCCGATGCGGAACTGCGCTGGCTGAAGGGTGAGGATATTTTCGCGGGCGTGGCGCGCGAATATATGGGCGATGCCACCACCAACGCGCACAATCAAAAGATCATCGACACGCTGATCGCGGGCGCGACAGGCAAAGAATTGCCGTAGCCACGCCCGCGACGCGCGGAAATCCTATTCGACCTGCTTGGTGATCGGCTGGCCCTTGGGTCCGACAAAGGTGGCAAGCGCCACAGCCGGCACGGTGCCCATATTGATACCTTCGTGAATCTTACCGGCTTCCACGAAGAACACGTCTCCGGCCTTATAGGTGATTTGCGGCTTGCCTTCGTAATCGAGCGCAATCGCACCCGACTGCACATAGACCATCAGCGCGCCCGGATGGGTGTGTTTGCCTTCGCGGCCGCCGACCGGAATGGTGACCGATATCAGGGCTTCGGTCGTGTTGGGCATCGGCAGATCCTGCTGCATCAGCACCTTGCGGACGACAGCCGGCGCATCCGCGGCGGCCAGCGGCTGCACGGCAATAATGGATGTGGCCGCCAGTGTGAGCGCGATAGCGCCGATTGCATGTTTACGCATCAAATTCCTCCCAAATGTTGATTCGATCCCGAGTCGCCGAGATGTGCCGACTGGCGCGGACGATAGCAAGTTTCGTACTGGCCGAGAACCACGGAACCGGGCCTTCATACAGCCAATTGCTGTGCCATCCAATCGGCCGAACGCGCCCGATATTTGTAGAAGCGGTTGTGGGCGACGTGATTGCCGTCTTCCACCACCAAGAGCGTGGTCGGCCCCTTGGTCTCCCGCGCGAGGCGTTCGGCGTCTTCCGGCGGGCATAGCCGGTCGAGCCCCGCCGCGATCACAAACAGCGGGCATTCGATCTTTCCGCCCAACCCTTCCATCGAGAGAGTGAAGGCTTTTTCGCGGGCTTCGGCTTCACTGGCGCTGTGGCTGCGCACGATATAGGCATCGCGGGTGAGGCCCGGGAGCTTTTCCCATAGCGCGCCCCAATTATAGGGGCCGCAATTGGCGATGGCCGCACGGATGCGCTTCTCGAAGGCGATCGTGCGCGGCGCGTAATAGCCCCCGAGGCTGATGCCCCAGATGCCGATGCGTTTGCTGTCGATGTCGGGACGGTTGGCGATCAGCCAGTCGATCACCGGCGCAACCACGTTTTCGTAATCGTAGCGGATGGGAAAATCATATTCCGCTTCGCCCTGCCCCGGCCCATCAAAGGCAAGGATCGCCATGCCGCGGCGCAGAAAATCCATCTCGAAGGTGAGGAGTTCTTCCTTGGTCGAATCCAGCCCCATGGTCATCAGCACGATGGGTGGACGCGCGACACCTTTGGGTTTGCGCAAAGTGGCGGCGAGGTGCTTGCCCTCATAGGGGATTGCCACGCGTTCGCCCGGCGGATCGAGAAGGGGCAGCGCGAGGTTGAGGCACTCCACCGCCTTCGCGTGCGCGGCGCGCATCTGGGCCATGTCCTGCACGAACAGATATTTGGCGAAATGATAGGTGACGGCGGCGCGGGAAAAATGCTCGCCGGCGCTGACGGAATGGTTTTCGGCGAGCGCCTCGCGCCCAAGACCCTCATGCACGCCAGCGCGTACCGACCAGGCGCGGCACCAATCGTCCCAGCTTGTCAGGGAGGACAGCACATCATGGAAATCGCTGGCAGCGACGCCATTGACGGTGAAGCGCGACAGCCAATTGGTGGCATGGTGCAGGCGTGGATCGGACGAAGTCATGGATTCAGCCGTAAAATGGTTCGTTGCATACCAGATATCGCAGCGAGTCGCTGCGCTTCCTACCGTTAATTGTTTTATCGGATTTTTTAGGGGTGGGGGTGGGGTATTCTCTCCCGGATACCATCTTGTTCGATCCTTTTCGTCCGACTCTTCACCTTTCCATATGAGGCGTGCCAGCGCGCTTTGCGAGATGCGCGGCTGCCGTTCGCCAACTTGTCACGCGGCACCACCTCCTTCACTTTGACTCATTCTGGTTCTGGGGAACGTTTCGACATGGCGCATTACCGATCACCCGATCTCATCGGCCAACGCATGCTGCGGATCGAGGATGAGCCGCTGCTGCGCGGCCGCGGGCGGTTCGTCGATGACATCCGTTTGCCGGGCTTGCTGCACGCCGCGTTTTTCCGCAGCCCTTATGCTCATGCGCGACTGACGAAAATCGACGTCTCGAAGGCCCGTACGCTTGCCGGTGTGCGCGCGGTTTTCGTTTACGCCGATTTGCGTCCGCTTCTGACGCAAGATCGCATTCCTCTGGCATTGCCATCCGGGGCGATCCGCTTTCCCGTCGATCCCTTTGTGCTGGCACACGACGAATTGAGCTATGTCGGAGAACCCATCGCGATGGTCGTTGCCGAGAGCCGCGCCATCGCGGAAGACGCGCTCACGCTCATCGAAATCGACGCCGAACTGCTTCCCAACGTCACCGATCCTGTCGCCGGGCTTGCACCCGGCAGCCCTCGCGCGCGCCTCGATTGCCCTGACAATCTGGTGGCGCAGCATAGGCTCACCTATGGCGACGCGGATGCCGCGTTCGCCGCTGCGGCGCATCGAATCGCCATGCGTTTTAGTCTGGACAAAGGTATCGGTGGTTCCATCGAACCGCGCGCCATCGCCGCGCATTTTGCCGTGAGCGAAAATCTGCTCACCGTCTGGGACGGCACCCAGATGCCGCACCGGGCGAAATCCATCCTGGTGGCAGCACTTGGCCTGGATGAAGATCAGATCCGCGTCATTGCGCCCGATGTCGGCGGCGGCTTCGGACCGAAAGCCGTGTTCCACCCCGAAGAACTCGCGATACCGGCGGCGGCGCTGGCGTTGAAATCGCCGGTGAAATGGATCGAAGACCGCGCCGAGAATTTCACTGCGACCGTTGCCGAGCGAAGACAAGATTGGGACATGGAGGCCGCGTGCGATGCAGAGGGTCGCCTGCTCGCCATACGCGGGCATATGCACCACGACCACGGCGCCAATACCCCCTATGGCGTGGCGCTTCCCTACAACGCCGCGACCAACATGATCGGGCCTTATGTGCTGCCCGCTTGCGATCTCACGATTTCGCTGTGCCTGACCAATTTCACCCCGGCGGCACCCACACGCGGTGCGGGCCGCCCCCAAGGCACGTTCGTCATGGAACGTTTGCTCGATGCGATGGCGGAGAAAGTCGGAATCCCTCGCGACGAGATTCGCCGGCGCAATCTGATCCCGCCCGAGTGCATGCCCTATGCCACGCCGGTCAAACAGCGCGACGGCAGCCTGATGACCTATGACAGCGGCGATTATCCGGAAAGCCAGCGCCGCGCACTGGAAGCGTCGGGATGGCAAGATTTCCCCACGCGCCAGCAGCGCGCACGCGAAAGAGGACGCTTCATTGGCATCGGACTGTGCAACTATGTCGAAGGAACCGGCCGCGGGCCGTTCGAAAGCGCGTCCGTGCGTATCGGGCCTTCGGGCAAGATCATCGTCACCACAGGGGCTACCGCACAAGGCCAGGGCGTCAAGTCCATGCTGGCGCAGATTGTCGGCGGAACGTTCGGCGTAAAAGCAGAGAACATCCACGTCATCGACGGCGACACCGAAGCCTCACCGCTCGGGCTCGGTGCCTTCGCGAGCCGGCAAGCGGTGAATGCCGGCAACGCCGCGCACCACGCCGCACATGCCGTCGCCGCCAAGGCAATCCAAACCGCGGCGATATTGTTGAAGCTGGCGCCCGACGACCTCGAAGTGGCAGACGGTTATGTGCGCGGGAAAGGCATGCAGGGCATGGAGATCGCGCTTACCGAGATTGCGCGGATGCTTTCCGGCGTTCCGGGCTTTTCATTGCCCGCCAATATGACGCCGGGACTGTCCGCGGCTTGCGATTACGAGCCCGAAGCGATGACCTATACCAACGGCACCCATATTTGCGAGGTGGAAGTGGACATCGCCACCGGACGCGTCGCACTCGACCGCTATGTGGTGGTTCATGATTGCGGGCGCATGATCAACCCACTGATGGTCGAAGGACAGGTGCAAGGCGCCATCGCACACGGCATCGGCGCCACGCTCTATGAATGGATGCGCTACGATACCAACGGCCAGCCGCTGACCGCCACGTTTGCCGATTATCTGCTGCCGACATCGGACGTGATGCCGCCAATCGAAATTCACCACATGGAATCGCCGTCACCGTTCAATCCGTTGGGCGTGAAGGGCGCGGCCGAAAGCGGCACCATCGGCGCACCGGCGGCCATCGTTTCCGCCATCGAAGACGCGCTATCGCCTTTCGACGTGCGGATCACCGATTTGCCGGTGACGCCGCCGCGCTTGTTGGCGCTGATCGAAGGGGCATCCCCCCTCCGGCGCTACGCGCCACCTCCCCCGTAAACGGGGAGGAAAGCTCTATCGCTGGTTGGCGAGCCAGGTGGCGCGCATCGGTTTCAACACCAACAGCGCCAACACCGCCGTCGTCGCGTCCAGCGCGATGATGAGCCAGAAAACCGGGAACCAGCTTCCCGTCGCATCATGCATCCAGGCTGCTGCCGGGCCGCCCAACACCGAACCCACGCCCTGGGCGATATAGAGGAAGCCGAAATTCGTCGTCGCGTGCTTGGTGCCAAAGGTGTCCGTGAGCGTCGAAGGGAAGAGCGAGAAAATCTCGCCCCATCCGAAGAAGACCACACCCGAAAGCAGCGCGAATAAAGCAGGGTTGCCGCGCGCCGACAGCATGAGCCACACCGCCAAGGCCTCCATGCCGAAGGCGATGAACATAGTCCATTCGCGGCCGATATTATCCGAGACCCAGCCGAAGAAGGGCCGCGTCAGGCCGTTGGCAATGCGCTGCAAGGTCAGCGCGAAAGGCAACGCCGCCATGCCGGAGATCGCAATCTCCGCAATGCCGAAATCGCGCATCACCGGCGCGAATTGCGAAACCACCATCAGCCCGCCGGTCGACATCATGGTCATCATGAGGAACATCAGCCAGAAGATCGGCGTCTTCAGCATTTGCGACGGCGCGTAATTGATAGACGAACTCGCAATCGCCAGGCTCGCCGGCGTAAAACGGATTTCCCCGCTGCGCGGCGCGCGCAAGCCCAACGCCGCGCACACGCCGATGGCGCCCAGGAGAAGGCCGAAGGTCACCAGCGTCGGCCGGTGGCCGGAGGTTTTCAGCATCGCGTCAATGGGGAACGTCGTGACGATGGCGCCGAAGCCATAGCCCGCCGCGGCAAGTCCTACGGCGAAACCGCGCCGGTCGGGAAACCAGCGCACCATCAACCCGATGATGCCGATATAGACGATACCGGTGCCAAAACCGCACAGCCCGCCATAGGTGAGATAGAGCCCCCAGGTGGTGGCCGCCTGTGCGGACAGGACGAAGCCGAGCCCGGTCAAGGCGGCGCCGGCCGCGATCAGGAATTTGGGCCCGAAGCGATCCACCAACCACCCCTGCAACGGGGCCAGCCAAGTTTGCAGCACGATCAGCACCGAGAACGTGATCTGGACCGCCGGAAGCGTCGCGCCCGTCGCCGCCTGGAACGGGGCCACGAACAGAGTCCAGACATATTGGGGGCTCGAGATCGACATCATGGCGATCAGCGCAAGCCCAAGCTGCGCCCACCGAACCGCCGGGAACGCCGGCGCAAGCTCGCCGGTCCCCGTGACTGCTTCCCGCGCCAATGACATCGCCGTCCCTACCGCATATGCGAAAGAGAGCTTATGCCAGATGCTGGGAAAACCACACGAGGATTAGTGGCCGTCTTGGCCGGCCGGACTCAGCTGGCGGTTGCGAAAGCCCGATCGATCGCGCCGAGAAGCGTGTCGTCCGCCACCGGCTTGTCGATAAGGGCAACGGCCCCGCTCTTGAGTGCCCGTTCCCTGAGGATAGAATCGCCGCGCCCGGTAATTACGATGGTGGGAAGCCGGGGGCCGTTTACCTGCATATGCTCGAGCAACTCGAGCCCGTTCATGACCGGCATATGCAAATCCAGCAGCAGGCAGGCCGTGGAATCCGCGCCAGGGTTGGCCAGGAAATCGACCGCCGAATTGTAGTCATTGACCTCAAAATCGAGGGATTCGAGTAGCGCGCGGAGCGAGTCCCGCACAGCGTCATCGTCATCCACGATGTAGATTTTGCGTCCTGCGAGATTGTTGTTCATTTCTACAGCCCAAGTCATGCGAATGACATAACAACCTAGCTAGTCGATTGGTATACGGAAAAGCCCTTATCGTCAGGTGCCCTTGAAAACAGGCAGCCTTTTTTCACGGAACGCCATGACGCCCTCGACGAAATCGCCGGTTTTGCCGGCTTCGGTCTGGAGCCCGGCTTCGAGTTCCAGCTGCGCTTCGAAAGGATTGTCCAAACTCTCCCAATAGGCCCGCCGAATCAGCGAAAGTGTCGCCGTGGGGCGCTGCGTCAGTTCCTGCGCCAGGGCCAGGGCTGCTTCCATCAGCCGGTCATCGGCGTGGACTTGGTTAATCAGACCCCATTCCAGCGCCTTTTCGGCGCTGAGGCGTTCAGCCAGAATCACCAGTTCCTTGGTGCGCGCCATGCCGACGATACGCGGCAGCAGCCACGGCGCGGCCCCGTCGGGCACCAGGCCGATGCGCGAAAAGGTGAGCTGGAAAAAAGCCGATTGCGCGGCAAGGATGAGATCACCCATCAGCGCTAGGCTCAGCCCGAAGCCAAGCGCTGGACCATTGACCGCCACCAGAAGCGGCATCCGAAACTCGCGCATCTGCCGCAAGACGGGGTAATAGCGCTCGCGCAGCACCCGGCCGAGATCGCCCTGTTTGAGGATATCGTCGGGCCCCGTCGTGGTGAGATTGGCGCCGGAACAGAAGCCGCGCCCCGTGCCGGTGAGAACCGTGCAGCGAAAAGCCGGCTCCGCCGCTTCGACATGGGCAAGCGCTTGCGACAATCCACCGATCATGCGCGGCGAGATGGCATTCAAGGTCTTGGGATCGTTCAGTCTCACGATGGCGGTGCGACCTGTGGCTTCTACGGTCACATCGTCGAAGGCGGCAATTGCGGTCATTTGAGCCTCATGCCTTACGGCGGCGCGCCTCATAGGCCGTCATGAATTCGGGCGATGTCTTGCGCAAGCGCTCCGCATCCATCCGGCCGGATCGCATAATATAGCTCATAGCGAAATCGAGCGGAGCCAGGTGCATATGCTCGGCGAAATGCTCGTACCATTCCGCGCTCGCATTGGCCGCCGCGATCAGTTTCGCAACGGGCGGCCTGCGGTCTTTTTCATAGGCGGCGAGCGCGCTTCTGACGTCGGAGCCATGGATTTCGAGCGCGCTGCTCAGGGCGATCGCATCTTCCATGGCCAGGCGCGTGCCCGAGCCGATGGAGAAATGCGCGGTATGCAGCGCATCGCCGAGAAGCACGCGATTGCCGCTGCTCCAGCTCGCATTCGATATTTTCGGAAATCGCCGCCAGATCGATTTGTTGGAGATGAGCGGCGCATCGCCCAGCACATCGGCGAAGACGAGCTCACAATAGGCGCGCGCCTCTTCCAGTTCCATGGTTTCGAAATTGCAGCGGCGGAAGGTGGCGTCGTCGACTTCGACGACGAATGTGCTCATTTCCGGCGCATGGCGGTGAAAATGGGCGTTGAACGCACCGAAGGGCGTTTTGACGAAAGCGTGGCTTAGCGCCTCGAAACGCTTGGGCGTTCCGTACCAGGCAAAGCGGTTGGAAAAATGTTCGATGCTGGTGCCGAAACCGGACTCTGCGCTTTTGCGCACCAGCGAATTCACGCCGTCCGCACCGACAATGAGATCGGCATCGCCGAACGCGTCGAGCGAGGAGACGGGATGGTTATAGACCGGCCGGACGCCTGCGCTGCGTGCGCGCGCCTGCAAGATCTGGAGCAATTTCAGCCGCCCGATGCCGGCATAGCCTATGCCGTCGATGCGGATTTTCTCGTCGTTCAGATATAGAATGCTGTCGCTCCAGCGTTCGAGCGACGGCTCAACCGCCGCCCAAGTGCCGGCGTCCTTCTGGCGCAGGAATTCCAGCGCACGTTCGGAAAAGGCGATCCCGAATCCGAAGGTCGCATCGGGCGGATTCTGCTCATACAGCGAAATCTCGAAATCGGGGCGGGCGCGCTTCAGCAGATTGGCGAAATAGAGACCGGCAGGACCGGCTCCGAGAATCACCACACGCATCAGGAACAACCTCCGCTCATGGAACGCAGCGCGTTGCCCCCGTGGGATCGGACAGACACGCCATAACTTCGCGCGGGATGGGTTCGGGCTTGATCCGCCCGCCGCGCTCCGGATCGGCTATGGCCCAGACGCGCTTTTCGAATCCCTCCACCGCGAGATCGCCGGCCTTGAGCACGCGATGACGCACGGTAAAGCTCGAACGGCCCCATTCGCCGACCTCGCTTTCGACAACGACTTCATCATCGAAGCGGCACGGCGTGAAGAATTTTGTCCCCTGTTCGACCAGCGGCAAGCCAATAATGCCGTAGCGCTTTCGCATCTCGCTCGGCGAAAGGCCGGTGCGCGAAAACAACAGGCCGGTGCCGGTGTCGAAGATAATCAGATAGTTGGGATAGAACACGATGCCGGCGGGATCGCACTGGCCCCATTCGATGGTCAGGCTGCGGCGATTGATAAGTGCGGCCATGAATCAATCCTGCGAACACATTCAAGCGAACACCAGCATCGCTCCACCATATAGTAGGAGACCCACGAGAAGAGCCATCACGCAATAGCCCATAATGTCTCGTATCCCGAGCCCAGCGATGGCCAGGACCGGAAGCGCCCAAAAGGGCTGGATCATGTTGGCGGTTTGCTCGCCCATGGCCGTCGCCATCGCGGTCAGCGCCGGATTGACGCCGAGACTGACCGCCGCCGGCACCATGAAGGGTCCCTGCACCGCCCAATGCCCACCGCCCGAAGGCACGAAGAGGCTGATGATATTGGACGAAACGAAGGACCAGAACGGCAGCGTCGCGTGGGTGGAGAAGGCCACGAAACCCTGTGCGATCACCGCGGCAAGACCGGTGCCGGTCATCATCCCCATGATCCCGCCATAAAGCGGAAATTGCAGGAGAATCGGGCCCACGGTGCGTGCGGCGCGGTTGAAGGCCCGCACATAGCGGATCGGCCGCCAATGGAAGATGAGCCCCAGCATGAGGGCGATGAAGATCATGCCATTGATGTCGAGCGTGAAGCCGCGCGTGGCCACGACATTGGCTTCATAGGCTAGCCCCATGCCGACAAGCGCGAGTGTGAACAAAGGCGAGTCTTCGATCACGGTGGCGAAGCTTTGCTCCCGCGGCGGGGGCGGCGGTGCCGCGTCTTCGCGTTTCAAAATGTCGGGATCGATGCGCTTCATCTCTGCCTCGCCGGGCGCGATCGCAACGAGCACGAGGGGAAGGAGGATGAACACCAGAAGGGTGGGAACAAGATTATAGGCGGTGAAGATGGTTTCGTTCAGGCCGGGGACCTTACCGGTCACCTTCTCCACGATGTTGAGCGCGCTTCCAGGTGTAGCGGTGGCGAGCGCAATCGAGCTGGAAAGCCCCGACGCCCACACCATGTTGCCCATATAGGCAATGGCAACCAGAAAGCCGAAATCCACATCGCGGATGCGCTTGGCCATTTCGCGCGCAAGCAGTGCGCCGGCCACAAGACCGAAACCCCAATTAAGCCAGGAGGCAAATCCCGACACCAGAAACATGGTGACCGCCGCGCCCGATTGGCGTGAAGGAATGGACGCAAGACCCTGAAGGGCGCGCTTCACGGGACCGGCTTCCGCCAGCGCGACGCCGGTGGAAAGGATCAGCGCCATCTGCATCGCGAAGGCGAGAATGGCCCAAATGCCGTCATACCAGGAGGCAACGATTTTGGTTGTGCCGGCCGGCGTCCAGATGAGCGCGGCGGCGGCGGTCACGAAGGTCAGGATCAACGCATAGAGATAGGGATCGGGAATATAGCGCTCGGCATAGCGGACGAAGATTCTCGTGAGGCTGCGCAGCATGTTGGGTTCACGGCACGCGATATTTGGTTTTCATGGCCTCGAAGAAGCCTTCGCGCCGCAATTCTTCGATCAAGCCTTCGTCGATATAATCGCCGAGTTCGGTGCTCTTCACGGGCACGCCCAAACCGGGCAATTCGCGCAGCATGGTTTCGGCACCCGCGCGCGAAGGCGCGGCATCGCGCGGCACGCGGGCCACGAAATCGGCATAGGTTGCTTCGACCACGTCGGGGCGGAAATCCTTGAATTCGGAGGCAAGCACCGCTTTGGCGCGCTGCGAATCCGAAAGCGAAAGATAGATTGCTTCGACATACGCGGAGAGGAAGTCCTTCACCGCCTCGCGATGCGCTGCGAGGTAGCGCCGGTCCATAACGATGGCGGTGAATATCCAGGGCAGGTCCGCTTTGAGATCGACCAACAAAGGCAGACCGTCGCGCGTGGCTTGGGTATCGGCAGGCTCGTTCAAGGCGGTTGCGGCAATCATGCCGGATTCGAGCCCCGCAAGCCGTTTCAGCGTCCCGCCCGCTTCCACCAATGTCACATCCGTGCGCCCAAGCCCCAACCGCTTCAACGCCATCAGCGCGGCGCTGTCGGATTCCGAACCGAACGCGCTGACGCCGATCTTCCTGCCTTTCAGCTCCGTTGCGCCGGCGACGTTCCGCGCGCCGAAAAAGCGAAACGACATGGTGTTCGCGCCCGACGCGATCAGCCGGTAATCGCCGCCCTTGCCATTGGCGTCGATGACGGCGGAGAGGCCGACGATCATCGCCTGCAGCCGGCCCCGCCCGACCTCGCTGAGACCCCGGCTGCCGCCATCCGTATTGACGATTTCGAGGTCGAAGCCGCGCGCCTTGAAAAGCCCCGACGACTGGCCCATCCACAGCGGCAGCATGTTAACCGTAGGGGCCGCGATGCCGACCTTGAAGGGAATGGCAGCGGCAGCCTGTGCACTGCTGAGACTCGCAAAAGCCAACGCCGCAATAACCAGCAGGCTTGCGCGCAATGGCTGCGTCGGCATGGCGTTTCTCC
>DATLVC010000262.1:0-8861 GCA_035577685.1 Micropepsaceae bacterium | reverse complement strand
AGTCGCTGACGCGCGCCCGGCCTCGCCATTCAACTTCGCGCGGTTCGCGTGAAGTTGAATGGCGCACCCGATAGGATTCGAACCTATGACCTCTGCCTTCGGAGGGCAGCACTCTATCCAGCTGAGCTACGGGTGCGTCGCGCCGCGAACCTAGCCCAAGCGGGGGCCGGCGCGCAAAGGCCAAGAACCAGCGCGGAGAAAACAGGAAGACCCGGCCTCTGCCGAGCCTTCCTCCGTCCACTCGACCTTCAAACAATCGGGCGAGCGCTCCTGTATCCGAATCCCACGCCCGAATCCGCCGCTCTGTCAGTTCACCGCGAAACAGTAGAAATGCCCGGCGCCTCCCGTGGCAATCAGCCCCGCTTTGGTGCAGTCGCGGCTCAAATGGGCGGAATTCCACGAGGTGTTGCCGCCGCCCTGGCGGTCGGAATGACCGAGCATCGCCTTGTGGTCGATGCCGTCGGACGTCCAATTGTTGCAAGTCGAGTCCAAGCCGGCCGGGAAGGCCCGCCCGTGGGAATCCGAACCCGTCAGCATGTCGTGTTCGTTTGGCATGTCGCCGAAGCCCTTCACCACCGCGCCGTGCTCGTCCAAATCGTTGATCTTCTGGATGGCGTTGCGGTCGCGCTCATTGTCGCCGTGCAGATCGGCGACATTGGCTGCGATCAGCGCGCCCTTGGCGTTGTACCAGGGTCCCGGTCCGATGCGGCCGCGCGCGTTCACCCCAGGGTCGCTGCCTTGTGGCTGCGTGCTGAGATAGGCGTGCCAAGTATGCGCGCCCGCGCCCACCGCCGTGGCAAGGTCCTGGCAAATCTTGTCGGCGCCTTTGAGCCCGCCGAGATTGCCCGTCCCCGGCACCGCACCGGCGATAAAGAACGTCATGCCATGCTGCGGCGCCGGCTGGCCTTGCGCCAGCACCGCGGCTGAGCCGAGTACTGTGGCGGCAATGGCGGAAAGAATGATTTTTTTGTTCACAATAGCCCTCCCCTTGAAGCGTCGATTCGCACCATAGCGAAAACGCAGAAGGCCCGGGAAGCCCCGGGCCTTCTCGTCATGAAAACGCGAACGAAACGCGCGTCAGTTGATCGCGAAGCAATACAGATGGCCCGCGCCGCCGGTGCGGATGAGACCGGCCTTCGTGCAATCGGCGCTCATATGCACCGAGTTCCACGACACGTTGCCGCCGCCTTGGCGATCGGCATGGCCGAGCATCGCTTTGTGGTCGGTGCCGTCTGCCGTCCAATTGTTGCACGTGGTGTCGAGACCGGCCGGGAAGGCGCGTCCGTCGGAGTCCGAACCCGTCAGGATGTCGTGCTCGTTGGGCATATCGCCGAAGCCTTTGATCAGCTCACCCTTCTCGGTCAGCATATTGGCTTTCTGGACGTTGTTGCGGTCGCGCTGATTGTCGCCATGCAGATCGGCGACGCTGTCGGCGATCATCACGCCCTTGGCATTGTACCAAGGACCGGCGCCGATGCGCCCGCGTGCATTCACGCCGGGCATGCCGTTCGCCGGCTGCGTGCTCAGATAGGCATGCCAGGTCTTGTTGCCGGCACCCGCCGCCGCGGCGAGGTCCTGGCAAATCTTGTCTGCCCCGGCGAGCCCGCCGAGATTGCCAGAGCCGGTCGGCGTCGTGCTGGTAACAAAAAAGCTCATCGGCTGGGCCGGCGGAGCCTGGGCGGCCAGCACGGCGCCCGCGCCGGCCAGCGTCACTGCAATGGCCGAAAGAAGAATGGTTTTGTTCATGATTGCTCTCCTCGTGGATGTGAATTTTGTCGTGAAATGCCTGATTGTCCGCCGCGATTACGCTGATCGGCCCGAGGGTCTTGCCGCCCCCTGCGCGAACACAGGGGCACCATATAGCATAGGAAACATCCGGGCGCCTACGCGCCTTCAGAGCCCACAAAAAGGAAGGCCCGGGGCGAACCCGAGCCTTCCTGCAAACCCAAAATGCGGCGGGTGCTAGTTGATCGCGAAGCAGTACAGATGCCCTGCCCCGCCGGTCATAATCAGCTTATCCTTGGAGCAGCCGGCGCTCATATGTACCGAATTCCACGACACATTGCCGCCGCCGGTGCGATCGGCATGGCCGAGCATCGCGTGGTTCGCGTCGGTATCGGAGGTCCAATTGTTGCACGTGGTGTCGAGACCGGCCGGGAAGGCGCGGCCATCGGAATCCGACCCCGTCAGGATGTCGTGCTGATTGGGCATGTCGCCGGCGCCTTTGATCAGCTCACCCTTTTCGGTCAGCATATTGGCTTTCTGGATGTTGTTGCGGTCGCGCGCGTTGTCGCCATGCAGATCGCCGACATTGGCGGCAATCATCACGCCCTTGGCGTTGTACCAGGGGCCGGCGCCGATGCGCGCGCGAGCGTTGACTTGCGGCAATGCGCCCTGCGCCTGCTGGCTCAGATAGGCATGCCACGTGCTGTTGCCGCGTCCCGCTGCCGCCGCAAGGTCCTGACAAATCTTGTCGGCGCCCGCGAGACCGCCGAGATTGCCCGATCCGGTCGGGGTGGTGCTGGTGATAAAGAAGCTCATCGGTTGCGCCGGCGGAGCCTGGGCCGCCAGAACGGCAGCCGAGCCGAGCATCGTGATGGCAAGGGCAGAAAGAACCATTTTCTTATTCATGAATCGCGCCTCCTCATTGTTGTCGAACACAAGGCCGTCCGGCACCCGTTGCGGGCGGTCAGCCTGAACCTCAATACGCCAGCATTAAGCATATTATCACGCATTCGGCCACGCCGACTATGCGGCTCAACCCCATAACAAAGGGGTGGGCGGATAGATGACATCGCCGTCATAGCGCATGGCCGGTTCGCGGTCGCGCGCCAGCAGCAAGGGACCGTCCAGATCAGTAAAGGCGGCCATTCCCGTCAACAGACTCGCGGGCGCCATGGCGAGCGAAGTCGATACCATGCAGCCCACCATCAGCCCGAGGCCAAGGGCTTCAGCCTCGCGAATGAGCGACGCGGCCTCGGTGATACCCCCCGTTTTATCCAGCTTCACATTTATGTGAGTGTAGCGATCCTTGAGGCGCGGAAGGTCTGCCCGTGTATGGCAGCTTTCATCGGCGCAGAGCGGCACGGGACTGGAATAGCCGAGCAGAGCATCATCATCGGCCACTTTCATCGGCTGCTCGATCAAGGCGACACCCAGCCTCGCAAATTCCGGTGCCAGGCGGATGAGGTCATCCCGCGTCCAACCCTCATTGGCGTCCACGATCAAACGGGCCTCGCCAGCGTTGCGCCGCACCGCTTGGACGCGCGCGAGATCATCGCCTCCTGCAATCTTCAATTTGAGCAGGCCATAGCCTTTGGCAGCCGCTTCGGCGGCGGCGTCTCCCATGGCCTCTGGCGTATCGAGGCTGAGCGTGTAGGCGGTTCGCACCGGCTGCGGCGCGGGCAAACCCAGGATTTGATAAGCGGGCCGGCCGCTCGTTTTCGCTTCCCAATCCACCAGTGCACAATCGAGCGCGTTGCGCGCGGCCCCTGCGGGTAGGCGCTGTTGCAGCTCTACACGCGAAAGGCCGTGTTCCAAATCATTCCGCAGCGATTCGATTTGGGCGAGCACGCTTTGCGCGGTCTCGCCATAGCGCGCATAGGGCACGCATTCGCCGCGGCCCACGGCCGCGCCATCCCGGATCGTAGCGACGATGACATCCGCAGATGTTTTCGCGCCGCGCGCGATGCGGAAGGCGCCGCGAATGGGCCACGATTCCGCGGCGACCTGCAGCTGCATGATCAGGATCGCATCGGCATCAACACGCCGTTCCAGTCGGACGCGGGAGGATTGGCTTCGTAATGGTCAATGCGCTGCAGATAGAAATCGTAGAGCACCGGATTGGCGCCCGACAGCGCACGGCAATGCGCAACGGCTGCCCGCGCGCCATTCCAATCCTTGTCTCGAATAGCGTCGAAAATATGGGTGTGAAAGGATTTGAGCGCGAGAAGTTGCGGGCTGGCGCGCGACATTGGCGGCGCAAGCATCGCCCACACCGGCAGCAAATTCCCGTCGTGATCTTCCGTACAATGATCAACCTGCAAGAAAGCGAAGCTGCGTTCGGCGTCTTTCTCCACTGCGGCCCCTGCGAGAATTGCGGCTCCATAGGTGGTGGAAAGACGTTCCAACGCATCTGCTCTTTCCGCCGCGCGCCCCACCGCGGCTTGGAGCGGCTGATCGTCGGTGCCGAAATCGCCCAGAATCGCCGAACCGGTGTTGATGCCGATGCCGATGCGCAAGGGATGGGTGCTCATCAGCTTGCGATTGAGCGTCTCTGCGCGCGCGAGCATGGCGAGGGCACATTCGCAGGCCTTCAGCGTGTGCAGACCGGTTTCCGGACCGGCTTCGAAATAGGCGGACAAACCGCCGGGGGACACGCGATCGATGATGCCGCCATGGGCGTGAATGGTGTCGGCCATAAGCGTGGCGCTGCGGCGCACAAAGCGGCACAGGGCTTCAGGCTGTGCGACATAAGCCGTAACCAAGTCGTCGAATCCGCGTATGCGGCAAACGAGGAAGCTCAGAGTGCGGGTTTCCGCGGCCGTGTTCTGCATGGGAGAACTGCGCGTCCATCGGCGCAAAATTCCCAGCCGCACTTCCCGTTTTCGAGAATGCGTCGTCTTCGCCCGGTGTTCAGCCCCGGCCGTGCGATCCATCACTCAACCCCTCAGACACGCCGTCCGCTACGGCTTCAGACATGCCTCCCACGCGCAGGCTAACCCATTGGTGCACCGGCGTGGAGAGCGATTGCGCAACACCGGCCTACAAATCGGATTTTAAAATGCGCAAGCGACGATCCGGCAACATCCCGGAACCATGCTATAAAAAGGAAAGAATGGCCGTACAGGCACGGGGAGGAAGGGCGATGACCAAGGCACAATACGGGCAGAGATTGTTTGGCCCTTTGCGGAAGACAGTCTTGATGTCTGCCCTCCCGCTGGCCGGCGCGGCTGGCCTTCTGTTTTCCCAGGGTTTTGCCGCCGATTCCTCTGACGTGACCGACTGGCCGAGCTTCAACCGCACGCTGTCCTCCGAACGCTATGTACCGCTGGACCAGATCAACAAGACCAATGTCGCGGGACTGAAGCAGCTTTGCGTCTACGATCTGGGGCTGGACACCAGTTTCCAGACCGGCCCCATCGTCATCGGCCGGACCCTTTACGGCTCGACCGAGATGGACACGTTCGCGATCGACGCGGGAACCTGCCAGCAGAAATGGCGCGTGCATGAGGACATCAAGGGTGCGCTGCCGGTGAACCGCGGCGTGGCCTATCTCGATGGCCGGATTTTCCGCGGTTTTCAGGATGGGCGGGTCTTCGCCTACGACGCCACCACCGGTAAGAAATTGTGGGAGAGCCGGATCGCCGATCCGAAGAAGGGTGAATCCGTGCCGGCCGCGCCCATCGCCTGGGATGGGATGGTGTTCATCGGCAATGCCGGCGGCGACCGTTATGAAGGCCGCGGCCGCATGTATGGGCTCGATGCTCAAACCGGCAAGATCGCCTGGGAGACCTATATGGTCCCCAATGACGGTGCGCCTGCCCCCAATAATGAACGGATGCAGGCGCTGGCCCGCGCGAGTTGGGGCAATGCCAAAGGCGTTCCGGTCTCGGGCGGTGCGACCTGGACCTCGTATAGTTTGGATCCGGCCAAGGGGCTGCTCTACATTCCCGGCGGCAACCCCAGCCCGGATTTTCTGAAAGACGTGCGGCCGGGGGCGAACCTGTTCTCCGATTCCATCGTCATCCTCGAAGCCAAAACGGGCGTCTATCGCGGCCATTACTCGCTGGTGCCGGAAGATTTCCATGACTGGGATGTGGCGGGCGCGCCGACCCTGGTGACCACCAAGGCGGGCAAGCATGTAATGGCGGCGACCCCCAAGGACGGGCAGCTCTACGTCTATGATGTGGATGCCAATAAGCGGCTTTACGTGACGCCCGTCACCAAGCGCGAGAATGCCGAGACCCCCTTGTCTACCAAACCGGTGCATTTCTGCCCGGGCTCCTCGGGCGGCGCCGAATGGAATGGTCCGGCCTACAGCCCGGATACCAATCTGATCTATACCGGCGCGGAGGATTGGTGCACGACCGTTGTGGTCATCGATCCCAAGAAACCGGCCAGCGTTTCCTTGGGCCAGCAATGGACCGGGTCCGGGGATGGCAATCTCTTCGGCAAGAAGGACCCCAATTGGGGCGGCTTCGTGAACGCAATCGACGCCGACACCGGCCAGGTAAAATGGCGTTACCGCACCAATGCGCCGGCCCTTGCCGGGGTCACGCCGACCAAGGGTGGGCTCGTCTTCGCCGGCGACCTCGGCAGTCACGCATTCGCCTTCGACGCCGATACGGGCAAGGTGCTGTGGCAGACGGAACTTCAAGGTGCGGCGGGAGGCGGGGTGATTTCCTATCTCGCCGATGGCAAGCAGCGTGTGGCTTTTGTCGCCGGCACCCGTTCGCCGATCTTCCCGGTGGCCACCGCCAGCGCGAAAATCGTCATTTTCGGGCTTTGATCCAAACGTACTGTCCGGATGAACCGGCTTAACGCGTAATGCGGATCGCGGTCTGGGCCATCAGCACCTTGGCGCCGTCGCGGCCAATGACGCGATTGGTGACCGTCTGCATGCGCGAGGCGATATCCTCGACATTGGGCTGGCGCCACGGCCGGACGGCCGTCGCGGCATAGGTCAAGAGGTTCTGCACATAGGCGTCCCGCAGCGTCGGCAAGTTCTGGTTCACTCGCTCGCGGAGCTTGGCGTCGGGCACGTCGAGCCCGATTTCCACCATCAAAAGCCCGCGCGGCCGCATCCCGTCGAGGATCGAGGCATAGATCGGATCGATGCTGATATAGCTCTCTGATTGCGTCGTCTTGTGCTGGGCCGCCTCCTTGGTCTCTTCGGCCGCGTTCACGGCTCCGGCTCCGCACAGGCACAGGACGGCCATGGCGGCGCACGCGGAAATGAGGGAGCGGAGGCCCATCGGAACGGTTTCCTTCTCCCCTCTGTCTAACGGGACGTGGTAAAGGTGAGGTTACGGCGGCTGAGCAGCGGGGGAGGCTGCCGGCGATCTTCGAAGGAGACGGCGATGAGGAACATCTACGGCGTAATCGGAACCCTGGCGGCCGGTGCCGCGGTCTGGGCGGGTGCGGCCCTCGCACAAAGCGACAACCAGAATCACGAGACCATCGGCCAGCATTTCCAATTCATGGCGAGCAATCTGCCGCCCCCCTACGCGACCCCGGCCACCGCCGAGCGGTCCAAGAAATCCGAAGATCCGAACCTGGGTAAGCTGCAACTGCCGCCGGGCTTCAAGGCGAACCTCTTCGCCAGCGGCCTGAGCGATGCGCGCTGGCTTCAGATGACGCCCAATGGGGACGTGCTGCTGGCGGAATCCGAAGCCGGCAAGATCACGCTCCTGCGTGATGCTAACGGCGACGGCACGGCCGAGGTGAAGGAAACCTTCGCCGACGGCTTCCAGCGGCCGCACGGCATGGCCTTCGCCAACGGCAAGTTCTACGTCGCCGATGCGCTCGGCATCTACAGCTTCGCCTATAAGCCCGGGGACACCAAGGTCAGTGGCCCGCGCACACAGGTCACCGAAAAGGGCGCCTTCGGCGTGCTCGGCGGCCATTGGACGCGCAATCTCGCCGTGGACAGCAAGGGTACGCTTTTTGTCGCCATCGGCAGCAACGGCAATATCAACGATCACGACGATCCCCATCGCGCCGCCGTTTCGGTGGTGGAGGGCGGCAAGCTCGTGCAATACGCGACGGGCTTGCGCAATCCGGTCGGCATCACATTCTATCCGGGTACGGATGATCTCTATGTCGTCGTGAACGAGCGCGACGGCGAAGGCGACGAGCTGGTGCCCGATTATATGACCCATGTGCAGAAGGGCGCCTTCTATGGCTGGCCCTATGCCTATCTCGGTCAGCACGAAGAACCCTCACTCAAGGGCAAGCGGCCCGACCTGGTGGCCAAGGCCGTCGTTCCCGACGTGCTGTTCCGCTCGCATTCCGCGCCATTGGGGCTTTTGTTCTATACGGGCACGCAATTCCCCGCGAAATATCGGGGCGGCGCCTTTGTCGCCCATCACGGTTCGTGGAACGCGGCCAATCCGCGCGGCTACAAGATCGTCTACGTGCCCTTCGCCAATAAGAAGCCGGCGGGCGGTTACGAGAATTTCGCGCTCGGCTTTTGGACCACCGGCAATGCGCCGGCCGGCGTCATGGGCCGCCCCGTGGGGCTCGCCCAGGCCAAGGACGGCAGCCTCTTGGTGTCCGACGATGTCGGCAACGCCGTGTGGCGGATCTCCTATTCGGGGAATTGAAGCCTAACGACCGATTCCAAACGGCGTCCTGGGTTGTCGGGGCGCCGTTTGCGTTTTCGGGGGTGCCGGTAACTCACCGGCCCTCGCCCCATTGGGCTACAGGCTGGTGGAGCTGAGCGGGATCGAACCGCTGACCTCCTCATTGCGAACGAGGCGCTCTCCCAACTGAGCTACAGCCCCAAAAGGGTTCGCGCCGGGAAAATCATGCGCGAAGGGAGGCGTATCTAGGGAGCGGCCTGACCTTCTGTCAATGGCGAGCGCGACGCCGGGCCGCTTCCCCAGCACGCGGCTGACGGTTAAAAGGAAAAGACAAGGCTATGAGGGGATTCGGATGACGGGCGCAGTCGCCGACGTGCTGCTGCTGATATTGCAGCTTTATACCTATGTGATCATTGCGGCGGTGATTGCGAGCTGGCTGGTCGGCTTCGGCATCGTCAACAGCTATAATCCGGTCGCGCGCGGCGTCTTGCGGGCCCTCTATGCGTTAACCGAACCGGTGTTCGGTTCCATCCGGCGGTTCCTGCCGGCCATGGG
>DATLVC010000261.1:0-2259 GCA_035577685.1 Micropepsaceae bacterium | reverse complement strand
TACAATTTCGTGAAGGCGCATTCGACGCTTCGCATGTCGCCAGTCGTGGCCGCTGGCATCGAAACCTGCCTCTGGGAAATGAAAGACCTTGTGGAGTACATTGACAGCCGCGAACCGGCCCCGAAGAAGCGCGGGCCGTATAAGAAGAAGGTAACGTGAATGGTTTGGGCAGCGCTATCAGTATGGGCGGCAACCATCGGTGTGAGCGGCCTGTATCTCCATTATTCAAGCCTTCTCGCCAAACGACTTAGACTCTCCAATCCAACACTGCTGGCCAGTCGTCTGCGCTTCGGGCCGATTCCGAATGTGATCCTTTCCCCAACCAAGGTCTCAGAGGAGGAGGCCCTTAAGCTCGTCCTCCCGTTACGAATTCTAGCCATATCCGACATAATCGGTATTGTGGCCAGTATCGTCATGATCGGCCTTCTTTAATGCCCAATATTCAAACTGAGACAGTGCCAACCATCGGGTCATTCCCGCAAAAGTGGGAATCCCGTTCCGTCGCTGAGTGACGCCAATGGCGACAAAAGAAGAAGGCGGACGGCGTTTTGCGCCATCCGCCTTTTTGCCCGCCCCGTATTTGTTCAGTCAGCGGATGATTTCGGCGCGGCGCTTGCCGCTTCAACTGTCTCATCCGTTTCCGGCTTGAATTCCGCCGCGGCCTTGGTGGCTTGCGCGAGTTCCTCCGGCTTCAGCGATTTCTTCAGCACGTCGGCGCGCGCAGCTGCTTCCTTGTCGCCTTGGGCGGCGGCGACCGCATACCATTTGTAGGCATCGGGCAGGCTCTGCGTCACACCCGTGCCGCGCTCATACAGCACTGCAAGATCGAATTGCGAATCGGCGAGGCCGTGTTCGGCCGCCTGGGTGAACCAATGCGCCGCCTCCTCGGGATTGTTCGCCACGCCGAGGCCTTCGAAATTCGCGATGCCCAAACGATGCATGGCGTAAGGATTGCCCTGCTTGGCGGACGCGCCGTACCAATGATTGGCCTGGAACGGATCGGCCGGAACGCCGTGCCCGCGCGAATAAAGCGTGCCCAGCCAATATTCGGCCGCGGGCTCGCCGCGATAGGACGCGCTGAGGAGCCAGCGGGCGGCTTCTTCCTCATTCACCGCGACATTGGCGCCGGCAAGATATTTGAGCCCGATCTCGCGCGCCGCCTTGGCATCGCCGGACTTGGCTTTCTCTTGCAGCGCGCCGAGCGGCGCCGTGTCGATTTCCGCCACGACCGGATCGGCAATCGGCGTAATCACGAGTTCCGGCGCCGGAGGCGGCGGCAACAAAGCAGACGCCTTTTCCGGGCTGGTGGACATCGGGATAGTGATGGCCGTGACCGTATGCCGGTTGAGCACGAATGTGGCCGCTGCAACGACAACCAGCGGCGCGGCGCAACCGGCAACCACATATTGCGTGCGCGCGAAACGGCGCCCCGATTGGACGTTCGCGACGGCTTTCTTGACCGGTGCGGTATTGCCCGCGGCGGCGCGGCGCGCGGATGCGAGATAGGACGGGGTCTGCGATTCCTTTGCGGCGGCGGCTGTCTCATCGGCGGCGGCGGCCGGCTTAGAGGGCGCGGTGGTACCCGCCAACGCGCGCGGCGGTTCGGCCGCAACCGGCTTGGTTGCCGTCTCGGCCACAATGACGGGAGGGGGCGGGGGGGCGGCTTTTTGTTCTTCGAGCGCTTTCAGCCGCTGCACAGTCTCGGCCAGCTCCGCGCGCAAATCCGCCATGTCCTTCGCGCGCTCGGCTTTTTCTTTCGCGCGGTCTTTCTCCCATTGGTCCATGCGCTCCTGAAGCGCCGTTATGCTCTGCGTCACCGACAGGGAGTTGTCCTCGCGTTCGCGCAGCGCAATCTCGTGCTGCTCCACGACGCGGGCGATGTCGGAGATGATATTTTCGATATTGTGGAGGCGATGATCCAGCGCGGCCATGCCATCGCCGTTGTTCTCGTGTGCAACGGCCGGCGCCTCGTCCGGCGACTCATCGCTGACGATATGCAGCATTGGGGGTTTGCCCGGATTTTTCAGCGTATCGCGCATGGAGCGCGGCGCTTCGGCCGTGGCGTCCATGCCGCTCTCTGCGAATGATTGGGAAGGCTTCGTATCTTTTGCCATTGGTCCACCTATGCGTCGCGCGCTTCAAGCCGGTTTTTGTCCGCGTCCCATATTCCCGAAACGAGACAGGTCTTTGAAAGACTTGTATAAATCGCGAGGGGCTAAGAATCGTTTAAGGGCGCGCTAAAGCTGACCCTTCAGGCGG
>DATLVC010000260.1:0-5908 GCA_035577685.1 Micropepsaceae bacterium | reverse complement strand
AATGCCGCCCGCGACCGGCTGCTCAGGGCGGCCGAGACAGATGCGCGTATCGATGCGGCGCTAACCCTTTCTCACGCCCGCCAACTCCTCTATGATCTGTATACGGAATGTTTCCGCGATTCCGTTCTTCTCCGGTGGGCGGCGTCGAAATCCGATGCCGCGGATCCGCGCTGGCGTGCGCTTCTTGCTTTGGCCGCGACATGGCAGCGGCCGGTCTTCCCGCTCGATGGCAATGATGTGATGGCGCTGGGCGTGGACGAGGGGCCGGAAATCGGCGTGCTGCTGAAGGATATCGAGCGCTGGTGGGTGGAGCAGGATTTCACAGCCGGGCGCCCATTCCTGCTGGAACGGCTGAAGCAAGCCGTCAACAAGCCGCGAGCGTGACCATGCGTTTGGAGCTTATCGACAGTTTGACCCTGCCCGGAGACGCCGCGAAGCCGAACGAGGACAGTTTCGCGTTCGCGCCCGTGGCGGCCTGTGTGTTCGACGGTGCAACCGGTCTGGGCGAAAGGCTGATGCCGGGAAAATCCGATGCGCAATGGATCGCGCAATTCGGCGCCCGGCGTTTTCGTGCGCATGCCGAGGCCGGCGAAGGGACCATTCGCGACTGGCTGCGGGCGGCGGCGGCCGATACTGAGAAAAGCTTCGGCGCCTTGCGCCGGCGTCCCCCAGTGGAGAATTACGAAATCGCCTATGCCTCCGCGGTGATGGTGAGCTCGGACGAGGACGGGTTGCGGGTGCTGTGGTTCGGCGACTGCGCGGCGCTGCTGCTTCGCGCCGACGGCACGCTCGCACTGCTTGGCGATACCATGGACAAACGCGAGAGCGAGCGGGCGCGCGTGGAACGGCTGGTCAAACCCGGCGGGCCGGGCCCGGCGGCAGCGGGCGTACGCGACGAGTTCCTGCCGGCCCTGCGCGCCGCGCGCAACCGCGTCAACACGGCCGACGAATGGTTGTTTGCACCCGATGTGGCGTGCGCCGATCACGCCAAGGAGGCGCGCGTGGCGGTGACGCCGGGCAGCCGGCTGCTGCTCGCGAGCGATGGGTTTTTGGCCCTCGCCAGCGATTATGAACGCTACACGCTCGAAACCTTGTTCGCCGCCACGGCGGCGCGCGGGCTCGCGCCGCTCGGCGAGGAATTGCGCGCCATCGAGGCCACCGACCCCGACGGCCTGAAATTCCCCCGCTTCAAGCGCAGCGACGATGCCACCGCGCTTCTGCTGGCTATCGGATAACTGCCCGCTTTTGGCGTCTGACGGGCACCATTTGCACCAGGGCGTGTAAAGACGCGCGCCCCAGCCTGAGCTTCCCGTCCCGGCTTTTTGCATCCGCCTGTGTCAAAGAAGCGCGCGTAGTACATTTGCCTACAATTTTACAAATTTATCAGGTAGGCCCCGGGTTATTCGTTGCGTTGCGTTTCTATGCGTAAGTCGAGTGCGTGCCCATGTCCCATTCCTTATTGCGGACGGCCGCCAGTCTGCATCGGGCTGGTAACCTCTCCGAAGCGGTTCATCTGTATCAGCAAATCCTGCATACGCAGCCGCCCGATTTCGAGGTCCTTTACGCCCTCGGGATGGCGCATTTGCAGAGCGGCCGGCTGGAGGAGGCGCTTGAGAACATCAAGCGCGCCCTGAAGCTCAAATTCGATTTTCCGGATGGCTGGTGCATCCACGGGCGGCTGCTCATGCGCCTGAACCGGCCGGAGGAGGCACTGCGCTCGTTCAATTCCGCGCTTTCGCTCAAGCCGGACTTCACCGATGCCCTGGCGAGTCGCGCCTCGGCCCTCGCACAGCTGAACCGCCCGGCCGAAGCGCTGGTGACGTTCAATCAGTTGCTGGCGTTGCGGCCCGGTGACGCCGATGGCTGGAACAATCGTGGCGGCGTGCTCGTCTCGCTGCTGCGCCTGGAAGACGCGCTGGAGAGTTTCGACCGCGCTCTGGCTCTTCAGCCCGATTTCGTCGAGGCGCTCAGCAATCGTGCGGCCATGCTGCGCGAATTGAACCGCCTCGATGAGGCGCTTGCGGCCTGCGATGCCACGCTCCGGCTAAAGCCGGATCATGCCGTCAGCTGGAACAATCGCGGCAACACGCTTGTCGCCTTGGCGCGTTACGAGGAAGCCGTTGCCAGCTACGACAAGGCGCTGGCGCTCGATCGGAGTTTGACTCCGGCTGCCGACAACCGCGATCTCGCTTTGCTGGAACTCAAGCGGGTGAAGCGCTGCCCGCCGGGCTATCTTCGCAATTTGTTCGACGAATTCTCGTCGGATTACGACGAGACGATGCTCGAAACCCTCGGCTATCGCGCACATCTGCATTTGCGCGCGCTGGCCGACCGGGTGCTTCCGCGTTTCCCCGCGGGCCGGCGCATTCTCGATCTCGGATCGGGCACCGGGCTCGTCGGCGAGGTGTTCAAGGATTTGGCCGCCGGCGGTCGCCTGGACGGTGTCGACCTGTCGCCGCGCATGATCGAGGCGGCGCAGCAACGCGCCATCTATGACGACCTCATTCTCGGCGACATCGAGACCGTGCTGGCGGCATTCGAACGCAGCTACGATCTTATCCTGGCGGCGGACACCATGATCTATTTTGGCGATCTCGAGCCGACCCTGACGAATGTGTTCAAGCGGCTGATCCCGGGCGGCTTTTACATTTTCGCGATCGAACGCAAGGACTGCCATGGCTGGGAGCAGACCGACACGAGGCGCTTCCGCCATAGCGAGGCTTATCTCCGAAACGCCGCGGCGCACGCGGGTCTCGCCTTCGCTGCCTCCATCCCCTGCGTGCTGCGCCGCCAACAGAACGAGCCGGTGCCGGGCCTTGCAGTGGCCTTGCAGAAGCCGCTCCCCTGAGGCAAAGCCGAAAACGGTTTCACCACGCCTGTGATAGGGTTTCCCGGGGTTCAAAACCGGGTGGCAGGCATGGGCGATCTTGGCCGTCGGACATTTCTGAAAGGCGCCGGCATCGCCGCGCTGAGCGCAGCGCGCGTGCTTCAGACGGGCAAGGCGCACGCGCGAACGGTGCCCAATTCGGTCGGCACTAACAAGCCGAAACTGAAGGCGCCGCCCGGGGCTCGGCTTCGCGAAGCTCTGAGTCCTCTGTGATAGGGTTTGCAAAAAGCTGCAACGCAGGAGCGCGGGATGGGCGATTTCAGCCGGCGGGATTTCGTGAAGGGTGCGGGCATCGCGGCGCTGACCGCCGGAGGAATCGCACGCATGGATGAGGCGCGCGCACAGGCGGTATCGAATTCCACCGGCACGGAGCCGCCCAAACTGAAGGCGCCTGCGAACGCCGCCGATTGCCATATGCACATCTACAATCCGGCACGGTTTCCCATGCCGCCGAGTCCGCGCGTGGCGCCCACCAATGCCGCGGTGGACCAATATCGTCTGTTGCAGAAGCGGATCGGAACCACGCGCGTCGTGATCGTAACGCCGCGCAATTACGCGACGCAGAACGAAGCCACGGTCGATGCCATTGCTCAGTTCGGCCCGAATGCGCGGGGTGTCGCGGTGCTGCATCCCGATGTCACGGACGCCGAATTGAAACGGCTGAACGCGGCGGGCATTCGCGGCACGCGCTTCAGTCTCGGCGATCCGTCGAGCGCGGTTGTGACCCCCGACATGATCGAGCCGCTGGCAAAGAAGGTGGCGCCGCTCGGCTGGCATTTGCAGATGAATGTGCAGGGCGAGCAGATTGTGGCGCTTGCCGATGTGCTGAAGCGCGTGCCGACGCCTCTGGTGTTCGATCATCTGGGCAATCCGCCGCTGCCGGCGGGAATCGCGCATCCCTCGCACGCGATCATCCGTGGGCTGATCGATTCAGGAAAGGCCTGGGTCAAGCTGTCGGGCGCCTATCTGAACAGCAAGATGGGTCCGCCCTATCCTGAAGCTACGACCATTGCGCAGGATTTCGTGAAAGCCGCGCCGGAGCGGCTGGTCTGGGGCAGCGACTGGCCGCATCCCACCTCGCCGGGTCCGACCAAGCCGAACGATGCGCTGTTGTTCGATCTTCTATCGGTATGGGCGCCGGACGAGCGGATTCGCAATCGCATCCTGATCGAAAATCCGATTACCCTCTATGGCTTCGCGAAGGTGGTGTAGAACGCAATTTGTTGGACTTGAAGCAGCAAGTGTCAAGCCCGGGAAGGCGGGCATCCAGAAAATACTGAAAAAACCTGGATTCCCGCATACGCGGGAATGACATCTCAACGGGGTGCGATCCAAGCGGAAGCAACAATGCTCTAGCCAAAAGGTGGCCTCTCAAGAATCCTGCGACAGGATCACGGCCGAATAGGGTCCGATGCCGATCTCGCCCGCAAAGGCCATTCCGTCCGCGCCGGGCTGCGACGTCCAGGCATCAAAACTGGCCGCGTTGGTGAAGCCCGAACCATAGCCTTCCCAATCGCCGTTGAACCGCACGCGCCACAGCCCGCCGCGGGGAAGGCCGATGCGGTAGCCCGAATAGAAGCGGTCCGCGAAATTGGCGAGGATGATGACATCGTCGCGTGGGCCGCCTTGATCCCAGCGATGGAACGCCAGCACCTTGTCGGCCTGATTGACGTGATGGACGTCGACATTCTGGCCTTTCAGTCCGCGCGTCGTATCGTACCAATTGCGGCGCAGCCGGATGAGGTCGCGATAGAGCGTGTGGATGCCGGCGAAGCGTTCGAGCTTTGACCAGTCCAGCGATACGGCATCCGACCAGGCGCCGGATTCCAGAAATTCCTGCCCCATGAAGATCATCGGAATGCCGGGCGTGGTGAAAACGATGCTCGCGCCGAGCGTGGAGCGCTTCTGCGAATAGGAACTGCCGGCATTGCCCGGCCAGATCAGTTCCGGCACCCGCGCCTGTCCCGCGGATGCGGCGACTTCATCATGGGATTCGGTGTAGAGCACGCGCGCGAAGGCGTTGGCGTTGAAGCGCTGCATGATCTCGTTGCGCAGCGCGCTCATATCCCGGGCGGAATCATCCATCGTGACGACCGCGTCGCGCACGCCATGCATGAAGCTCGCGCCCCATTGCGCGCCGAATCCGGCGCCGCCCGAATCGAGGTCCCGCGTGATCCAATCATTGTCCTGCATGTCTTCGGCGATCGAGATTTTCCACGGCTGACGTGTCTGGATTTCCGCATTGATCCAGCGCATCAGGCCCCAGCCGTCGGAGAGATCGGAGGCCGGATCGGAATTATTGCCCCAGACATTACGGATCCATCCCGTCGCATCCCAGCGCAGCCCGTCGCATTGATGTTCTTGCAGCCAATAGAGCGCGTTGTCGCGGATGTATTGGCGCACTTCGCCGCGTCCGTAATCGGGCCGCGTGTCGCCCCACGGCGTCTGTCTGCGCCAATCATTGTAGAAATAGATGCCGCCGTGGCCGTCATCGTTCCAGCCGTCGAACTGCCACAAATCCAGATCGCTCGGCCCGAGATGGTTGTAGACGACGTCGTAGATGATCGCGATGCCGCGTCCATGCGCGGCATCGATCAGGCGGCGGATTCCGTCCGGCCCGCCATAGCTGTCTTCGATGGCGAAAATCTGCGCCGGGTTGTAGCCCCATGAGACGTCGCCGGCGAATTCGTCGGACGGCATCAGTTGAATTGCGTTGATGCCGAGGTCTTGCAGATAATCCAGTCTGCCGATCACCGTATCGAAATTGCCGCGGCCGTTCTGGCTCCCCGGATCGAATTCAAAGCTGCCGACATGCAGCTCATAGATGACCAGTTCGTTCCAGGGCGGCGTGGAATAGTCCCGGCATTGCCAGACAAAGTCCGTCGCGGCGACGATGCTGTTGCCGACCGAAGTGGTCATCGACCGGGCGTAGGGATCGTTCTTCCAGAGCGGCGCCGCGACCGCCGGATTGACGATGATGAACTTATACTGGTCGCCGATGGCCGCGCCCTCGACATCGCA
>DATLVC010000259.1:0-6768 GCA_035577685.1 Micropepsaceae bacterium | reverse complement strand
ATGGATCGCCAAGGTCAAGCCCGATGTTTGCATTGTCGTTTACAATGACCATGCTTCCGCGTTTTCGCTCGATCTGGTGCCGACTTTCGCGCTCGGCTGTGCGGCAGAATTTCCTATCGCCGATGAGGGGTGGGGGCCGCGTCCCGTGCCGCCGGTCAAAGGCCATCCGGAACTCGCCTGGCACATCGTGCAATCGGTGGTGCTGGACGAATTCGATCTCACCATCGTCAACAAGATGGATGTCGATCATGGGCTGACCGTTCCGCTGTCGCTGATGTTCGGCCAGCCTTCGGAATGGCCGTGTCCGATTGTGCCGCTGTGCGTGAATGTCGTGGTCTACCCGGTGCCGACGGGGCATCGCTGCTACATGCTGGGTAAGGCGATCCGCAAAGCAGTGGAATCTTTTGATCGCGATTTGCGCGTGGTCATCTTCGGCACCGGGGGCATGTCGCATCAATTGCAGGGGCCGCGCGCGGGGCTCATCAACAAGGAATTCGACACTCGCTTTCTCGATAATTTGACCCGCGATCCTGAGGCGCTGGTGCGCATTCCGCATTTCGAATATTTGCGCGACACAGGATCGGAAGGCATCGAAATGGTGATGTGGCTGATCATGCGCGGCGCGCTCGATGATGCGGTGAACGAAGTCTATCGTTTTTATCATGTGCCGGCATCGAATACCGCGCTCGGACACATCATCCTGGAAAACAAGAGCTGAGAGGGCGTCAATGAAGATTTGCGTGGCGGGCCAGGGGGCCTTCGGTCAGAAACATCTGGACGCGCTGAAGCGCATTCCCGATGTCGAAATCGTGTCGCTGATCGGCGGCAATCCCAAAGGCACCGAAGAGGTTGCTGCCAAATATGGCATCAAGCATTGGGGCAATGACCTTGCCGAAGGTATCGCGCGCGCCGATGCGGTGATCCTGGCAACGCCGACACAAATGCACCGCCAGCAAGGCGAGCAGGTGATGCGCGCCGGCAAACATGTGCTGATCGAGATTCCCATCGCCGACAATGTCGAGGACTCCGAAGCCCTGGCGAAGATTGCCAAGGAGACCGGTGTCGTTGCCATGGGCGGACATGTGCGCCGCTTCAATCCCAGCCACCAATTCGTGCATCGCCGCATCACGAAAGGTGAGCTTGGGATCCAGCAGATGGATGTGCAGACCTATTTCTTCCGCCGCACCAACATGAATGCCGCCGGAAAACCGCGCAGCTGGACCGATCATCTGTTGTGGCATCATGCCTGCCACACGGTCGATCTGTTCCATTATCAAACGGGAGAGACCGCGTCGGAATGTTACGCGGTCCAGGGGCCACGCCATCCCACGCTCGGCATCGCCATGGACATGGGCATTTTGTTGAAAGTGCCTTCGGGCGCGATTCTCACGCTGTCGCTGTCGTTCAACAATGACGGGCCCATCGGTTCGTTCTTTCGCTATATCTGCGACAACGGCACCTATCAGGCCTATTATGACGATCTTGCGGATGGGAAGAAGAACCCCATCGATCTTTCCAAGGTCGATGTCTCGATGGACGGAATCGAATTGGAAGACCGCGAATTCATCGCCGCTATCCGGGAGAAGCGCGAGCCCAATTCCAGTCTGGCGCAAGTGCTGCCTTGCATGCGCGTGCTAGGTCAGCTCGAAAACATCATCGATCCCAAGCGCGAATCCGTGATGTAGCGATTGCTACGATGCACACGCGCAAGCTTGGTCCGTTCGACGTCTCCGCCATTGGCCTCGGCTGCATGGTTCTCTCCCATGCTTACGGCAATCCGCCCGATCCCAAGATGGCCGGCGAAGTGCTACTGAAAGCGCTGGACCTTGGCTACACGCATTTCGATACAGCAACTCTGTACGGCTTCGGTGCCAATGAAATGCTGCTCGGCAACACGCTGAAGCACCGCCGCAAGGATTTCATACTCGCCAGCAAATGCGGCATGTTTCGCGGTGCGTCCGGCGGCAAAGAGATCGATGGCCATCCCGCCGTTCTGAAACAGAATCTCGAAGACAGCTTGAACCGGCTGCAAACCGATGTGATCGATCTTTATTATCTGCATCGCTGGGACAAGCGCGTCCCTATTGAAGACAGCATCGGTGCCATGGCCGACATGGTGAGGGCGGGAAAAATCCGAACCATCGGCCTGTCCGAAGTTTCGGCCGCCACGTTGCGTAAGGCCCACGCCGTGCACCCCATTGCCGCGATGCAGAGCGAGTACTCGCTGTGGACGCGCAACCCCGAAATCGCCGTGCTGGAGACCTGCCACGAATTGGGCGTCGCGTTCGTCGCGTTCAGCCCGCTGGCGCGCGGATTTCTTACCGGGGATTTGCGCGATCCCGCGAATCTGCCGCCCAAGGATATCCGTCTCGCGATGCCGCGGTTCCAGCCTGCGCATTATCCGACGAATCTGAAATTGCTGGATGGTTTCGCAGCCTTAGCGCGCGAGAATGATTGCACCATGGCGCAATTGGCTCTGGCCTGGCTGCTGGCCAAGGCGCCGCACATCATTCCGATACCCGCAACGACCCGGCTCGATCATCTCGCGGAAAATGCCGCTGCCGCCGATGTGTGTCTTCAACCCGGCGCGATGCTAAATATGGACGCGCTGATCAATGCGGCGACCGTCAGCGGTCCGCGCTACAATACGGCGCAGCTTCCCGAGATCGACACAGAAGGGGATTGAATTGGACGGCGCAAGGCTGAAGAATTTCGTGCATCGGCTGTGGGACGATTCCATCGTCCCGTCCCTCATGGATTACATCCGCATACCGAACAAATCCCCCGGTTTCGACAAGGACTGGGTCGCCCACGGTCATATGGATGCGGCCGTTGCCCTTATGGAATCGTGGGCCCGGGCCCACATCACGCGCATTCCCGGTGCCACGCTGGAAGTGGTGCGGTTGCCTGGACGCACCCCGGTCATCTTCATCGAAATTCCCGGCGAAGGCGACGAGCCGGTTCTGCTCTACGGCCACCTCGACAAGCAGCCGGAATTCACCGGCTGGTCGGAAGGGCTCGGTCCCTGGACGCCGGTGCTCAAGGGCGACCGGCTCTATGGTCGCGGCGGCGCCGATGATGGCTATGCCATGTATGGCGCGCTCGCCGCCATCCTCGCGCTGCACGATCAGAACGTGCCGCATGCGCGGCTCGTCGTACTGATCGAGGCGTGCGAGGAATCGGGCAGCTATGATTTGCCCTTTTATGTCGATCATCTGGCGTCGCGCATCGGCAGTCCGGGTTTGGTGGTGTGCCTCGATTCCGGCTG
Organism: Micropepsaceae bacterium; assembly: GCA_035577685.1. GTDB lineage: Bacteria > Pseudomonadota > Alphaproteobacteria > Micropepsales > Micropepsaceae > CAIYRG01. The sequence goes on along the minus strand of DATLVC010000259.1, from coordinate 3,500 downwards.
TGGCGATTACGAGCGGCTCTGGCTCACCACTTCCTTGCGCGGCACCGCCATTGGCAGACTTACCGTCCGTGTACTGACCGAAGGTGTGCATTCGGGCGACGCCTCGGGCATCGTGCCGTCGAGCTTCCGCATTGCACGGATGCTACTGTCGCGGCTGGAAGACGAGAAGACGGGCACCGTTCTGCCGCGCGGGCTCTATGTCGATATTCCGCGTGCGCGGGTGGAACAGGCCAAGGCTGCTGCGGCCGTTCTGGGCGATGCGGTCTATTCGAAATTTCCTTTCGCTGGCAGCACGCGGCCCATGGCCAACGATCCGGCCGAGATGATCCTCAACCGCACCTGGCGGCCGCAGCTTGCGGTCATCGGTGCGGAGGGCCTGCCGGTCCCAGACAACGCCGGTGCGGTGCTGCTGCCCTCCACGACGCTAAAGATTTCGATGCGCCTGCCTCCGATGCTCGACAGCGATCGGGCGATGGCGGTGATGGTGGATACGCTAACCCGCGATCCGCCCTATGGGGCCGAGGTAACATTTGAACCGCTGCTCCCCAACAACACCGGCTGGCACGCGCCCGAACTCGCGCCCTGGCTGGAGCAATCCATCACGCAGGCAGGCGAAGCGGGCTTCGGCAAACCCATGGCCTATATGGGCGAAGGCGGCACGATTCCGTTCATGGCGATGCTGGGCGAGAAATTCCCGAAGACGCAATTTGTGATCACTGGGGTGCTTGGCCCCTCGTCAAACGCCCACGGGCCGAACGAATTCCTGCACATCCCGACGGGCAAGCGCATTTCGGAAGTCATCGCCCGCGTGGTGGCCGATCATCTGGCTCATGTGACGCAATAAACCTCCCTCGTGGAGGGAGAGACGCTGACAAAACAAAAGCGGCGCCCCACCGGAGCGCCGCTTTTCAACACAATCCGCAGACAGCGATTTACGGGATCGCCGTGACGCGGTTGACGGTCGCGCCATCCGCATTCCTGACACCCTGCACGCGGACCTTGCCGCCGGTCTTGATGGCGCCCTTATCCGTGTCGGTGAACTTCAGGACCGGAATGTTCGGATCCGGATCCAGGATAAGGTCGGATTCGCCGCCCGGGAATTTCACCTTCATGACGTTGCTGCCATTCACGATCGCGGTGCCGGTAACGGTTGCGTTGGTCATGGTTTGACTACGGGCATCGTTCATCGGGCGCTGGCCTTCGCCCAATCCCCGCATCTTCTCCGAGAAGATACGCAGCTCCGTCGAGTGCAGCTTGCCGTCATCCTTGCGCACAGCGGCGGACGCCACAAAATCGCTGCTCTTGATGTCGGACAGCTTCGCCTTCGCCTGCTGAATGTACAGAACGTTGGGGGCGAGCTTATAGGTCTCCACCGTGCCGCCATCGTCGTTTTTCACGGAGATCGAGGTGGCGTCCATCTTGTCGACGGTGCCGAAGACGTTGATGGCATTGTTGCCCTGCGCCATCGCCGGAACGGCGAGGAGCGCGATAAAACTTCCAATCAGAAGAGCTTTGGATCGCATGGTTCGATGTCCTTGAGGTTCCGGGGGAGCGCGTGTGGCGCACCGGCGGTTTCTTTAGCACAAATCATAAAGCGGCGCACAAGGGCGGGCCTGCCCGGTGCCCTTGCTGGCGTGAAACATTCATAGCATTCTGGCCGTTCGTCGCGGTTTTTTCGGGGATGAATATGCGTCACAAATTTGTTTTTGGGGCCGGCGCCCTCGTTCTCGGGCTTTGCAGCCACGCTATGGCCGGGGTGGTGATTACTTCGACCCAGACCAAGTTGGATACCCACGAAGCCGGGCCGGTGACGGTCTATGTCGATAGCGACCGGCTGAAAGTCGAAAGCGGCGGGAACATCGTGATATTCCGCGGCGACCTTAACCGCCTCTGGGTCATCGACCCGGCAAGGCACAGCTATATGGAAATGACGCCGGAAACCATGCAGAGGATGAGCGGGCAATTGGCCGGTGCTCAGGCCCAATTGGGTGCGGCGGGTGCGCAATTGCAGGAGAGGCTCGCGCAGATGCCGCCGGAACAACGCGCGATGATGGCGCAGATGCTGGCCAGCCGTGGCGTCACCCTCCCCGATGCGGGTCCCGCTGCGCAATCGGCTCCAGCCCAAGCCGTTTTTGCCAAGGCCGGCGGCGGCAAGACTGTCGCGGGCTGGTCATGTGAGAACTACACCAAGACCGTGAATGGCCAGCAGCAGGAGCAAGTCTGTATCGCGCGGGCCGCGTCTGCGGGCCTCACCGCGTCCGACTTTCAAGTGATGGATAAGATTGCGGCGTTCGTCGCGCCGGTTTCGTCATCGCCCATGGTGCCGCGTATGGATTACATGAACTGGAACGAGATGAACAAGGCGATCGGGTTTCAAGGCCTGCCTGTCGACACCACAATTTTCTTGCAGGGCCGTCCGTTGACCCAGACGGTATTAACCAAGATCGACCACGCGGCCATTCCAGCCAACACTTTCGATCTGCCGCAAGGTTTCACCAAACGCGAAATGGGCATGCCGCCGCGCTAGAGGAACGCACAACATGAATCTGGGTTTTATCGGATTGGGCATCATGGGGCGGCCTATGGCGGGCCATCTGATGGCGGCCGGCCACAAGCTTTTCCTCAACACCCGCAGCGGCGTGCCGCAGGAGATGATCGACAAAGGCGGTGTTGCCTGCCGCACGCATCGCGAGGTGGCGGAGAAATCCGAGATTATCTTCACCATGGTGCCGGACACGCCCGACGTGGAGAAGGTGCTGTTCGCCGAGGATGGCGTCGCCGCGGGGCTCTCTTCCGGCAAGATCGTTGTCGACATGAGCTCGATTTCGCCGCTCGCGACCAAGGATTTCGCCAAGCGCATCGAAGCGCTCGGTTGCTTCTATGTGGATTCGCCGGTGTCGGGCGGTGAGGTGGGCGCCAAGGCCGGCACCCTGACCCTGATGGTGGGCGCGCGCGAGGAGATTTTCGCGCGCGTCAAACCGCTGTTCGAATTGATGGGCAAGACCATCACCCTGATCGGCGGCAATGGCGACGGCCAGACTGCGAAAGTCGCCAACCAGATCATCGTCGCGCTCAACATCGAAGCCGTCGCCGAGGCCTTGTTGTTCGCGTCCAAGGCGGGCGCCGATCCGGCGAAAGTGCGCCAGGCGCTGCTGGGTGGTTTTGCCGCTTCGCGCATCCTGGAAGTCCATGGCGAGCGTATGCTGAAGCGCACGTTCAACCCCGGCTTCCGCATCGAATTGCACGCGAAGGATTTGGCTATTGCATTGGCCGGTGCCCGGTCATTGCAGGTCGCTCTTCCCAACACGGCCCATTGCCAGGAAATGTTCAACGCGTCGTTCGCGGCAGGCGAGGGTGGGCTGGACGATTCCGCGCTGGTCAAAGTGCTGGAGCGGATGGCCAATCACGAGATCAGGGTCAAGGATTGAGCCTCGCCGGTCTCGAACCGCGGGCCTTTTTGCTTTCGCTGTTTCGCGCGGCGGTCGATGCCGCGAGTGCAG
>DATLVC010000258.1:0-5699 GCA_035577685.1 Micropepsaceae bacterium | reverse complement strand
TCATGGCCCGCAACAGCGGGCCACCCAGGTGGGCGTAGGTCTCACGCGCCGCAAAGACTTGCGGCGGCTGGATGGCCCGGACAAGCCGGGCCATGACACCTGGGATGTTGGTGGGCGACAGCGCGGGCATCAGGATTTGCGTGGACATGGCCTAGCGATACAGCACGGCTTTGGCGGCGGCGACAATGTCGTCGGCCGTCGGCAGCGCGAGCTTTTCCAGATTGGCGGCGTAGGGCATGGGCACGTCCTTGCCGGTGATACGCATGGGCGGGGCGTCGAGATAATCGAATGCCTGGTCCACGACAGCCGCGGCAATTTCCGAACCGATGGAGCAGATCGGCCAGCCCTGCTCCACCGTGACGATGCGGTTGGTCTTCTTCACCGATTCTACAATCGTGCCGATATCGAGCGGACGCAACGTGCGCAAATCGATCAGCTCGGCTTCAATGCCGTCCTTGGCGAGCGTTTCGGCTGCTTCCATGATGAGCCCGACCGAAATCGAATGCGCGACCAAGGTCACATGGGTTCCTTCGCGAATGATTCGCGCCTTGCCGATCGGCAGAACGAAATCATCGAGCTTGGGAACAGGGAAGCTGCGGCCATAAACGATTTCGTTTTCCAGGAAGATGACCGGATTGGGATCGCGGATCGCCGCTTTCAACAGCCCCTTCGCGTCGGCGGCAAAATAGGGCGAAATCACCTTCAGCCCGGGAACCTGCGCGTACCAGGACGAATAATCCTGGCTGTGCTGGGCTGCGACGCGCGCGGCCGGCCCGTTCGGTCCGCGAAAGACAATGGGGCACCCCATCTGTCCGCCCGACATATAAAGCGTCTTCGCTGCCGAATTGACGAGCTGATCCATCGCCTGCATGGCGAAGTTGAAGGTCATGAACTCGACAATGGGGCGCAAGCCGCCAAAGGCCGCACCGACGCCGAGACCGGCGAATCCCTGTTCGGTGATCGGCGTGTCGATCACGCGGCGGTCGCCGAATTCTTCGAGCAGGCCTTGGCTGACCTTATAGGCGCCCTGATATTGCGCGACTTCTTCACCCATCAGGAAAACCGTGTCGTCGCGGCGCATTTCCTCGGCCATGGCATCGCGCAAGGCATCGCGCACGGTCATGGTGACAAGTTCGGCATCGGCCGGAATTTCAGACGCGACAGACGCACCATTGCCAACCCTTCCTCCCGTCCCTTGAGGGATCGTTGGCGCGACTTTAGGGGCCTCAGGGATTGGAGCCGGCGCCTGTGGCACCGTGGCGCGCGCCGGAGGCGTGACGGTTTCCTCGCCTTCCTGGGTCAGTTCGGCAATGGGTTCGTTTACTTTCACGCCCTCGGCGCCTTCCGGGACAAGAAGCTTGGAGATCCGCCCAGCGTCGATAGCTTCGAATTCCATCGTCGCCTTGTCGGTTTCGATCTCCGCCAGAATATCGCCTGCCTTCACGGCATCGCCTTCCTTGACGTGCCATTTGGCGAGCTTGCCTTCCTCCATGGTGGGGGAGAGCGCAGGCATCAGAATTTGGGTCATTATTTCAAAACGTCCGTATACAGTTCTTCGGGCGCAGGTTCAGGGGATTCGGTGGCGAATTCGGCGGCACGGCTGATGGCTTGGCGCACGTCGCGGTCCAAGGCTTTAAGATCGTCCTCCTTGACCACACCCATGCGGACCAGCCGCGCCCCAAACGTATCGATAGGATCGTGCTTCTCCCGCATCTGCTGCACTTCCTCGCGGGTGCGGTATTTGGCCGGATCCGACATGGAGTGACCGCGATAGCGGTAGGTTTTCATTTCGAGGATGTAGGGCCCCTTGCCCTCGCGCGCCCATTGGACGGCTTTCTGGCCTGCCGCGTAGACCGCCTCGACATCCATGCCGTCGACCGCTTCGCCGGGGATATTGTGGGCGGCCCCGCGCTTATAAAGATGCACCTCCGCGGTCGACCGGCCAACAGCAGTACCCATGGCGTATTGGTTGTTCTCGATGATGTAGACGACCGGAAGCTTCCAAAGCTCGGCCATGTTGAAGGATTCGAACACCTGGCCCTGATTGGCCGCGCCATCGCCGAAATAGGTCAGGCATACCGCGCCATTGTTCCGATAGCCGTTGGCGAAGGCGAGGCCCGTGCCGATAGGGACATTAGCCCCCACGATCCCATGCCCGCCGAAGAAATTTTTCTCGCGACTGAACATATGCATCGAGCCGCCCTTGCCCCTGGAGTAACCAGTGGACCGCCCCGTCAGCTCGGCCATCACGCCCGAGGGCTCCATGCCGCAAGCCAGCATATGGCCATGATCACGATAGGTGGTGATGACCTGGTCGGCAGGCTGAAGCGTTGCCTGCATGCCGACCACGACCGCCTCCTGGCCAATATAAAGGTGGCAGAAGCCGCCGATCAGCCCCATCCCGTAAAGCTGGCCGGCCCGCTCCTCAAAACGGCGGATCAGCAGCATGTCGCGGTAGAATTTCTTCAGACGTTCAAGAGCGTCCGGGCCCAAATCTCGTCCATCTGCCGGCCGAAGTTCGGCCCCACTCTCGGAGGCCGCCGTCGCTTCCGCACGTGCCATATCTCACCCTGTGGCTCTTGTCCGTACCGCCGCGCCCCCGGGTGCGGCCAGCCGCTTATGGCAAGGGAGAATTGCCCTTGGCAAGGCGGAACTTAACTCCTGGAATTCCTAGCGCTTTTCGCGCGGCACCGCTACCTCGCCGGGGCGGGTCTCGAGCAGTTCGCCACGAGCGACCTCCTCCAGCAGGTCGGGATCGATGGCCTTACCGTCAAGGAGCGAGATTCGGTGTTGAAGCGCCTCGCGTTTTACGCGCAGTGCAGCAAGGTCATGCTGGGCGATTTGAAGCTGGTCCTGGGTTTGTCTCCAGGCCAGCAGGCCCCGCTCGCCGAAAATCACCGTGTAGCCGAAATAGAAGCTCATCGCGCAGCAGATCGCCGGCAGCAGAATAAGGCGGACATTACGGCCGATGCGGCGATTCAGGCGATTCATTCGCATGAGGGTCACGGAATCAGATTCCGATTCCGCGGGCAAGCGAATTCGGTGTTGGTTAGCAAATTGTTTCAGCGGTGAAATCAGTACGGCGTGCCGTCCTTGCGGGTGAATTTGCGCGAGCCGTCCGGTGTCTTGATCGCGACAATGTCATCGTCGGGGTAATGCGCCTCGTCGCCGAGCGTGCGATCGCCAATCTCCAGGTAAACGACGTCCGACGTGCTTCGGTTAACCAGATGATGCGCAGCGCCGGTGCCGCATTTGAACCCGGCACACATGCCGGGGCGGAGCACCGTCTCACCATCATCCGTGATCAGCGTCGGCGTCCCTTCCAAGATGTAGACGAATTCGTCCTGTTTGGTATGCGCGTGGCGAAGCGCCGATATTGCCCCTGGCCCCAGCGTGGTCAGGTTGACACCGAAGATCGTCAGCCCAAACGCATCGCCAAGCGGCCGCTTGACGCGTTCGCCGAGTCGCTTGGCAAATTTTTCGGGATACGTGCTTTTCGTCTTCCGCGGCGGCACATCGGCTGCAGCCAAAGCGACGGGTTTGGATGTCATGGTTCACCCCCTTACAAGAAAAAGGCCAGGACGCGCGTGCGCCCTGGCCTTCGTGACGACTCCGGTGAAGCGCTTACCGGTTATTTTCCGCGCGCTGCTGATTGTTGGGGTGCAACGTCAGCTTCTGCACGCGCCAGTTCAGAAGCTCGCCGACATAAAGCGTGTTCTCGTTCGGGCAGGCCATTTCGTGGATCCAGCCGAACTTCTTCGCCGTACGGCCACCGCCGCCGATCATCCCGAGCACCTTGCCGTCAAGCGTCAGCTTGTAGATGCGGCCCGGGAACGCGTCCGAGCTATAGAGCACCTGGTTCGGGCCGGGCGTAATGCAGAGCGCCCAGGGCGTGCCCGGCGACATCGTCTGCACATTGCCGTAACCGCCGGACGCATTCGGCGTCGGCGTGTTGCCGATCAGCGCCTTCGAGCCCGGAGGTGCGGTCACGTCGATCTTGATCACGCGCTGCAATTGGCCCGTGCCGTTGAACACTTGGATGCGGGCATTGCCGCGGTCGCCGACATAGATATTGCCTTGCGCGTCGGACGCGATGGTGTGCGGCGTGTTCATCTTGCCGGGCTCGGTGCCGCGGTCGCCCCACTGCATCAGCCAATTGCCCTCTTTGTCGTATTTGGCAACGCGCGAATTGATGTAGCCATCGCTGATATAGGTGTTGCCGGCTGCGTCCCAGGTCATGTCGGTCACCTGGCGGAACAAGCCGTCAAGCGCGGGCAGCGGCGGATTGGGATGCTCGAGCGGATGGGCGCCCTCGTCCGATGCTTCGGGCTTGCGGCCGAGCATCATGACGGGCTTGCCCGCCGGCATCTGGAACTTGATCACCATGTCCGAGCCCTTATCGGCGACCCAGATATTGTCATCGTGATCGACGCGCACCGTGTGCGCGAAGGACCAGGCATAGAGGTTGCGGCCGATCTCGCGAACGAAATTGCCGTTTTGATCGAATTCAAGGAGCTGTGCCGCACGGGCGCCATAGGCCGGGCCATTGGTGTTGCCGCGATGGAAAACGAAAACGTGGCCTTGGGAGTTCACCGCAACGCCGGAAACTTCACCGAGATACATGTCCTTCGGCATTTTGATGAAATTCACGTCCCCGTCGAAGGGAATTTCCGGCGGACTTTCCGCGGCATATGCCGCCGGCGCCGCCGCAAGCATCAGCAAACCGATCAAACCGAATTTCATAAAATCCTCCCTGGACTTTGGTGCGCGCTTCTTAGGACCGCCACTGAGCCGGAGCATAGAGCCCGGGCCAACAGATGACAATTGTGTCAGGTTCGGCCACGTGCCGAGCAATCATTCGACGAGCAGAACCTACGTCTTAGTCCGCAGTGCTGAGGTCGAGGATCTCGCCCGTCATTGCGCTCAATTGAACAACCACCGAACGCTTCGCGGCGCCGGGCGCCTTGGGATCGGGGACCGGCTGTGAGATCACCAGCCAGATATCGCCGTGACCCGTTGCCCGGAAGGGCCGCGCAATCGCGAGCTTGTCCTCGCCGCCGATCAACGGGAGTGCCGCCTTTTCGGCGATCGCAATCGCCGACTTCTCGTCGGGCGCCACTTTGGCGTGCTCCTGATTGATCTGCGCGAAGGACGGCGTCCCGGAAACTGTGGCCAGGGAAAGAGCGGCGGCCAGGACCGCCATAAGAGCGGGAGATTTCATCGGTCTACTCCAGTCGAAAGACGTTTTCCGTCTGATCCAAATAGCGTGGCAAAGTTCTATCACAACAAATTCAGGCGGGAAATCAGGCCCTAAGCACAGATTTGCCGGCAAAAACCGCAGAATCACTCAGCATCTCTTCGATGCGCAGGAGCTGGTTGTATTTCGCCAGCCGGTCGGAGCGCGAGAGCGAGCCGGTCTTGATCTGTCCGCAATTCGTGGCGACGGCCAAATCCGCGATGGTGGAATCCTCAGTCTCGCCCGAGCGGTGGGACATCACCGCTTTATAGGAGGCGCGATGCGCGGTTTCGACCGCATCCAAGGTCTCGGACAGCGTACCGATCTGATTGACCTTCACGAGGATCGCGTTGGCGACACCTTTGGCGATGCCATCCTTCAGCCGCGCCGTGTTGGTAACGAAAAGATCATCGCCTACGAGCTGCACGCGTTTGCCCAGCGCCTTGGTCAGTTCTGCCCAGCC
>DATLVC010000257.1:0-6474 GCA_035577685.1 Micropepsaceae bacterium | reverse complement strand
AGCAGGTCGCCGAAATCGGCGGCGTTCAGCGCCTTCAGCCGCTTCTGATACAGCGCATAAAGATTGCGCCCCTTGCCGAAGGCGAAAGCCTGGGAATCGCCGTCCGGCACATCGGCCGGGGCAAGGCCGCGGTTTTTCCAGCCGTCGATCATCACCGCCAGCGTGCGCGCCGGCCAGCGCTTCTCGTCGATGTTCTCCGCCTCGATCACCTGTTTGATGAGGCGAAGCTGGTCGTCCTGGTCGAGGATGGTGAAATTGGGTTTGAGCCCGGCCAGTTCGGCATGGCGGCGCAGGATGCGCGCGCCGATGGAATGGAACGTGCCGAGCCATTGCATGCCCTCGACCGTGCCGCCGATCAGCGCGCCGATGCGCTCCTTCATCTCGCGCGCGGCCTTGTTGGTGAAGGTGACGGCCAGGATCTGGCTGGGCCAGGCGCGGCGAGTGGCGAGGATGTGGGCGAGGCGCGTCGTCAAGACCCGCGTCTTGCCCGTGCCGGCACCGGCAAGAACCAGCACCGGGCCATCCAGCGCAAGCACGGCTTCACGCTGCTCGGCGTTCAGGCCGCGCAGATAAGCGGGGTCCGGGCCGGGTTGGGCCGGGGCCGGGCCGTGATCCGGCTCTACCGATGGAGCATCGAACGCCGCGTCCAGCGGGTCGGCGTAGGGATTTGAAGAACTGTCCATGATTCCAGAAATGTAGCAGCTTGCCGGCGCGCTGTGTCACGCGAAGTTTGCGCTTGTCACAGGCTGTTGCGCACGCCAAAACGCTGCCGAAACCAAGCTGTTCAGCCAAAGCATGATCGATAAGCGGGTTGCAAACGTCGCTGACGCCCTGGCCGGGGTGAAGGACGGTTCGGTCGTGCTGCTGGGCGGCTTCGGCGTGGTCGGCCAGCCGCAGGAATTGCTGGAGGGGCTGATCGCCACCGGCGCGCGCGACCTCACCATCGTGTCGAACAATGCGGGTTTCGGCTCGGCCGCGCTGCCCAAACTGTTCGCCACCGGGCGGGTTTCGAAGCTGCTGTGCAGTTTCCCACGCCCGACGCCGCCGGCCTTCGAGGAATTGTACCGCGCCGGCAAGATCAAGCTTGAGCTGGTTCCGCAAGGGACCATCGCCGAACGCATCCGCGCGGCCGCGTGCGGCATTCCCGCCTTCTACACGCCGACCTCCGTGGGCACGCGGCTCGGCGAGGGCAAGGAGACGCGTGAATTCGACGGGCGGCTTTATGTGATGGAGCGGGCGTTGCACGCCGATGTTGCGCTGATCCAGGCCTGGCGCGCGGACCGTTGGGGCAATCTCACCTATCGCGGCACGGGCCGGAATTTCAATCCGGTGATGGCGATGGCGGCCTCGCTCACCGTGGTACAGACGCGGCATCTGGTGGAATTGGGCGAGCTGGAACCGGAATCGATTCACACGCCGGGGATTTTCGTGAACCGGGTGGTGCAGATCGACAGCCCCGATCCGCCGCCGGCTTGAGAGACGCCGAGGCATCATGACCGCAACACAGGACATCAAACCGCTCAACCGCCAACAGATGGCCGCGCGTCTGGCGCAGGACATTCCCGAAGGCTGGTACGTCAATCTCGGGCTCGGCCTGCCGACGCTGATTCCCGATTACATCCCGGCGGGGCGCGAAGTCGTATTCCATTCGGAAAATGGCGTGCTCGGCATGGGGCCGGTGCCGGCCAAGGACAAAATCGACACCTGGCTGGTGAACGCCACCAAGCAGAACATCACTTTGGTGCCGGGCGCGAGCCTGTTCCACCACGCCGATTCCTTCGGGATGATCCGCGGCGGGCATTTGGATCTCTGCGTGCTCGGCGCCTATGAGGTGGCCGAGAACGGCGACATCGCCAATTGGGCGACGAACGAGAACGACGCCATTCCGGCGGTTGGCGGTGCGATGGATTTGTCGGCCGGGTCGAAGCGGCTCTGGGTGCTGATGGAGCACACGACCAAAGAGGGTGCGCCGCGCCTTGTCACGCGTTGTTCCTATCCGCTGACGGCGGCCAGCGTGGTCAAGCGCGTCTACACCAATCTTGCCGTGTTAGATGTGACGGCGGAGGGGTTCGTGGTGCTCGACATGGCGCCGGGGCTGAGCTTCGATGCGCTACAGGCCCGCACCGGGGCGAAACTGCACCGGATCGCGAAATCCTAGAGCACTCGGCTACCAGCTCGTGACCGGTTTGCCGTCCGGGCCGAACAGCTTCGAGGTATCTTCCACGAACACCAGATCTTCCGGATTGGCGGTGATGGCCTGGCCGGACAGGATGGCGGTCCATCCGTTTTGGCGGGCCGAAACCGGGTCGGCGAGGAAATCTTTTGTGAAGAGGAAGCGGTCGCTGGCTGTGGCGGTGCCCGACAAATAGGCCGAAAAATCCCCCTTCACGACACCGGTTTTGTTCCGCGCCCACCATGTGGTCTGACGGCGAAAGAGTTTCGGAAAGATCACCGGCCCCTTGTCGGCAGCCGCATTCGGCGCGGCACCCTTTTTGCGATATTGCAGCGTCGGGTCGAACGGCTCCAGTTTCTTGCTGAAATATTTCCACAGCCGCGTTTTCAATTTTCGGCCGGCTTTGGCGACGGCGATCTTTTCCTTGATCTCGTCGGCTGTCATCGAATTGTAGAACGCCGGAAACGCCCAACCCTCCTGCAGCAGCCAATTGTTGATATTGATCCGCTTGGACCCGTGCTGGACGTAGATATCGCCGATGAACCGCCCATAGGTATCGAAGACGTCGTCGGGAACATTCACCTGGGTTTCGGCGGTGCAGGCGATGGGGCTGTTTCCCAGCGCCTTCATTTTGGTGCCTAGAGCCACGGTGGCGGTCTCGCCGATGTACTGGCGATATTCCTTATAGATCGCCTTATAGGCCGCGCGCTGCGCGTCGGTGACGCCCTTGCCGGTCAGCGTCGCGGGATAATAATGCAGCTCGGGCGCATCGATGCCCTGCAGCCGTATGGTGACCTGGCCCTTGGTGTTGAGCACCGGCGATGCGCCGTTGCCTTTGACTTTCGCGCCGTCGAAGGCGTGGGTCTGCACGAAGGGGTCTTTCGGGGTGGCTTGAAACGCGAAACCACCTGCCTCGACATTGACGAGAATTTTCGTCGTGTCGGCGTCGGAGTCGCCTGCGGGCCAGAAGGTGCCGAGATCGATGCTTCCCGTAACGCGCAAAATGCCCATGGTGGCCCCCGTTTATATGAATCCCCCCTACAGGCACTATAGAGGATAAATCCGTGGCAATGCATCTCTCGCGAGAGAAGTGCGAAATGAAGGCGAGATCGCTCCCGCCGATCGCGGTCCGTAAGGAAAAATCGTGATGAAACGACGCTTGCAGTGTTTGATGTGCATCAATGTTGGGAAGCGAAAATGAGCTGAATATTATCGCGCTCAAAAAAGGGAAGCCGACGATGCGCTGTCTGATCGCCTATTATTCGCTTACCGGCACGACGCGCAAACTTGCCGAACGTGCGTCTAAGGAAATCGGCGCCGACCTCGCGGAAGTGCGGGCCCAGCGCTACCGCCCCGGTTTCTTCGTGTTCATCCGAGGGAGCTCCGACAGTTGGAAAGGCCGCCTGCCCGCCATTGAAGTGAATGGACCGGCGCCCGATAATTATGATCTCGTGCTGACGATGGCGCCCGTCTGGGCGGGCCATGCCTCACCGCCCATTCGCAGCTATCTCGCTCAAAACCGCGACAAATTCAAAAAGGCTGCTTTTGTTCTGACATGCGGCAATCGGTGTGGCCCGGCTGCATTTGAAGAAATGACGGAACTTTCCGGTGCGACGCCGGAAATCTCGCTCTTGTTGCGCGAACGCGAAATCAAGAGCAGCAATTACATGCCGCCTCAATTGGCTTCGTTCTTGAACGGGTTGAAGCTGAGAGAGGCTGCTTAGAAAAGCGAAGGGCGGGCTGCTTTCGCTCACCCGCCCTTGTGCAAGAATAACGCTTAACGGCAGACTTTAATCGAGCGGCTCCATCTTCACGATGGCATTGCCGTGGTTGCTGCCGACCCAAAGCGCGCCATGTTCCTCGTCGAAATTGACGCGGCGGATATTGGTGCTTGCGGGCATGAGATAGACGATCTGCTGTCCGGTCTTGGGATCGAGACGCACGACGCGGTCGCTCATCACCGACCCGGTGTAGACGTCACCCTTCTTGGTGGCGAGCGCGTCATAGGGCATCTGCCACTTCACCTGCATCTGCCATTCGGTGATCGTCTGCGTCTTCGGATCGAAACGGCCGACCGCATTCGAACCATATTCGGCGTACCAGAGCGTGCCGTTCTCGTCGAAATGGCCGCGACGCGGACGGGCGTGCGGCAGGTCCGGGTCCCAGGTCTGCAGCGTCTTGGTCTTGGCGTCGATCTTGCCGATCTTGGTGCCGCCGAATTCGAGCAGATAGAGATTGTTCTGTTCGTCGGTCGGAATGTCATAGCCGTTGATGGTGCGGCCCTTCGGGTCTTTCAGAACGCCCAGGTTTTCCCATTCGCCGGTCTTCACATTAACGCGCAGGATCGAGTGGTCTTCCTGATTGTTCGTCCAGACATAGCCGTCGACGTGCCAATGTTCCGGCGAGACCATGGATTCCTGCGTGTTCGGACCCTGCCATTGGTCGGGGACTTTGTAGGTCTTCACGTCGCCGGTCTTGGCGTCGATCCGCGCAATGCCGCCCTGATACATCATGGAGGCCCAGAGATTGCCGTCCTGATCGGGCTTCAGCTCAAGAACGCCTTTCGGCTCGTCGGGCTTCAAGACCGGAATCGGATGGTCGACGATCTTGCCCGTCTTGGGGTCCATTTCGCCGACGAACTGGCTGCCGAAATCGGTGTACCAGATCTTGCCGTTCAAATAGATCACGTCATGGGGCATCGCCTCGGGGCGCGCGAGGTCATAGGTCGTGTAGATCACATGCGTGGCGCGGCCCGTCGGGCGGGGGAAGGTCTGAAGCGGGTATTTGTAGGTTTCGCTCGTCGAAAGATTGACGCTGGCGAGATATTCCGCCGCCGCCTTTACCTTCGTGGCATCGACAATGCCGCGATTGCCGCGCGGGCCGGGAAGCAGCTTCTGCGGCCGCTGCGGCTGGCTGCCCGGCGCATAGGTGCCCATGCGCGGAATGACCTGCATGAAATCTTCCGCGGTGAAGCCACTGGACAGGGGCCGGATCAGCGTGTGGCAGGTCGTGCAATCCTGCAGGAACGCCTTCTGGTCGTCGGTGCCCGGCATGGAGGCCAGCCATTCGGCGCTGGTCAACTGGGCGGCGATGTTGTCCGTCTTGTTGAGCTTCAGATCGAGGCTCGCGGTCTTGCCGGCGGCGACATCGGTGGCGAAGCGGGTGCTCGGGATATAGCCGATGGCGCGGATCTTGATGTTGTAGTGGCCGGGTTCGAGGCGGTCGGCCGGGAAGGCATAATGGCCCTTGTCGTCCGACACGACGCTGATGGCGATGTGGGCGCCGTCTTTCTTGGCGGTGACGATCACCCCTTCCATATTGCCTTCCTGCGCGGAACTGACCGTGCCGGTGATCGCAGCGCCGGTTTGGGCGGAGGCCCCCGCCACATTCAAAAGCGCGGCCGCGGCGACTGCGGACAAAAGCGTCGTAATCATTCTCCCGGACATAGGTCCCTCTTTCCCGATAGGTGGCGGATTCAACCGCGAACAATACACAAAGGGCCCTGCGGACGAAAGCCGGGACACGCGCGGCAACCGGCGTTAGGGATGAAAATCCACGGGCGGTGCGCGAAAGCAAAAGTCTCGCGGAAATTCTCAGTCTTTCAGGTTCTTATCGCGTTCCAGCCGGTGGGAATCGAGCTCCTGGGCGGCCTTTTCGGATCGCGCTCTCGTGAGGTCGCGCGCGGCCTTCGGCGCGCCATGCTTTGCCCG
The DNA here is from genome assembly GCA_035577685.1 of Micropepsaceae bacterium. Taxonomy (GTDB): domain Bacteria; phylum Pseudomonadota; class Alphaproteobacteria; order Micropepsales; family Micropepsaceae; genus CAIYRG01. The sequence continues at coordinate 591 of DATLVC010000257.1, read as the reverse complement.
GTTCGCGGTTGCGGTACCGTCTGCTGCGGTGCGGGCTTTGGCTTTGCGCGCCCGCCGCAAATTCACAATTTCGCCCATAGGCTGCAATTCCCCGGTGGTTACCGCCAATGATATTGCCCCGGCCCGCGTTCTGCTATCCCATGGGTCCGAAGGGATAGGACGGTGCGCAAGCAGGGTCTCCTTATTGCCGGCGTGATTGGCATAGCCGCGCTCTCCATAGGCGCCGGCGCGCAGGCACAGAAATTCACCGCGATGAACCGGGAGGTCGAAGGCTTCCTCACGGGGCTGTGGGCCCGCACCGCGGCGCCCGCCGACCGGCCCCCGAACGAGGCGGAGGTGACCGCAGGCCTCGCCCATTGCGATGAATCGATGATCGATCCCAAATCGGAAGCGCAGGGCTTGCGCGCGGTGTTTCCGAGTGAGGGCGCAACCCATGGCGACATTTCCATGTTCCGCACCGACGATGCCTTTGTGCTCGCGGAGCGCATGCAGGCGCCCGGCGGGGTCCGGTATCCGTTCCTGCGCAAAATGACGGTCGGTGCTGTTCAGCAGCAGAACCGCATCATCGTGCGATTCGTGTCGCGCGGGGCT
>DATLVC010000256.1:0-6181 GCA_035577685.1 Micropepsaceae bacterium | reverse complement strand
GAAGAAGCGGTGCACGGGATCGCCCGTATAGGCCGCATACGGAACATATTTGCTGATCTGATAGGGGCCATTGGGCAAATCCGTCGGAAATCGCGTGTCCGGCACCCCCGGCGGCAGACCGATCCCAGACGTCGTATAGGGCTGCGGCAGCGTCACATAGCTGCCGGTTGTCGCTGTTTTCGCGTGATAGAGAGACCGGTCATTGCCGATCTTCTGCGCAGCCTTGCTGAAATTGGGCCCGGGTGTGCCGTCCGCGTAAACGATGCCCTTACTCAAAAGGTTCGAGATCTTCTGACCGCTCTTGGGTTGATAGGTTCCGAACAAATTGTCGAAGGTGTGATTTTCTCCCACGATAATGATCACGTGTTGAATGGGCGTTGACGGTGCCGCCGCCAAGGCCGAGTAGGGCGTCAATGTCGGCATCACGGTGGCCGCAGCCGCCACCATCGCCGTTACGCGTTTCGTGCGTTTCATGATCGGTTCCTTTCACGAATGTTTTCCGCGCGCGACACAGCACGCGGTCCCGCTTGAGTTGCCGGGAATTCGTGTCTAACCGACGTGGTTAACAGGCCGATGTTTGTTATTTGTCAGCGCGATTGTTTTTCTATGACGCTTGTGAGCCATAAATGAGAGATGGCTCCGGAAAATCCGGGAACTTCGGTGTTCTGTGAAGGTTGCATTTAAAATCTACGACAAGTTCCCTTGTTCTCCGTGATACGCGCTACGAAAGATTAAGGTCCGTATACGTAAGCGAGGCCGATTCGAATCGCGCGTGGTGCATCGATTGTGAATACGCCGTCATTGCCCTCCGATGTCGCGACCTGCTTATTGAACAAATTGTCCACCGCCAGATAGACATCGATCCGGTCCGCAAGGTGCACGGTCGCCTTCACATCAATGGTCGTCTCGGCGGGCAGTTTCAGCGTGTTCAGATCGTCGGAAAAGCGCAGGGTTTCATAGCGCACGTCGCCTTCCAGCGTCAGGTCGCGCAACGGATTTGCCACCAAGCCTGCGGTCAGCGTCATGCGCGGCGTTTGGGCCGGACGCTTGCCGGTGAGTTGAGGCGTGACCGATTGGCCGTTGACGCGCGCGTCGGTGACCGAGAATGCACCGCGCACCGCCAGCATGTCATCGAACCGCCATTGCGCTTCGCCTTCGGCGCCGAACGCGCGGATATAGCCGACATTCTGGCGCTGGATCAGCTGGCCGCCTGCGGGCAGCGTCACGTCAGGCGCCGTGAGCGGGCCATTGGCCAGCGTAACATTGGTCACGCCGTCGGCGAGCTTGTTCCAGAACGCTGTCGCGTCCCAGGTGAATGCGCCCTGGTCGTCGCCGATCCCGGCTTCCACGCCATAAAGCTTCTCCGGTTTCAGCGCGGGATTGGCGCGTGTGTAATTGTTGCCGACGCGGAAGGCGCGATACAGCTCGTTGAGCGAGGGCGCGCGAAACCCTTCATAGGCCGCCGAGCGCAGGTAAAGCCCGTCGCCCAAATCCTTGCGCACGCCGGCGCGTCCGGTCGGAACCGTGCCGCTCGAATCCGCATACTGATTGTTCAGCGTGGTCGCACCGGTGGCCAGTGAGTGCTCGACGGTGTGGCCGTTGTAATTCTTCCACTCGTCGATGCGCACGCCGGCGGTGAAGAGCCAATCGTCGACCCGGCTTGCACCTTCGGCATAGGCGCCGGCGACGAGGGTGCGTCCCCCCGCAAAACGGCTGGAACGGAATTGGCCCCCGGTGAAGCTGAAAAGCTCGCGGGATTCGCCGTCGGCGAGCCGTGCATCAACGCCCGCTTCCCAATCCAGCCAATCGAAGGTCCCGCGCAAGGCCGCATTGCCGCCCCAGCCGAGCGCCGGCACGGAATATTGATTGCCAGCCGGCGTGACCGTGGCGCGCTTGGCTCCGACTGCCGATGTCACGTTGGACATGTCTGAGTCGCGGAACCAACCCTGGATGCGCCAGCCGATGGCATCGGGCTGCTCGGCACTGGCAGCCGTCAGGCTTCCGGTCGTGCCGTTGGCGCTCGAGCTCGCGCCCACAATGCCGGTGGCGCGCAGTTCGTTGTAATAGCCGAAACGTCCGGTGACTTGTGTCCCCGGCACGACCTCCACGCCGCCATGGATAGAGGCGCTCGTGGCTTTCAGCGTGAGGTGGTTGTCGGCAGCACCCCGCTGACTAAGGGAAACCGGCACCCAGCCTCCCACGCTCTGATACATGGCGCTGGCGCCGATGCTGACATTGTCGAACTGAACATTGCCGGCGCCCGCCACGCGCCCCTGGCTCAATTCGCCGCCCTCAGCGTCGATGATGCCGCTGGTGCCGGTTCGCTCAGTCAGCGCGATGACGCCGGTGAGCGCCCCGGCCCCATAGGGACCCGCGCCCGCGCCATGGACGATCTCCGCGCCTTGAATGTCTTCTGTGGGCAACGAGCTCCAGATCACCCAGCTTCCGAAGGGGTCGTTCTGCGGCACGCCATCCAGCGTCACGAGGGCGCGTCCCGCGCCCGAAGCACCGATGGAGCGCAAGGACACGCCCTGTACTGTGGGATTGGCGGAGAGGCTGGTGTTGCGGCGAAAGAGCGATAACCCCGGCACCTGCCGGAGCGCCGAGTCGAGCTGATCCGACACCTGCAGTTGCTGCTCATCGATCAGCGTTGTGGAATAGGCCTTGTTGCCCACGGGATCGGGCGGCCGCGCCGTGATGGTGACGACTTCCGGCGTCTGGGTGTTTTCGCCCGCCAAGGCAGGGGCCGAGGCCACCACGCTGAGCGTTATGCCCGCCGCCAAGGCAAGCGTTGCGTCGAGACGGATCGGCTGCGCGGGACAACGATCCGGCGCTCCGTTGGCTTTCGGTGCGTATGGCATGATTGGCTCTCCCCTCCCCGCAAATTCGCCTATTTCCGGCGCCTGCGCCACTGGGTTGACACGGAAAATTTGCTCCGCGCACAAATGAAAAAGCCGGGGTCCGGCATCTTCCGAGCCCCGGCTTTTGCGGATGCGATAGGCCTTAAGGGGCCGGCGTGAACTTCTGGACCCGTTTTCCGGAGTCCACTTCGCCTGTGTAGAGGTTCCCCTTGGAATCCATGAAGGCCACATGGACGAAATGGAACATGCCGCCTTGGTGGCCGTGATGGCCGATCTTGGCCACCACCTTGCCGGTGTCGCGTTCCAGTTCCCACACCACATTGTTCACGATGTCGGCGACGAAGATATATTTCTGGCCGGGATCGGCGGAGAAATCGACCGAGCCCGCCGAGCCGCCGCGCAGCGTGTCATTGGCGACGAAGAATTCCTTCAGGAATTTGCCCTGCTTGGTGAAGACCTGGATGCGGTCGCCGGCCCGGTCGCAGACATAGACCAAGCCGTCTTTGGAAATCCGCACGCAATGGACCGGCGATTTGAAATCCTTCGCCGGCTGGCCCTTGGGATCGTGCGGCGGCTGCGGACCATTGTCGATTTCGGCGAGCGGTTTGCCATAGGCGCCCCAGCCGCGCTTGAACTTGCCGGTGTCCCAGTCATAGACCAGGACCCGCCGGTTCAAATAACCGTCGGCGATGTAGATCTCGTGGGCGTCCTCGTCCAGTGTCGCCGCGGCCACACCGCGCAAGAGAAGGTCCGTCTGCTGATTGTCTTGTTTGCGGCCCGCGTCTGGCCCCGAGGGTCCGCGATGGCCGAAATCGGTCAGCAGCTTTCCGTCATGGCTGAATTTCAGGATCGTGTCGCCGGCCTGGGCGCCCGCGATGTACACATTGCCGGCGCGGTCGGTGAAAATCGTGTGTTCGGATTTCGGCCAGCCCGGAACGGAATCGGGCACGCCCCAGGCGGTCAGCAGATTGCCCTGGGTGTCGAATTCCATCACCGCAGGCGGGGCCACGCAGCATTCCCCGGCGGGCGGACTGACGGCGGCCATGTTCTCGCGCTCGTCGAAATCGCGCGGACGGTTCAGCACCCAGATATGATCGTCCTTATCGACGAAGAGTCCGGTGATGCCTTCCATGGTCCATTTGTTGGGCAATTCCTTGGGCCAGGTCGGGTCGTATTTATAGGTCGGCGGCTTGTCGGCCGCCGGCGCGCCCACGGCGAATCCCACCACGCCGCTCACCGCGAGCACCGAAACAGCAGCCAGCGTGCAAGCTTTCCAATTCAGACGCATGTATATCCTCCCCACGTCTATCCGAACGAGGCTCTATATATCAGCCACGCGAAGCAAGATACACAGCGGGCCGCGGACGCCCGCGTTGTGCCGGTGCGGCGGCGCTGTTAGCATTTGACGGTGAGCCCCAATCCGCCATCTTCACCCGATGCGCAGACCGCGCATGAGTCAGCGCTGTATGCGGCCGAATCGACCGGCGCGCCGCCCGATTGGCAGGCGGCGCTCGATCATTTGCAGCGCGCGGCGGAGCTTGGACATCGCCTTGCCCAAGCCGAACTTGCTGCGCTTGCGAGCGAATGGGCGTTGTCGCGCGAAATTGATTCAGGCAAGCCGGTGCCCGCCGAGACGTGGCACAATCTGCGGCGGTCGGTCGATCTCGTCAGATGGCTCACGCCGCCGCGGCCGCGCATTGTTTCAGCAAGCCCCCGGATTGCGACGGTGGAATCCATGGCCGAGCCCGAACTCTGCGATTGGCTGATCGCACGCGCGCGGCCCAAGCTGGCGCCGGCGGGAATCTACGACCAGGAAACGGGTGGCCAGCGTGTGGACGAAGTGCGCAGCAACAGCGCCTGTTATTTTCCCTGGGCCGAGAGCGACCTTCTGCTGCTTGCCTTGCGGGCGCGCATGGCGAGCGTCGCCGAGTTGCCGGTCTACGCGATGGAGTCGACGGCGATTCTGCATTATTCCGCCGGCCAGGAATTCCTGCCCCATTGCGATTTTCTCGATGTAAGCCAGCCGGGCCATGCAAAGGATGTCGCCCAACGCGGCCAGCGCGTGCTGACGTTCCTGATCTCCCTCAATGAGGGTTACGAGGGCGGCGAGACGGAATTTCCGGTGCTCGGAAAACGCTGGAAAGGACGGAAGGGCAGTGGGCTCTTTTTCTGGAATGTGGAACCGGACGGTACGCCCGACCGGCGCACGCGCCATGCGGGCTTGCCGCCGACGCGCGGCGAGAAATGGCTGCTGTCGCAATGGATCCGCGGCCAGCCTGGTGCGCGCTAGACTCGTTTTGATTGGGCAGCATCAAATCTCTCACCATGGCCGGCCTCCGAGCCGGCCACCCAGCCGGCGAGCGTCTGCGAGCCGACGATTTCTTTTGAGCCCGCAGACGCGGGCTCGCTGGATGGCAGGTTCAAGCCCTGCCATGGTGAGTTTGTTTTTTGAGCGGTGGATAAAGACAATGCACAACAAGTCTAAAGCCCGAGTTCGGTCAAACCCGGATGATCCGCAGGCCGCGCGCCCAGCGGCCAAAGGAATTTGCGCTGCGACGATGCAATCGGCACATCGTTGATGCTGGCCTCGCGCCGGCGCATCAGGCCGTGCTCGTCGAACTCCCATTGCTCATTGCCGTAACTGCGAAACCAATTGCCGGAATCGTCTTGCCATTCATATTGGAAGCGAACGGCAATGCGATTGGCATGAAAGGCCCACACTTCCTTGATCAGCCGGTAATCGCGTTCCTTCGCCCATTTGCGCGTCAGGAATTCGACGATTGCCTCCCGGCCTTCCAAAAATTCGGCGCGGTTGCGCCACCGGCTATTCTCCGTATAGGCGAGCGCGACGCGCGCCGGATCGCGGCTGTTCCACGCATCTTCGGCCATACGGGCCTTTTGGGCTGCGGTTTCGGCGGTGAAAGGCGGCAGAGGAGGGCGGTCGGTCATGATCGAAGATCGGGCTTTCCTGAGGTTGCGCCGTCGCTTCCCACGGCGCGTGGTTCTCTATATCAAGGCGCAAACCTCGCAAGCAAATGGCAAAGCTGTTGACCAAGCGCCCGATCATCCGCCTCAAACCGCGTGAGGGCCGCCGTGTGCGCGCCGGCGCGCCATGGGTGTTCTCCAATGAGATCACTATGGACGAACGCATAAAGGCGCTGGCGCCCGGCACGTTGGTGGGCCTGGCGGACGAGGGCGGTGCGGTTCTGGGCACAGGCTATTTCAATCCGAGGAGCCTGATCGGCGTGCGCATGCTGGGTGCAGCGGACGCGATCATCGATGCGGAGTTCTTCACCGGCAAATTCCGTCACGCTCTGGGT
>DATLVC010000255.1:0-5722 GCA_035577685.1 Micropepsaceae bacterium | reverse complement strand
TGCGCCCCAGGGTTGCGATCTACGCGTGCGTACTGTCCCTACTGCTGGCTGGCTTCGGCTACACGATCACGCATCGCGCGCCGTTTGAAATCGACGTATTGCGGGATCGAAACACCCTGTATCGAGAATTGGACGACGGGCGGATAGAAAACGTCTTCAGCGTTCGCATCATCAACAAGGATCAGCGCGGCCATGCATTTCGCATCGCGCCACTTGCATTGGATCATGCGCAGATCGACGCGGATTCCCCAACGACCTTCGTCAGCGCCGAAGAAGTGAAGGCCGTGATAGTACGAGTTCGGGTGCCCGGGGGTGAGGAGCACGGAGGCCGGGACTTCAAAATTCGAGTTCAAGCGCTCGATGACCCAGAACTGCAGGCGACCAGCCGTGCGCGCTTCTTCGCGCCGCCTTGAAATGTGAGGAGTGATCCGATGAACGCGAGCGTTTCAAAATCCTGGTATCGCCATCCGATGGTATGGGTGGTGCTGGCCCCGCCCATCGGGTCGGTGATTGCCGGTGTCATTACCATGATCTTGATTCTGAATCATCCCGATCGCGAGGTTCGTACGCCGCATCCGACGACCGCGGTATTGCACGGCAGCCGAGCCAATTCCATCGTGCCGCCGGCAGATTGAGCGCCCCGTGTCGGACGAGCCTGGAATTTGCTTTCATTGTTCACAGCCCCTGGTGGATGGCCGTACTGAGTGGGCGCGCCTGGAGGGAAGGGACGTGCCGGTGTGCTGCACGGGCTGCCGCGCCGCGGCACAGTTGATCGTACAATTGGGTCTGGAGGATTTTTATCGATTTCGAACCGTCTCGAGTCTTACGCCGCAGCCCTCGGGCGAGGAATGGGGGCACTACGATGCGCCGAGGGTCATTGAAAGTCTGACCCGCGCCGAGCGCAACGGCCGCTCAGTGGTGCTGCTCATCGATGGGCTAACCTGCGCCGCCTGCAGCTGGCTCATTGGCCATTCACTCGAACGGGTCGACGGGGTGCTGCGCGCCAGCGTCAACAGCGCAACGGGACGCGCCACTATTGTCTGGGATGAGAAGATGGTGGCGCTGTCTCGATTGCTGAGGTTGATTTCCGAGTTAGGGTATCGGCCGCATATCGTGACCACCGATGCCGTGGACGAACAGGCGCGCCAGGAGCGGCGGACCATCCTTAAGCGCCTGGCGGTGTCGGGCTTCGGCATGATGCAGGTCATGATGTTTGCCGTCGCGCTGTACGCCGGCGACATGCAGGGCATGGATGCCACGATCCGTGCCTATCTTCGCGGCATCAGTATGTTGGTCGCGACGCCGGTGATGTTGTACGGGGGCTGGCCTTTTTTTGTCGGCGCTTGCAAGGCGCTCAATGTGCGCAGCATCACCATGGACGTGCCGGTGGCATTAGGGTTGCTGCTGGCCTTTGGCGCGAGCTTGCTCAACACATGGCGCCACACCGGAGACGTTTACTTCGATTCTGTCACCATGTTCATATTCTTTTTGACCGTCGCTCGCTACGTCGAAATGGTGGCGCGACATCGCAGCAACAGCGTGTCTGATTCTTTGGGGCGAATGATGCCCGTCACCGCTCATCGATTTGCCTCTTGCGCGCCAGCAGCGCCGCTCACCGACGTCATGGTGGCAGAGCTTCAAGTCGACGATGAACTGCTGGTCCGCTGCGGCGAGGTAATCCCGGCGGACGGTGAAGTCATCGATGGGAACACTCGCGTCGATGAGTCGCTGCTCACGGGCGAGCCTCTGCCCGTCGATCGGGGCCGCGGCGATCGTGTGACGGCGGGCACGCTCAATCTGGGCGCGCCGGTGCGCGTGCGGGTGATTGCCGTCGGGTCAGGGACGGTGCTCGAGCATATCGTGGCGCTTTTGCGCCGCGCCCAGGCGCAACGACCGCGCATCACGCGCGTGGCTGACCGCATGTCCAGCCGCTTTCTGGCGCGCGTGCTTCTTGGGGCGCTGCTGGTTTGCGCGTTCTGGCTCGTGGTCGATCCATCGCGCGCTTTTGCGGCCACGCTGGCCGTATTGGTGGTGGCATGCCCGTGTGCATTTTCGCTTGCGACCTTGGTGGCGGTCGCGAGCGCCAATGCGGCGCTGGCGCGCCGTGGCGTGCTGGTAACACACCAGGATGCGATCGAGGGTCTCGCCAAGGTGACCCGGGTGGTGTTCGATAAGACGGGCACGCTGACCACAGGCCAGGTCTCGGTGATTTCTTGTGAAACGTTGAGCGCGGTAACAGAGCCGGAGTGTCGTCGCATCGCTGCTGCGCTCGAAACGGTGTCGGAACACCCGATTGCCCGTGCATTCGTTTCCGAACCAAGCAGAGCAGCCGCGGCCAGCGACATCGCGGTCAGCGTCGGCGGAGGGATGGAAGGCCGCTTCGAGGGCCGGTGCTATCGCATCGGCAGTCAGGCATACGCCCTGGGCGTACAGGGACCGGACGACGGCGCCGTTGTGCTCGGCTGCGAGAGGAAACCGCTGGCTCGGTTCACCATCGGCGATGCCGTGCGCGCCGAGAGTGCCCAAACCATCCAAGCGCTGCACCAGCATGGGCTTCGCACCGAGATATTAAGTGGCGATGCAAAGGCTGCCGTGCGCCGCGTGGCCGGAAGCTGCGACATCGATGAATTTTCCGCGCGTCAATCACCCGGCGACAAATTGGCGCGGGTCGAAACACTCACCGCGCGCGGGGAATTCGTGGCCGTGGTGGGGGATGGGATCAACGATGCACCCGTGTTGAGCGGGGCGGGGGTGTCCATCGCCATGAGCCGGGGCTCGGCACTGGCTTTGGCAAGCGCCGATCTGATCCTGGTGGGGGATTCTTTGCGGGCGTTGCCGGCGGCCTTCGCGGTGGCACGGCGCGCGAAAGCCATCATTCGCCAAAATCTGCTTTGGGCAGCCGGCTACAACCTCACCGCCATGCCTCTGGCGGCGCTCGGTTGGGTGCCCCCCTGGATGGCCGCCATCGGCATGTCTTTAAGTTCGATTGTGGTGGTCTTGAATTCGTTGCGCCTGATGCGCGGCGGCCCGACTTGGGCTTCGGTGGCTTCGCCGCTCCGTGCCGCACCGCCGGCCGTTGAACCCTTGCTAGGAACCTCCGCATCATGAATATCGTTTTCGTGCTGGTGCCAGTCAGCCTGATCCTCGTGGGCATTGGTCTTTGGGGTTTTTTCTGGGCGGTCCGATCCGGGCAATTCGATGAACTGGACGTCGCCTCGTGGGAGATCCTGGTGGATGAGAAATCCGAGCATCGCGAGGCGACCGGTAGCTCGCTCCCCCCATGAATCACGCCATGGCCTTCTCCGGCTCGTTCTCGCTACTCGCGGCCTTTGTGGCCGGTTTGGCGGGCAGCATTCATTGCCTCGCCATGTGCGGCGGTTTGTCCGCTGCGCTTGGCCTGCGAGCGCACCGTCTGGGAGCTTCACCCAAGCGCACGCTGGGGCACGCCCTGAGCTATCAGGCCGGGCGCCTCGCGAGTTACTCTCTCGCCGGCGCGCTGGCCGGCATGACGGTGGGGCTGCTGCAGGCGATGTTTGATCTCGAGCATCTTCAGGTCATGTTGCGGGCGCTTGCGGGCCTTGTGCTCATCGGCGCAGCCATCGGCATCTTATTCAGGGTGCGGCCGCTCGCGCGTATCGAGAAACTCGGCGCGCAAGTGTGGCGTTACCTAGCGCCATTGGCGCGCTCCATTCCGGCAAACCGCTTCAGCGGCTCGCTGCTGCTGGGAATGTTGTGGGGGTGGCTGCCATGCGGGATGGTGTATTCCATGCTGCTGATCGCAGCGCTCGCGGGAAATCCCGTGAAGGGCGCGGCGACGATGCTGTGTTTTGGATTGGGTACCGTGCCGACCGTTCTCACGGCAGGACTTGCGAGCGCCCAAATCCTGCGCTTGAACGCGGGGCGGCGCCTGAATGTGGTTTTCGGTTCGCTGCTCCTGGCATTCGGCGTGTTGACCCTCCTGGCGCCGTTCACCATGCATGTGCATTCGTAGCCGGGTGGGCCCCTTGACTAGTTCTACCGCCATTCGATTCGATCTTGAGCTGATGGCCCGTTACGGGCAGTCGGGCCCGCGTTACACCTCGTATCCCACGGCGTTGCAATTCAAGGACGAAATCCGCACTGAAGACTACGTGCGGGCGGCGACCGACAGTAAGGACGCGCTGCTGCGCGGGCCGCTGTCGCTGTATCTGCACATTCCGTTCTGTTTCAGTCCATGCCTCTACTGCGGGTGCAACAAGATCGTCACTCGTAGCCTCGCCCGGATCGAGCGCTATGTCGGGTACCTGGCCCAAGAGATTGCGTGGCGTGGCCAGTACTTCGATCGAGCGCGTGTCGTCGAACAACTGCATTTCGGCGGCGGAACGCCCACCTATCTCCCGGCGTCCGATCTCATCAAGCTATGGGGAAGTCTCACGCGGCATTTTCAGCTGACCGACGCTGCCGAGCGCGACTATTCCATTGAAATCGACCCGCGCAGCATCGCTCCCGGAACACTGCCGCTGCTCAAAGAGCTGGGCTTCAATCGAGTGAGCGTGGGCGTTCAGGATTTTGATTCCGACGTGCAATCCGCGATCAACCGCGCGCAGCCGGTCGAAATGGTGCAGGCTGTGTATCAAGAGGCCCGGGATCTTCGTTTTCAGTCCATCAACTTTGATTTGATCTATGGACTGCCGTTGCAGACCATCGAGACCTTTGAGCGCACGCTCGATCGGGTCATCGCGATGCGGCCCGATCGCCTGGCAGTCTACGGATACGCTCACATGCCGCAGCTATTCAAGGCGCAGCGGCGGTTTTCCGCGGCGCAGCTGCCTGATGCCTTGACCCGCCTGGCACTTTTGCAGCTCGCCATCGAAAAGCTGTGTGCTGCAGGGTATCTATACATCGGGTTGGATCACTTTGCGCTGCCGTCCGATAGTTTGGCGCAGGCCAAGCAACAAATGACCCTGCATCGCAGTTTCCAGGGCTATACGACTCACGCGAATCGCGATCTGGTGAGCTTCGGTGTGAGTGCAATTGGCCGCGTCGGAAATCTCTACGTGCAGAATCTCAAACTCTTGCCGGACTACGAAGCCGCGGTTGAGCGCGGCACGATGCCCTCGGAACGAGGCGTCAGCGTCGATCAGGACGATCGAATTCGCGCCGCGGTGATCCAGCAAATCATGTGCCATGGCCTCATCGAGATCAAGGCAATGGAGGGCCGCCACAATATCGTCTTCGACGAATACTTTGCACCTGAGCTCAAGCGTATGCAGTCGCTTCAAGCGGAGGGACTGGTCGATGTGACGGCGGAGAAGATCCGACTTACGCCCGCCGGGCAGCTGATGATGCGCGTCGTCGCGATGGTATTCGACGCCTACTTGACTTCGGCAGCCGAGCCACCGGCGATGTCGCGGGTGGTGTGAATTTCTATAACCTGGGCGTCCGGCACCTAAGCCGCTGCACGTGTGTCGATCATTGAATGAATGCGCGCAAGTGTCTCAGGTACCGCGTTATTGGACACGGTATCGACTTCCACGAGGAAAGGGGTCTCCGCTTCGGTGAGGGGGTCAAAGGTTTCAATTTGTCGGCGCAGTACACCAAGGTCTGCATCGGAGGGATCGACGCCTAGCTTTTGCCGGTCCGCTATGCGCGCCTTAAGAACCGGCACGTTCGCACGGCAACAGACGATAAGAAAGGGTGTGCCGTGCCGTTGCGCCAGATTTCTGAAGAGGTCTCGATGGTG
>DATLVC010000254.1:0-18268 GCA_035577685.1 Micropepsaceae bacterium | reverse complement strand
CTCGATGCCGATCCCTTCCATGGCGCGCAGATTTTCGCGCTTGGTGTATTCGGCGCCTGAGCCGCCGAAAATATAGCCATAGCCGCCCTTGGGCAGAATCTTCTCGGCTTCGATTTCCAGCTCGGTGGTGTTGACGATCTTCAGCCGCTTCACCTCCTTGCCGCCTTCATATTGGATCTTCTCATCCCCCGGACGCACACTGCCGCCACGCTCCTGGCCGGGCCCTTCGGCGCTTACCGATGCCGGTGTGGTCTGCGCCAACGCTGGGGCCGCGGCCGCTGCCGCGGCCACCATTGTTCCGGTGAGCAGAAAATCGCGCCGTTGCACGTCCATGTGATCCTCCCGAGTAATGCCGCAGGCAGTCTAGCCGAAAATAGGCGGGAGGCCGAACGTGTTTACGGCAGCGGCGGCGTGAACCGCTTGTCCAGCCGTTCGAGAAGCACGCTCTCCTCAAGGCCGAGGGTCTTCAGCCGCCCTGCCCGCGCCAGCACGGCAAGACCCGTGACGGCCGCGGCCGCCAGCAGCACGTCGGCTTGTTCCTCGCGCGTTTTGGGGGTGCGGCCCGCCGCTTCCGCGAAGGCAGTCAGCGCGGCTATCAGCTTGCCGTTGAATAATCTTTCGGCCTCCGGCGGGGCATCGCCCCCTTCCAGGGTGGCAATCGCGGCCGGCAAAGCGCCGCTTCCCCGCATCGCGTCGAGCGCGGTTTTCGCGGCTAGGGCCAAGGTGCCGGGCGCCGGTTCGCGCAGACTTCGCGCAAGCCCCCCCATGTCTTCGGCCGCAAGCGCCAGCACCAGCTCCGCGCGATTGCGGAAATATTCATAGACCGAAGCCGGCGCGTAGCCCGCCTCGCCTGCAACGGCGCGCAAGGAGAGCTCGCCGGCGCCTTCGCGCGCCGCCACACGCCGGGCCGCCTCAAGAATGGCGGTTCGGTTGGCCGCACGCTGGCGGGTCCGTCTCTCGGTCCGGCGGGAAAGCACTTCGCTCATGGGGCCATGATAAGCGATTCTCTGCCGCCCGCACTTGCGCGTACAAACAAAAGCGGCCCGGACGATCAGCCCGGGCCGTTGGCGGAAAACGCGGCGTATCGGATCTATTTCGGGTGGGCGGCCTTATAGGCAGCGGCAGCGGCATTGTAGGCGGTGCCGACGCGCACCTTTTCCGCCTGGTTGGCGTCGCCTTTGGCTTCGAGCGCCTTCTTGATGGCCGGATCGGGCGGATTCTTGGGGTCTTTCGCCAGCTTATCCTGCTCGGCGATCGCGGCAAGCAGGCACGTCTGGTACTCGTCGGACGCCTTGATGAAGGCCACGACGTCCTTAGCCGCCTGGCTCAATTGCGCCACCGTCGAGGTCTTGCCGTCGGGAACGACAGGGGCCAGCGGCGACGAACAGCGGTCTTGGGCGAAAGCCGGCGCGGCGAGCATGGTCAAAGCCACAGCGCTCAGCAAAATTCCACGGGTCATTCGCATGCTCCTCCCTCGGGCATATGGCGCCGGAATAAAGCACAAACGAGAGGCGCCCCCAACCCCCTCAGGGCGTCAAGCGGCTTCCGTGGTGTGGCTGCGTTCGCGGGTTTTCAGGAAGCGGATATTCGGGAATTTCCCGCCCACATAACCCAATTCCCAGGCGCTCTTGGCAAGGAACACCGCCGCGCCATCGCGATCTTCAGCCATCTGGCCGCGATTGGCGTCACGGAATTTCACGATCTCCTCCGGTGACCCGGCAATCCAGCGGGCCGTCTCATAGGGCGAGGCTTCCAGGTCCACATCCAAGCCATATTCCGCCTGGAGCCGGCTCTTGAGCACGTCGAGTTGAAGATTGCCGACCACGCCGACCGTCCATTGCGCGCCGATCAGCGGCTTGAACACCTGGGTCACGCCCTCTTCGGCCAGGCTCTCCAGCGCGCGCTTCAAATGCTTGGCCTTCATCGCATCGAACAGGCGTACGCGGCGCAGAATTTCCGGAGCGAAATTGGGAATGCCGGTGAAGACCAAATCTTCCGTTTCCGTCAGCGTATCGCCCACCCGCAGCACGCCATGGTTGGGAATGCCGATAATGTCGCCGGGCCAGGCCTCGTCTACCACCTCGCGCTCCTGCGCGAAGAACAGGATTGGATTGTGCACACCGATGGTCTTGCCGGTGCCCGATTGCTTCAGCTTCATGCCGCGCCGGAACCGCCCGGAACACAGCCGCAGGAACGCCACCCGGTCGCGATGATTAGGGTCCATATTGGCCTGCACCTTGAAAACGAAGCCGGTGACCTGCTCTTCCGACGGCTCGACCGCGCGCAGATTTGCCGCTTGCGGGCGCGGCGGCGGCGCCAGGTGCCCAAGCGCCTGCAACAGGCCACGCACACCGAAATTCTTCAGCGCCGCGCCGAAGAAGACCGGCGTCATGTGTCCGCCACGATAGGTCTCGAGATCGAACGGGGTGGATGCGTGACGCACCAATTCGACGTCCTCGGCAAGTTTGGCGCGCACATCTTCGGGCAGCGCAGAGAGGTCCTTCATCCGCGGCTCGCCGGTCGCGAATTTGATGAAATCATTCTTCTCCAGATCGAACACGCCGTGGAAATTGAGGCCCGATCCCGCCGGCCAGCTGAGAGGAGCGCATTCGAGCTGAAGCTGATCGGCGATCTCGTCGAGCAATTCGAAAGGATCGCGCGCCTCACGGTCCATCTTGTTGACGAAGGTCATGATCGGAATGTCGCGCAAGCGGCAAATCTCGAACAATTTGCGCGTCTGGCTTTCGATGCCCTTCGCCGCGTCGATCACCATCACCGCCGAATCCACAGCCGTCAGCGTGCGATAGGTGTCTTCGGAAAAATCCTCGTGGCCCGGCGTATCCAGAAGATTGAACACGGCATCTTCGAATTCGAACGTCATCACCGCGGTGGTGACGGAAATGCCGCGTTCCTGCTCGATCCGCATCCAGTCCGAGCGCGCGCGCCGCGCTTCACCCCGCGCCTTCACCTGTCCGGCAAGGCGGATGGCGCCGCCCAGAAGCAGCAATTGCTCCGTCAACGTCGTCTTGCCGGCATCAGGGTGCGAGATGATCGCGAAGGTACGCCGTCTGGCCGCTTGTGCGGCGGGCATTCCTCCAACGGGACGGGATTCGATGCTCATACGGGCTCTCTTCGCAGGTGAGCGTGCCTAGCAGCGCCGTGGCGGCGACGCAACGCCCGCACGGTTTGTAAAAGCGGACATAAGCGCGAAACCCTTCTTTAACCGCGCTTGTGTGCCGGTTTTTGATTAAAAAGCCCTGTTAACTGCGCGCGTGGCAGGTTGTGCCCAAATAGGGCAAAGCGGCAACCGGCCATGGACGAAGATCATGTTTGAGCGTTGCAAGACGGACCTCGCGGCGTTCTGGGCCCGCGGGATCAAGAGCCTCCTACGCTTGCCCTCGATCATCATCGCATCGCTCAGCCCCGCGACGGAGCAGGACGCCCTTAGAATCGAGGCCGAACTCGATCTCGTGCGCGAAGGGATCAGGCTGTTCGATTACGCCTACCCGCTTCTCGGACTCGTCATCGGAACCATCGTGTCGCACCATGCACCGCTGGCCAATGTCGTGGGGTCCTGGTTGTTCATCGTGGCGACCTCGGTGACCAATGAGATCCTTCTCAGCCGCCGGACGCGCGTCACAAATGTCATAGCCCATGCCCGCGCCCGCGCCCGCATGATGTCGGTGATGACGCTGGTGCAGACGTTGGGGTGGGCCTCGCTCATCCTGTGGGCCTGGGATACGAACTCTATTCCAAGCAACATGTTTGCCGTGCTGGTCGTTTCCTGCACGCTTGCCGGCATCAGCATGCGCCTCTCCCCACACGCCGCAGCGGTGGCAGGACCAATGGCGTTTCTATCCTCGCTCATGTTCGTTATGGAAGCTTTCCACAGCACGACATACCTGGTGACGCTGTTCCAGCTCGCTATCGTCTACACGGTCCTTATGCTGTTCCAGGCCTGTGCAACGCATAACCGCTTCTACCGCACCTGGCAGCTCGAGCGCGATCGCGACCTGCTGATCGAAAATTTGCATCAGGCCAAGCGCGAATCGGACCGCGCTCATCGGCAGGCGTTGATTGCCAGCAAAACAAAATCCGAATTCCTCGCCAATATGAGTCACGAGCTGAGAACGCCGCTCAACGCCATCATCGGCTTTTCGGACATCGTCCGCTCACGGACTTTCGGCGATGCACCCGAGCGCTATTCCGAATATGGCGGCTTCATCAATCAGTCCGGCCAGCATCTGCTCCGGATGATCGGCGATATCCTCGAACTTGCGAAGATCGACGCCGGACGGAAAAAGCTGCAGCCGGAGCCCATCGATCTGATGAGCCTGGTGCGGGACGAAGTGTATCTCGCCGGCGAAAAGGCCGCGGAGAAAACGATTGCCGTCGATGCCCATCTGCCGCCGAGCCTGCCCCTTCTGCATGCCGATCTGCATGCCGTGCGCCAGATCCTGGCGAACCTTCTTTCAAATGCGGTCAAGTTCACGCCGCCGAACGGCAGGGTCGATGTTTCCGTCACCTTAAATGCGGGCCACGAGATCGAGTTGACGGTTGCGGACAACGGCGTCGGAATCGCAAATGAGATCCAGGCGCAGCTCTTCGAGCGCTTTGGCCAGGAAAGCCCGGAAGTCACCACCGCCAGCCGCGGCTCCGGGTTGGGCCTTCCCATCGTCAAAGGATTGGTGGAGATGCATGGCGGCCGCATCCGGCTCCGCAGCGAGCTTGGAGAAGGCACGCGCATCACCATCGTCTTTCCAAGAGCGAGCACGCTCGACGGCGCGGCCCTGAACGCGGCCTAGTGATGCCCTTCTGAGGATCGAAGCGCGCTTGCCGCTGCCCAAGGCGGTGGGTATGTTCCCGCGCACTCGCATTCCCCGCATCCGAAAGGCCCTCCCCGTGAAGAAGATCGACATTTTTCCGCATATCTTCCCGAAATCCTATTTCGACAAGATGGTCGAGGTGATTCCGAACAAAGCCGCCGTCCGCCGCTGGCTCGAGATTCCGGTGCTCTACAACCTGGATGCGCGCCTGAAGATGATGGAGGAGTTCGGCCCCGACTATCAGCAGATCCTCACCCTTTCCATGCCGGCCATCGAATATGTGGCGCCGCCCGAAACCTCGCCCGACATGGCCAAGCTCGCCAATGACGGCATGGCCGAGATCGTTGCCAAACATCCAAAGAAGTTCCCTGCCTTTGCCGCCTCGGTGCCGATGAACAACGTCAAGGCGGCGTTGGCCGAAATCCGCCGCAGCATCGAGACGCTCGATGCGCGCGGCATCCAGATCATGACCAACGTCAACGGGCGCCCGCTGGACGATCCGGAACTCGCGCCCATTTTCGAGCTGATGCATTCCTATGATCTGCCGATCTGGATGCACCCGACGCGGCCGCAGAAATTCGCCGATTATCCGGTGGAAGGCAGTTCGAAATACGACATCTGGTGGTGCTTCGGCTGGCCTTATGAAACCAGCGCCGCCATGGCACGCATGGTATTTTCCGGCTTCTTCGATCGTTGGCCGAATTTGAAGATCATCACCCATCATCTGGGCGCCATGGTGCCATTCCTGGAAGCGCGCGTGGGCTTAGGACTCGATCAACTCGGCACGCGCGAAGGCGCCGAACCGGCCTACGGCGAAATCGTCGCCAACATGAAGGCAAAAGGCCGCCGCCCGGTCGATTATTTCCGCATGTTCTTCGCCGACACCGCGATCAACGGCTCCAAATCCGGCACGCGCTGCGGCATCGATTTCTTTGGCTGCGATCACGTGCTGTTCGGCAGCGATTGCCCGTTCGATCCCGAAGGCGGCCCGCTGTTCATCCGCGACATCATCAAGGTGCTCGACGAAATCGATGTCACCGAGGAGGAGCGGCGGAAAATCTATCAGCTCAACGCGGCGCGGATGCTGAAGCTGAAATCCTGACGCCAGCGGCGGGTCTATTACGGGGACGTGGTGGCCTTGCAGGCGAGGTCCGCGAGCAACGCGGTCAGCGCGCGCACGTTCGGTTCTGCCGTTGTGCCGACGGCGTGACGTTTCGCGAGCCACGCGGGATCGTTGTAGGACAACCAGACCTTGCCGGATGCGTCCTGCCAGACCAAAGCCTTCAGCGGCAAATCGATACCTGCGGTCTGGCTCGATTGCATCAGCGGCGTGCCGCCTTCGGCTTTGCCGAAGATCAGCAACTCCGTCGGCCTCAGCGATAGGCCGGCTTTCGCCGCGCCCGCGGCATGATCGATGCGGGCGAACACGGCGATGCCTTTCGCTTTGATTGCGGCTTCGAGCCTGTCCATGGTCTCGGCCGGTGCAAAACTGCTTGGAACGGTGATCAGGCCTGCAGTCGCCATGGCGTTGTTCCTGACGCTCAGTGATCGGCCGGCGGGGCCTCTCCGCCGGCATGCGGGGTGGGATTGGGCGCCGGGTTTTGCACCGGGGGCTTGGACGCGGCAGGCGCCGCAATGGTGACATCGACCTCGTCCCAATTGGGTCCGCCGCTGACGTTTGCCACGCGCACTTTCACGACACCGGTCTGTGTTCCGATCGTAAGTTCACCGCTGGTGGAATTGATTGTGCACCCGTGCGCGTTGCCGATTATCGAGAAATGCGATGTGCGGCCGGAGGGAAACAAATCGGCGCTGATCTGGACCGTATTGGGGGTGCCGCCGGCGGCCGACGGAGCCACCGTCGCGGGATCGGCTTTCGCGTTCGTCACGCCCGTTTTCACAATGGCGGGATCTCCGTCATAGGCCATGGCGTTTTCCTTGCCATTCACGACGGCCACGAACTCTGCACCCGTACCGGATTTGTCCATGCGCAGCGTTCGTTCATGCGTGGTGTCGGCAGCGTGCGTCCACCGGCTTCCGGCAGGCGCATGCGGACACCACCAGTGGAACTCCTGATCGACCGTGAACCCAGCCGGCATGGGATGGGCCGGTGTCGGGTTGGAATCGCTCGCCAGGTGGCGTCCGATATCAATCAACGATTTTTGGATTCCGACCGTGTCGTGATCGTCCCCGAGTTCGCCACCGCTTGTAAGAAACCAGTTTCCTGCCGCCGGCGTATTGGGGAGCGTGCCCGTCTTGAGCGTGAACTGGCCGAACACCGTCTGGAACGTGTGGGTGGCAGCGTTCGGGGTTGGAAGATTAGGAAACTTCTCACCGACTGCGACCTGATCCAGCGATGATGTCTGTCCGTCATTGCTCGTAAACACATGGTCGAATACCCCGCCATAGAGCGAGCTGTCTGTCGGATCGCCAATCGCTGTCGTGCTTGCGATGCCTGTTGGATGAGAGGCCAGACGATAGGGCAACATCATTCCGCCTTGGTTATTCTCCGCTTTGATATCCAGTTCGCCACCCTTTTGCGCAGGCCCCAGGGACAAGGTCGCGCTGAGCGTATCCGCGGCCGGTGTCAGAGTCGTTCCTGCGGCAGGCGATCCGGCAGTGATGGACCAGGTGACCGGCGCAGCACTGCGGGGGGTGACCACGAACCGAATCGTCGGCTGGTTTCCGCAGGGCGGCACATGCGCGATGTTGAGGCCGTCCGGTCCGATATTCGCGGTGAGTGTGTTGACCGCGACTTGCGCCATAGGCACCGCACCACCCTGTGCCGGATTGGTTTGGACGGGATTGGATTGGGCCGGATTGTTCTTGGCGGGGTCGGTGATGACCGGGGCCACATCGGTGGGCGTGTCGAGCACTGGCGCGTCGGAGATCTGCTTGCCGGTCGGCTGTAGGGGATCCTTGCCGCCCAGACCGGAACCGACAACGCTTGGCCGGTGAATCGGCACTCTGCTGAAATCGCCTCCGGCGCGTCCGGTGCCGGTGCGCATTTCCGGTTGTGCGTAGAAAGGTTGGCTCTCCACCCGTCCAGGCCTCAGTCGGTTTTGCGAATGCGGTTTGGCGGTTTGGTTGTCTCGTTGAGCGAAGGTCTGCATCGCCACCTCTCGAACCGGATTTGGTTAACGCTAACACTTTGACGCTATTCAGCGAAAGCCAAACTGCGGGACGGGAGATCACTAGGCGGACTGCATCATCGAATTGATCGTCAGCCAGCTTGGTGCCACCGCGCTCAGCCGGAAACCCTTACCGGCCTCGGCGAACCGGCTTTTGCCGGTTTTCTACACGACAGTCTGATGGGACAGGCCGATTCTCCGTGATATATATCGGCAAAAGCCGCGGCCGCCTGCGGGGGCGCGGGGGCTGATTTATTGGGAGGGACTTATGGCACGTAAAACCACGAGCACCGGCGTGGACCGGCGCAAATTCCTGGCCGGAGCGGCCGTTGCAGGCGCCGCGAGCGCGATCCCCGGCGTCAAGAGCGCGCGGGCCCAGGCCGCAGGCGACACCGCGGCCTTCGTCAAGCGTCCCTCCTCGGCAGCGGCCGAAGCCGAGATGGCCGGCAATGTCCCACCCTCGCCAGGCACGCTCGGCGGTCCCGCCGGATCGGACTTCATGGTCGACGTACTGAAATCGGTGGATATCGATTTCGTGTTTTCGAACCCGGCCTCGTCCTGCCGCGGCATCCATGAATCGATCGTCAATTACGGCGGCAACAAGAAGCCCGAATTCATCACCTGCATGCATGAAGAATCCGCGGTGGCCATGACCCATGGCTATTTCAAGGTCGCGGGCAAGCCCGCAGCCGCACTGTGTCACGGCACAGTCGGTCTGCAGCACGCGGCGATGGCGGTCTACAATGCGTGGTGCGACCGTGCGGCCTCCTTCATCATGGTCGGCAACCGCATGGACGCGAACACGCGCCAGCCGGGCGTGCCCACTATCCATGCGGTGCAGGACCCCGGCTCGCTGATCCGCGACTTCACGAAATGGGATGACAATCCGCAATCGCTGCAGCACTTCGCGGAAAGTGCGGTGCGCGCCTACAAGATCGCGATGACGCCGCCGCACGAGCCCGTGCTGCTGGCCGTTGAAGAGAAACTTCAGGAAGACGCGATCGAAAAAGGCCCGCGCCCGCTGGTCATTCCCAAGCTGAATATGGTTTCTCCGCCGGCCGGCGATCCCAATGCGGTGCGCGAAGCCGCCAAGTTGCTCGCAATGGCCGACAATCCTGTGATCGTGGCCGACCGCGTGGGCCGTACGCCCGCCGGCGTGAAGCATCTCATCGAGCTCGCCGAAGCGTTGAATGCGCCAGTGGTCGATCAACTCGGCCGCATGAACATGCCGAACAATCACCACCTCTGCGTCATCGGCGGCGGCAATCTGATTGGGCAATCGGACTGCGTGCTCGGCCTCGAACTGACGGATTTCTGGGGCACCGTCAACGCGATGGACGACAGCGCTACGGCCGATTACCGCACCAAGCTGAAGCCGGGCACCAAGCTGATCAGCATCGGCGTTGGCGATCTCTATATCCGCGCCAATTATCAGGATTTCGAGCGTTATCAGCCGGTCGACATCTCTATCGGTGCCGACGCGGAAGCCACGCTGCCCATGCTCACTGAATATGTGAAGCAAGCCATTCCCGCCGACCGCCGCGCCATGATTGCTGCACGCGGCGACAAAGCGAAAAAGGGTCAAGCTGCGGCGCGCGAACGCACGCTGAAAGCGGCCGCCGACAATGCCTGGGATGCGAGCCCGATCAGTTCGGCGCGTTTCTCGGCGGAAATCTGGAATCAGATCAAGAACGAAAACTGGGCGCTAGTGTCGCGCGATTCGAGCCCCAGCAACTGGCCGCACCGGTTGTGGACGTTCGACCAGCATCATCAATTCATCGGCGGTCCCGGCGGCGCCGGTATTGGCTACGGCCTGCCCGCGGCGGTCGGCGCCTCCTTTGCACACCGTTCGATCGACAGTTCGCGGATCTGCATCAACATCCAGAACGATGGCGATTCCATGTATGCGCCGGGTGCACTGTGGACCGCCTCGCATCACAAAATTCCGATGCTGACCATCATGTGGAACAACCGCGCCTATCACCAGGAGATCATGCATCTGCAGCGCATGGCGAACTGGCGTCAGCGCGACGTAACCACCGCCCATATCGGAACTACGATCTGGGACCCCTATGTGCAATATGAAAAGCTGGCAGAGGCGCTTGGTCAGGTTGGCATCGGCCCGATCACCGATCCGAAAGATTTGGGCGCCGCCGTCAAACGCGGGCTGGAAGCGGTGAAGATGGGCGAACCGGTGCTCATCAATGTCGTCACGCAGCCGCGCTAAAGGAAACACCGCCATGCGCAAATCCATTACTTCCGCGGCGCTTGTCATTGCCGCTTCGTTGTTCGGTGCGTCTTCGGCCTTTGCCGCGCAGGCCGCGCCCCCCGGCGACGCCGCCAAGGGCAAAGCCAATTTCGAACGGGTGGGCTGCTATCAATGCCATGGCCATCAGGGCCAGGGCGGACGCGAAGGCCCGCGCATTGCCGATCCTGTGCCGCTGGCGTGGCCGGCGTTGCAGGCCTGGGTGCGTACCACGAGCGGCGACATGCCGCCCTATACGCCGAAGGTGTTGTCGGATCAGGAGCTGATCGACATCTACGCCTATTTGCAGTCAGTGCCCAAGGCACCGGACTTCAAAAACATTCCGCTCCTCAGCGGCATGCAATCTACAGCGGCCAACACCCGCTGAACTAACCCGGCAACCGCGCGAGGACGGCCAGCAATTCCTCGCGCGGTTCGGGCAACTTTATCCCAAAATCATTTTCGAGAACCGCGGCGATCTCGCTCGCGTCTGCAAGTTCGCGCCGTTCCGTGTGTCCGCCGGGATAGTGAATCGAAAAGCGGCGATTGGAGAGCCCGAGCCTTCTGCCCGGCGGCAGGCGCGCCGCCATCAGATCGGTGGTGAATTTCGATTCGGGATGAGTCGAGCAGAACCAGTTGGAGACTTCGTAGTCCATTGGCATTTGCTCTTCCTGCGAGAAGCGGTAGAGCGTCACCCATTCCCGATTCATGATCGTCTGCACGTCGAAATAGTCTTCATGGCGGATGATGCGGAATGGCCCGTGCGGCGTCTCCTGTTCGCCTTCGGTGTCGAGGTTGAGCGGCGCGCTCATCGCCCAGCTCCCCAATCCGACATCGGCGATGAAGCGCTCGCCATCTAGGTCGATCTTCAAAAGCATGTGACTGCGGCGCGTGCTTCCTGGCGCGTGGCCAATCAGCACGCGCGCGGCGAGCCCCGTGACATGGAACCCCAGCGCGGTGAGGACCTGTGACAAAAGTCCGTTCTGTTCGAAGCAATAGCCCCCACGCCCGGCACGGATCAGCTTTTTCTCGATGGAAGGCACGTCCAGGTGAATCCGGCGGCGGAGCAGCGGATCGAGGTTTTCGAATGCGATCGCGGCGGGATGCAGCGCATGAATCGCGCGCAAGGTCGAAAGCGTGGGTTGTCGCGCACCGGCGTAACCGATGCGCGAGAAATAGGCATCGAGATCGACCGCTTTTGTCATACCATTCTCCTGAAGCTTCGCCGGTTTTAGGGGAACCCGCGCCCGGATCAATCCTAAATCACGGTCCTCGCCCCTTGCCGCGGCTGCGAAGAACCGGGAAAGCTTGCGGATGACCCAGGCGCCGCTGATATCCATGCTTGTGATCGGGCTTGGGCTTGCCTTTGTGTTCGCAACGCTCGCGAACCGGCTGAAGCTCTCTCCGATAGCCGGCTATTTGCTGGCCGGGGTTGCCGTCGGGCCGTTCACGCCGGGTTTCATCGGGGATCCCACCATCGCGCTGCAATTGGCCGATGTCGGCGTCATTCTTTTGATGTTCGGCGTCGGGCTGCATTTCTCGCTTCACGATCTGATGGCGCTCAAGAAAGCCGTGATCCCGAGCGTCTTCGCCCAGGTCGCCATTTCCGCCTCGCTGGGGGCCGCCGTTGCCTGGGCCATCGGCCTGCCGCTTGGCGGAGCCGTGGTGTTCGGCAGCGCCCTGTCGGTGGCGAGCACGGTCGTGCTTCTGCGCTCGCTGCAGAACCGCCGTCTGCTCGACACCGAGCGCGGACGGCTCGCGATTGGCTGGCTGATCGTCCAGGACTTCGTCACCGTGGTCCTGCTCGTGCTGATCCCGGCTTTCGCCCAGTTGCTGAAGGCACAGGAAACCGGCGCGGCGTTTGATGGCGCGCAATTGTTTGAAACTCTCGCGCTTACCTTCGGCAAGCTCGCCGCCTTCATCGGGATCATGCTGGTGGTTGGCCGCCGCGCGATTCCGGCACTCCTGCATTATGTCGCGCACACGGGCTCGCGCGAATTGTTCCGGCTGGCCGTGCTTTCGGTGGCGTTGGGGGTCGCTTTTCTTGCGGCAGAATTGTTCGGGGTGTCGTTCGCGCTCGGGGCGTTCTTCGCCGGCATGATCTTAAGCGAGTCCCAGCTCAGCGCGCGCGCGGCCGAAGAATCGCTTCCCCTTCGCGATGCTTTCGCGGTGCTGTTTTTCGTTTCCATCGGTATGCTGTTCAACCCGATGGTGCTGGTGAACGATACTGCCGCGCTTGGCGCATCGGTGCTGGTAGTCATCGTCGGCAATGGCGTGATCGCCTTCGCGCTAACCCGCTTGCTGGGTTACTCCGTTGAGACTGCGCTTCTGATCGGTGTCGGTCTCGCCCAGATCGGAGAGTTCTCATTCATTCTTGCCGATCTCGGAATCGGTCTCGATCTGCTGACCGCGCGGGGACGCGATCTCATCCTCGGCTCGTCCATCATCGCCATTCTCGTGAATCCGTTCCTGGCGGCGCTGGCGAGCCGTATTCACCCCGCGCATCCGCCGGGAAAGCCGGTCCAAGACGACGCCCCACCGGAGCTGCACCCGACCGCCCTCACCCATCACATTGTCCTTGTCGGTTATGGCCGTGTCGGAAACCTCGTCGGGCGTGCGCTGCGGGATCGCAATGAGACATTTCTCGTCATCGAGGACAGCGACAAGCTGGTTGGCAGCCTGCATGAAGCCGGCATCGAGGTCATTCCCGGCAATGCCGTGCAGCCCAGAGTGCTGGACGCGGCGAATGTGAAGGCGGCGCGGCTTCTCTTCATCGCCATCCCCAACGGCTTCGAGGCCGGCCAGATCGTCGAACAGGCTCGCGCGCGGAACCCTATGCTCCAGATCGTGGCGCGGGCCCATTCCAATGACGAAGTGGAATATCTGCTGAAACTTTCCGCCAATGCCGTCATCATGGGCGAACGCGAGATCGCCCGCGGCATGATCGAACATGCTTTCGGGGCGTCCGATCCGGCGGCCAGCGCCGCCGGGCCGCTAGCCAGCGCTCCGGCGCCTCTTTAGAATGAACCGGCCAAAATGGGGTGGAAACAGATGGAAAACTCGGCATCGTTTCGGCGGCATCTCGCAACGCTTTCGGCGGTCATCGCATTTGTGGCGACAGGTCCGGCGATGGCCGATGACGGGCATCGGCTGCTCACCATCGACCATTATGTCCTGAACAAATCCATTGTTCCGGCGATCAAGGGCGAGCCGGCGCAGATCTATGTCCGCGAACGCGCGACGGCTGCTGCGGTGGCGCGCGGAGCAGGCAGCGGAAACAACGTTGTCCTGTTCGTCCATGGCGCCGGCACACCGGCAGAAGTGGCGTTCGATGTTCCGTACCAGGATTATAGCTGGATGGCCTATCTCGCCCGTGCCGGATTCGATGTGTTCTCAATGGATACAACCGGCTACGGCCGCTCGACGCGGCCTGCGCCGATGAACGACCCGTGCAATCTTGCCCCAGAACAGCAGCCGGGCCTGGCGCCTGGCCATTGCGGCCCTGCGGCCTATCCCTATCAGCTGACCACGCTCGAATCCGATTGGAACGATGTCGGCGCGGTGGTGGATTATCTGCGCTCACTCCGGCATGTCGACCGCATCAGCCTAGTCGGTTGGTCGCTCGGCGGTCCGCGCTCGGCCGGCTATGCCGCGCAGCATGCCGACAAAATCGCAAAGCTGGTGCTGTTGGCCCCCGCCTATAACCGCAACGCATCCGCCCAACCGCCGGGCGAAATCCCCTTCAAGGGCGCGGCGATGAACACCCAATCCCGCGCCGAATTCGACGCCAATTGGGACCGGCAGGTGGGTTGTCCCAATCAATATGACCCGGCGGCCTCGCAATCGGTCTGGACCAACATGCTAGCCTCCGATCCGGTCGGCGCGACCTGGGGTCCGGGCGTGCGCCGCGCCCCAGTGACCACGAGTTGGGGTTGGACCGCAGACGTCGTGAAAAAGACGATGATCCCTACACTGATGGTGTCGGGCGCCCATGACAAACAGGTGGATCAGCAACGGGTGAAAGACATGTATGCCGATCTCGGTTCGCCGCAGAAGGTCTTCATCGATCTGGCGTGCTCGTCCCACAACGCGATGTGGGAGCGCAATCACAAGCTGCTGTTCCAGGCCTCGCTCGAATGGCTGCAACGCGGAACCGTGAACGGCATGAAGACCGGCATGCTGCGTTTCGGCTATTCCGAATAGACGGGCGTCAACTCGCCAGGCGGACGACGACATAAATAAACGCCGCACCTAGGACGGTGACACCCGTCGTCAAAAATTTCGGGTGTGCGTGATGGCTTTCAGGCAGAAGGTCACTGGCCCCGATATAGAGGAAGAACCCTCCGAACAGAGCCAGGGTCAGCGAAAGCGCATCGCGCGACGGTGACAGCACGAGACTTGCCGCTGCGCCGAGCACAGGCGCCAGCGCATCGGTGACAAGCCAGCTGAAGGCATCGCGGCGCGATCCACCATTTTTCAGCACCAGGTTCACGGTGTTCATGCCGTCGGAACAATCATGCGCGAGCACGGCTATCGCCACCACGCCGCCCGCCACCGGCGAAACCTTGAAGGCCATTCCGATGGCCAACCCATCCAGCAGGCTGTGACCGGAAAGACTGCCCGCACCAAGCCAGCCACGGGTGATGTTGCTGTGGACATGAACGGTATCGTGCTCATCGTCGGTGTGGGTGTGAAGCATGACGACGCGGTCGAGCACGGCATAGGCAAAAAAGCCGATGCCGGTGACACCTAGCACGGCGGATGGCGCATAAATATTCGCCGCGAGCTGGAGCGATTCGGGCAATAGATCGAACAGCGCCACCGCGATCACCGCGCCTGCGCTGAATCCGAGAAGAAGATGCAAATGATCGCGGAAGCGCAGCGCGAGTGCGCCGCCGGCCAGCGTCGCCGCACAGGCGGCACTGGCGATTGCCATGACGAGGGCTGCGCCGGTCATGGCGATGCTATCCTTCCCGCTCTTTGCGGGACCTGAATTAGCCGCCAATCCGCCCCGCTTCAAGCGGGCGCAGACCACCCACCTCCTGTCTAAGGCTTCGTCTTCAACGCCCGGGCCGGATAGAAGGGAAAGCGCATGATGCCGTCTGATGGGATTTCGGGGCGGTATTTGTCGTGGCAGCTCTGGCAGATTTCAGTCAGATGATCGGCCGCATCGTTCAATTTCATCATATCCTTAGCTTTGATGGCGGCCTTGATCTGCACGCCCGTCTGCTGCACCTCGCGCGCCCAATTCTGATAATCGGCATTGGCGGCCCATTCCTTGTCCTTCGCGCCCGTGCCGCCGGTCGAAATGAACGTCGCCGATGCGATAAGATTGATCGCATCCTGTTCTGCCAGCGCCCATTCCTGGTCGGACAATTTGTCCATGCCTTCGATGGACCAAATCCCGTCCGCCGGAATTTCGACATTGGCGCGCATCATTTCGAGCAAGGTCAAAGGCGGCGCCAGCGGCCGGGCGGCATTCGGCGCCGCGGCAGCCGCGAGCAGTACGGTTCCAGCCAATCCCAGTGCGGACAATGCCGCCATCCTGCCGAATTCTCTTGCTGTCATGATCCCATCTCTCCGCCGCACCCGCCTGTTGGATTCGGGCTCGAACCCTGCAGGCCCCTGATGTTTACGCGGCAGACAACATGGCCCCTCAAAAAATTGCCGTGACGAAGCTGTTGACGCGGGAGGGATTGGGGAGAAGATTAGCCGCGATGAGTCTCCTCTTTGGGACTCATCAATGCGCGCCGGTGCCCGCGAGGGCTCCACGGGAACGCAGCGAGGGGCCGCAAGGCCCCGGAACTGGGCTGTCCCTGCAACTGTAAGCGGCGAGCGCATGCACCACGCGGCCCCGAAACGGGTTGCAGCCACTGGGAGAAATCCTGGGAAGGCGGGGCATGACGCGCTGACCCGCGAAGCCAGTAGACCGGCCGGTGCGCGTCGCTCATGCCTGAACCAGGTGAGTTCAGTGCACGGATCATCCCGCCGAGCGACAGGGCGGCTTTCGGGCCGCAACGGTGCGTCGAACGCGTGGGCGTATTTCCCCCTCACGTTTTGCGCGCCGCTTACGAGCCGTCGGATTCATGTCCGGCGGATCGGTCAGTCGTGAACGCTAACGGGACTTTGGTCCGAGGGGAGCACTATGAGATTTGCAAAAGGTTCAGTGAAATCGTTTTTGTTGGGGGCTGGAGCCGCCATGTCTGCCGCACCCGCTTTGGCGCAAGCGCAGGCGAATGAGGTGCCCGAACGTGTCGTCGTCAGTGCATCCCTGCTGGGTGCGGTGCCGAATGACCTGCTGACGTCTTCGGCCACTGTTCTGACGCCGCTCGATCTGGAGCTGCGCCAGACCGAGATTGTCTCCGATGTTTTGCGCGATGTGCCCGGCGTCGCGGTCAATCGCAGCGGCGCGGTAGGCGCCTTCACCCAAGTCCGCATCCGGGGTGCAGAAAGCAATCACACTCTGGTGCTGATTGACGGCATCAAGGCGAGCGATCCGTTCTTCGGCGAGTTCGATTTCGCCACCCTCATCGCCGACGATGTGGCGCGCGTGGAAGTTCTGCGCGGCGAGCAGAGCGCGCTCTATGGCTCGGATGCCATTGGCGGCGTCATTCAGTACATCACCGCGACGGGCGCCGACTCTCCGGGCTTTCGGGCCCGCGCCGAAGGCGGCTCGTTCGGCACGTTCGACGGCAGCGTGCGTTACGCCGGCGTTTCGGGAAAACTGGATTACGCCATCAGCGGCGCCTATCAGCGCACCGACGGCACACCCGATTCGCGCTTTGGAACGCGCAATCTCGAATCGGACAACGGCGCGATCTCGGGCAAATTCGTCTATGCGATTGCCGAGAATTTCCGCATCAAGGCGGTAGGCCGTTACAGCGCCACGAACGCCGACGTCAACGGACAGGATTTCAATTTCCCGCCTGGCCCCACCTATGGTTTCGAATTGGACGGCAATGGCTCATACAAGAACCGGGCGCTCTATGGTTTGCTGAGCACCGAATTTGAAGGCTTGGAGGGTCATTGGCGCAACGCCGTAACTATTCAGGGCGTCGATGCCGAACGCAACGGTTACGGCAACAATTTCTCGCCGGCGGATATGCGGACCTCTGGCGATAAAGGCATGCGCGAAAAAGCCACCTATGTGACGTCCTACGATTTCGGGACGCCGATGCTGACCCACAAGTTCACGGGTTCGATCGATTGGGAGCGCGAATTCTATCAGAACACCGACCCCACAGGATTTGCCGACACCACACGGCGGCATACCGACGTTATCGGCTATGTCGGCCAATATGATCTGGTCTTCGACAACCGCCTCGCCTTCAACGCATCGGGGCGCTACGACCAGAACTATCGTTTCGAGAACGACTTCACCTATCATGTCGGCGCGAGCTATCTGTTCGACAACGGGCTTCGCTTGCATGCCGCGGCCGGCACGGGAACCAAAGCGCCGACCATCTATCAATTATACGGCTTTTCGCCCGGTCCCGGCGGCTTTGTCAGCAACCCCAATCTCAGCCCCGAAAAATCCCAGGGCTGGGAAACCGGCGTCGAGCAGAGCTTCCTCGATGGCATGGGCATGGCCAGCGTCACCTATTTCCACAGCACCCTGAAAGACCAGATCGATACGGTTTTCCTGCCGCCGAATTTCGACGCAACGCCGGTCAATTTGACCACCCGTTCCACCCGCGAAGGCGTCGAGACTGCTTTTGCATTGCGACTCGATCGGCAATGGCGGATCGATGCCACCTATACCTATCTGCGCGCGCTGGAGAACGGTCAGCCCGAAGTGAGACGGCCGGACAACATCGCCAGCCTGAATGTCTCCTGGCGCGCGGCGGATGACAAATATGGTGCCAACCTAACGGTCCGATACAATGGCGATCAGAAGGATTTCCAGTTCACGCCCAGCGGCTCGACGCGGGTGAATATGCCGGCCTACACTCTGGTCAATCTGGGCGCGGACTATCGGATCAACGATATGTGGCAGATATACGGGCGCGTCGAAAACCTCTTCGATGACAAATATGAAGAGGTGTTCAGCTTCCGCTCGCCGGGGC
>DATLVC010000253.1:0-5886 GCA_035577685.1 Micropepsaceae bacterium | reverse complement strand
TCACCTGCGGCACCTCGCGCAATGTGTACGTTCCGGGCGCCACGCCTTCGCCGGACATTGGCTCGACATAGACGATATCGCCCGCTCGCAAACGTCCACGCGTCCAGGCGAGTTCGGCGGCCGGAATCGTACCGGAGCCGCCATCCTGGAGCGTCACCGCACCATCGTCCTTGAGCCCGGTCAGCATGGCCACGCGCCATGTCGGCACGCCGGATTTGTTGGGCATGGCCTTCAGCGCGGCCATCCAGTCGTCCTTCAGATCGACATGCTTGAGCGGGGCGCGGAAGCCGTGGCGGCGATCATAGGCCAGCAAGCCGGCGCGCAACGAGCGCACGGCAATATCCTGCAAATGCGGATTGAGCGTGGTGCGAACCTGAAGGCCGCCATCGTAAAGCGATTTCTCGCCATATTTTTCGTAGAGCGTGCGGCGCACTTCCTCGACGAAATAATCGACATCGGCCACCACCGCGCCAAAGGGGCGGTTATAGGTGACGAGGTCCTCGGCTTCCGCCGCCTTCATCTGATCGCGGGTGATGTATCCGTTCTCGTACATCTGATCGAGAACGTAATTGCGCCGTGCAATGGCGGCTTCCTTGTGACGCGTCGGGCTGTAATTCGCCGGCCCCTTCGGAAGCGCAGCCAGGAACGCCGTCTGCGACAGCGACAGCTCGTCCAGCGATTTGCCGAAATAATTGGTCGCCGCGGCGGCCACGCCATAGGAATTCTCGCCGAGGAAAATCTCGTTCAGATAAAGCTCAAGGATCTGGTCCTTGGAAAACGCATTGTCGATGCGCATGGCCAGGACCATCTCGCGAATCTTGCGCGAGAAGCGAAGCTCGTTCGAAAGCAGGAAATTGCGTGCCACCTGCTGGGTGATGGTGGATGCACCTTGCGGACGTTTGTCCGAATTGCGGATGTCATTGATGCCCGCACGGATGATGCCGAACACGTCCACGCCCGGATGGCTGTAGAAATTCTTGTCTTCGGCCGAAAGGAACGCCTGTTTCAACTGCGGCGGCATCTGGCCGATGGGCACGAACAGGCGGCGCTCGCGGGCGTATTCGCCGATCAGCGTGCCGTTGCCGGCATAGACGCGGCTCGTCACCGGCGGCTCGTAATGGGCGAGCATGTCATAGCTGGGAAGGTCGCGCGTGACCCAGAAGACATAGGTCGCGGCCAGGAGGAAACCGGTCAGAACCACACTGGCAAGCGCGCCCAGAACGATGTTTCGCGCCGTCTTCGCAATGCTACGCTTCGCAGGAACGCTCTTTCGAACCGGCTTCGTCATTGACTCACGTCTTTCGGCGGCCAACCCCGCCCTTGAAAGGCCATTTCATAGCACTCCGAATGTGACCGGAGAAAGGCGCTCATCACGGATTGGCCGCCTGCCGGGGCAGAGACCGCGTCCCTGTGCTGAAATGCTCGTCAATGGCATCCGAAATGGTCCGCGAAACCCGGTTGCGCCAGGCCTCCGTCACCATTTCGCTTTCGTCCTTGTCATTGGTCAAATAGCCGAGCTCGATCAGGACGGCCGGCACGTCCGGCGCCTTCAGAACCGCGAACCCGGCCGCGCGATGGGGCGAAGCGGGCTGGACGGCGGTGACGGCCGGAAGGTCGCCGATCACCGTCTCGGCAAAGCGGACCGAGCGGTTCATCGTATCGCGCTGGGCAAGGTCGATCAGAATGGAGGCGACGGGATTGTTGTCCCCGGCCAAGTCCACGCCGCCGATAATGTCCGACATGTTCTCCTTCTCGGCGAGCTTGGCAGCTTCGCGGTCGGAGGCGTCTTCGGACAGGGTGTACACCGAGGCTCCCCGGATCTCGCGGTGGTCGTTCGAATCCGCGTGCAGCGACACAAAAAGATCGGCATGGGCTGCGCGGGCGATATTCACGCGTTCGCGCAACGGGATGAAAACGTCGCTGTCACGCGTCAGTTGCACGCGGTAACGGCCGGTTGATTCCAGCGTCTTGCGTAACATGCGCGCGACGGAAAGGACGAGGTCCTTTTCCTGGATGCCGCTCTGGCCGTGGGTGCCCGGATCAATGCCGCCATGGCCTGCGTCCAGGATAATGAGGGGCTTGCCGCTTTGGGCGGGCGTGCGCAGCACCGGAGGCGGATTGGAGGCGACGGCCGGCTGCATGTCCGAGGGCCAGCCGGCATGGGCAACGAAATCGGCGGTAGTGGTGGAGGTCAGATCGAAAACCAGGCGAAAGCCCGCGCCGCCTTCAGGCGAAAGCATCTGCGGCGCTCCCACCTTCACCGGCCCGTTCAGATCGATGATGAAGCGCGAATTGCCTTTGCGGAATTGCCCATAACGGTAGCTTTTGACCGCGCCCTTGCCCGACGGCCGCGCGGCATCCTGCACGCGCCACTGCACGTCCGGCATATCGACCACCACCCGGTTGGGATTGGTCAGGGTAAAGACCCGCGCCTCGACCGGATCGCTTAATTCCACGGTGAAGCGCGAACGCCCTGCGCCCTCGCTGAGCTGCAGCCCGATAGCCAGGGGCACGTTCACCTTGGGGTCGGAAGAGCCGTCATGGCCCGGCAAGCCGCCGAACGGGTCGGCCTGCGTGGCACGGGCATGGGGCGGCTGGGGGCGCGGCACCGGGATTGGCTGGGCAGCCGCGACACCATAGGTCCCGAGCGCCAAAGCCAGCCCGAGACCCCAGCCAGGGCCCCAACGCCTTAACCCGCACAGGCCTGAATCCATTCTGTTAAGCCGTCCTTGCCGGGGAGCCGCCATTATGCGTTATGCTTAATGTCGAATCGAAGCCTTTATACTTCGTTAGCAAATCGGGCCTAAAGCCAATTTGCGAGCCTTGGCGATCTTCCACGAGAAATTGAAGAAAATGCCGCCAAATCGCGGCGCGTGCTATGAAGGCCCTTGCTCGGGGACGCAACCGCCAATAGAAAGAATCGTTCGTTTTGAAAGACGCGAGTCCAAGAGCCGCCTTTCAGGGAGAACAGGATTTTCCGCGAAGGTCCCATGCGCTTCGAGAGCGCCGGAATCGGGCGGAAACCTTCGAAATTCCCGCCATTGCGGCGACGCAATCGCGGCCAAAGGGATAAGCGCCGGCTGGGGTGATCGCTTGAAAGCGCCCCGCCAAGCCGGTTCAAACGAGATGGTTGGCATCGGTTTTCTTCTCACGCAGCAGAGCCCCCCGACGGGGCGGTCACCGTATGTCCTGATGCGCACGACGCAGCCGCGCCGCGAAAGACAACCGTCTCATTCAAGCAATTCGCCTGACACTTCACCCCAGAATCGGCGCCGTTCGCCGCACGATCCCGCCCGCGCCAGATTCGCGCGCGCCCGTGCGTTGCGGCCCATGAGCGCCCACGGAGCATTCCATGCCCAAACGTATGCTGATCGATGCAAGCCACCCGGAAGAAACCCGGGTGGTCGTTCTAGACGGGAATAAAGTCGAAGAATTCGATTTCGAAGCCGCCAGCAAGCGGCCCCTCAAAGGCAATATCTATCTCGCCAAAGTCACGCGGGTGGAGCCATCGCTCCAGGCTGCCTTTGTCGAATATGGCGGCAATCGCCAGGGATTCCTCGCCTTTTCGGAAATCCACCCGGATTATTATCAAATTCCGGTCGCCGACCGCATGGCGATCCTGGAAGCCCAAACCCAACGCATGATGGCGGAGGAGGAATTCGACTCCGTCGATACCGCCAGCGCTCCCGCCCAGCAGCCGATGCTCGAAGCCGATGAAGGCGAAGACCAGGGCGAAGAGGAGAACGGACAAGCGGAACGCGCCGAGGACGATTCGGAAGAAGCGCCCGCCGCCCGTGAACAATCCGCCTCGCAGGAGTCGGGAGACATCATCGAGACGGGTGGTCATCAGAACCACAATTCCGAGCCCGACGACGAGGACGACGAGCGCAACGGACGCGACGAACCCGCCATGCACGGGGAATCAGGCGTAACAAATTTGGATTCGGGCGCGGCCGAAAATGGTGGCTCTGCCGAAACCGGGAACAATGGTGCCACCCATGAGGTAGGCGAACCGGTGTCGCAAGAACCTGCAAATGTGCAGGCCGAAAGCACCGGCGCGCCATCGTCCTTCCGCCGGCGCGGACCGCGCCAGAACGACCGACACCCCGACCGCCCGCGCCCGCCACGCCGCCGCCAATACAAGATCCAGGAAGTCATCAAGCGCCGCCAGATCATGCTGGTGCAGGTGGTCAAGGAAGAGCGCGGCAACAAAGGCGCTTCGCTCACCACGTTCCTGTCGCTCGCCGGCCGCTATTGCGTATTGATGCCCAACACGCCGCGCGGCGGCGGCATCTCGCGCAAGATCACCAATGCCGCCGACAGGAAGCGCCTGAAATCCGCCGCCCAATCGCTGGAGCTGCCGGAGGGCATGGGGCTCATCATCCGCACCGCGGGCGCCAACCGCACCAAGCTCGAGATCAAGCGCGACTATGAATATCTGCTGCGGCTGTGGGACACGGTGCGCGAGCTAACGCTGAAATCCAACGCGCCCGCGCTCGTCTATGAAGAGGGCAGCCTCATCAAGCGTGCCATCCGCGATCTTTACAGCAAGGACATTTCTGAAATCGTCGTGGAAGGCGATGCCGGTTACCGCGATGCCAAGGACTTCATGCGCATGCTCATGCCGAGCCATGCCAAGAACGTGAAGCCTTACAAAGAGCCGCTGCCGCTGTTCCAAAGCTACCATGTCGAAGCGCAGCTCGACGCGATGTTCAGTCCTGTGGTGCAGCTGAAATCGGGCGGCTACATCGTCATCAACCAGACCGAAGCTTTGGTCGCCATCGACGTAAACTCCGGCAAGGCGACGCGCGAACACTCGATCGAAGAAACCGCCCACAAGACCAATCTCGAAGCGGCGGACGAGATCGGGCGACAATTGCGCCTGCGCGATCTTGCGGGCCTCATCGTGCTCGATTTCATCGACATGGAGGACAGCAAGAACGACCGCAACGTCGAAAAACGTTTGCACAATGCGGTCCGCGGCGACCGTGCGCGCATTCAGATCGGCAAGATCAGCCAGTTCGGTTTGCTGGAGATGTCGCGCCAGCGTTTGCGCGCAGGCGTCCTTGCCGGTTCGACCGTGACCTGCCCGCATTGCAACGGCCAGGGCCTTATCCGTTCGACCGAATCTGCGGCTCTGCGTTTGTTGCGTTCGCTCGACGAAGAGGGCCAGAAACAACCGGCGGCAAATGTCACCGTCCGCGCGCCCTCGGACGTCACCATCTACACGCTCAACCAGAAGCGCCGCGAGCTCGCGCGCATCGAGGATGCGTACGACCTCGCCATCACCTTCGATCCGCAGGCCAACATGATGGGCGGCAGCTTCGAGGTCGAACGCACCGGTGTGCGCGTTCCGACATTGCGCCCCAAGGCCACGGCGGTTTCCGTCGAAGCGGGCTTCAGGGATGCCGAACCGGAAGAACCCGAGACCGATGTGACCATCGTCGAAGCCCCGGTCGAGACCGCGCCCCGCAGCGACACTCCCGCGCCGGAACGAACCGAGTCCGGCAATGGAGGCAATGGAGAGGGGCGCGGCCGCAAGCGCAGGCGCCGCCGCCGTGGTGGGCGCGGAAGGGGTCCGCATCCGTCCACCCTGCCCGAAAATGAATTGGAGCCGCGCGTCGGCGACGGCGGGCCGTTGCCTGCCATCGCGGAAGCGGGCCCGGATGCCTTGCCCGCCGGCAGCGACGACGAAGATGACGAAGCGGATGGCGGCCCCGAAGAAGGCGACGCCGGACATGGAGCGCTGTCGGGTCCCGCCCCCGCGAACGCAGGCGAAACCGGCGAACCGCGCCGCCGCCGGCGTCGTCGCGGACGTCGCGGCCGCCGCGGCCCGGGAGAAATGGGCGGAGCACCGGGGGAGCACCGGGCGCAGGATCAATCCGT
>DATLVC010000252.1:0-4342 GCA_035577685.1 Micropepsaceae bacterium | reverse complement strand
TTCCGTGCTCGCTCGCAAACAGCACGACGCCGATATTCAAGACGGCGCCGAGAGCCGTCACGCCGAGCGTATTGCCGAGCGTGCGCGAAAAGATCAGCGAGGCCGTTGCGCTGCCGCGTTTGCTCCATTCGACGCTGCCTTGAATCATCACCATGGAGGTGATGTTGAGCAGCCCCATGCCGAATCCCATGATGAACGGACCGACACCGGCAAAGGCGGGCTGACTTTCGGGCGTGATGAGCGGCAGGAACGCAGCGCCGGCCGGAATCAGCAGGGCACCGAATCGCAACGTCGTGCGCATCGAAAAACGCTTGAGGATGCGTCCCGACACTGCTGAGGCGAGCGGCCAGGCAAACAGCATGGCCGTCAGCGGAATGCCGGCCAGGATGGCGGGCCGCTCCTGCACGGCCTGGATGTAGACCGGCAGATAGGACGTGACCCCGATCAGCGTCATGGTGCCCAAGAGAAGCGACGCGTTGGCCGTCGCAACCATGCGCATGCCCCAAAGATCGAGCGCGATCATCGGCTCATGCGCGCGTTTCTCCTGCAACAGGAACAGCAGGCTCGCCACACAGAACACCGCGACCAGGCCGGCGATCTCCCCCCAGCTCAAGGTCGCACTCTGCGTGACGGCTATCAGCAGCGCCGTGACGGAAACCGAAAACAACGCCGCGCCGGGGTAATCGATGGCGTGGGTCTTCCTTTCGATGTTCTCATCCATGAAAAGCAGGAAACCAGCGATGGTGAGAATCCCGATGGGAATGTTCACCCAGAACACCCAGGCCCAATCGAAACGCTGCACGATGATGCCGCCCGCGATGGGACCAGCAATCGCGGCGATGGCCCAAACGGCCGACAGCCAGCCCTGAATCCGCAGTCTTTCGCGCGGGGAATAGATATCGCCGGCGATGGTGAT
This sequence comes from Micropepsaceae bacterium, assembly GCA_035577685.1. GTDB lineage: Bacteria > Pseudomonadota > Alphaproteobacteria > Micropepsales > Micropepsaceae > CAIYRG01. Next base: position 3,426 of record DATLVC010000252.1, on the reverse strand, counting down.
GGCCACCGGCTGCATGGAGCCTGCTCCCAGGCCCTGGATCAGCCGGAACACGATCATGGACGGCATCGACCAGGCGAAGCCGCACAGCAGCGAGCCCACCAGGAAGATGAGGATGCCGCCGATCATCACCGGTTTGCGGCCGTAAATATCGGACAACTTGCCGAACAGCACCGTCGTGGCGGTTTGGGTCAAAAGAAATGCCGCGAACACCCAGGAATACAGCGCGAAACCGCCGAGCTTGCCGACAATCTGGGGCATGGCTGTGGCGACGATGGTCGCCTCGATGGCCGCGATGAAAAGCGCGAGCATAACGCAGGCGAGGACCAGCGGGCGACGGGTATGGGTAAGGGCCGTGGCGGACATTTCTTCTCTTGGGCTCGCGCAGGCACGAACGCGCGCACGGGCCGGATGGGTTTTCTGACCTGTTCTAACACGGCAAGGAAAGAGATCATCCCGCCGCCGCGATTATTTATGCGTAGCCCCTCCCAGCCCGGGAGGGGCTACGCATCATTTCAGCTTGAAGGTCACCTCAGCCAAGGCCGATGACGGCATGGGCTTTGTGCCCTGCATCGCCGGCTCATAGCGCCAATGGGTCTTTACCCATTGAACGGCGGCTTCATCCAGCCGTTGGTAACCACTGGACGCCTCCACCCGAGCATCGCTGACCGTTCCGTCGGCCGCGATGGCAAGCTTCAGCCGCAGCGTGCCCTGTTCGCCAAGGCGTCGCGATATCGCCGGATAGTCGGGAATCGTGTGTGTCCAGGCGATGGCCCGCGCGGGCGTGATCACAATCGTGGGCGGCGATGCGGGCGGCTCCGATGCGGCTGGGCGCTCCGGCACGGTCTGAGGCAGGGTTTGCGTGGGCGTGATGGCATTGGGCCCTGCCGGTTCTAGCGGGACTTCGATGATCGGAGGCGCTGTTTCGGTGAGGCGTGGCGCTTCGATGGTCGGCTGAGGTGGCGGCGGCGGGGGTGGAATAACCCTGTCGTCGGGAATCACGGAGCCGATGAACGGCATCGGAATCGTCGGCATCGGTACGACGCCCAATGCAGTCAGAAACGCGTAGAGAACGGCAGCATGAAGGACGGCAACAAAGCTCAGTGTCGCAGCACGCTGCGGCACCTTATCTATGACGCCGTATGAATGTGCACCCTGTTGAACGAGAGTCATGGGCTTGCCCTCCTGGCGCAACCCTGCCGGCGCGAAATCCGCCAGCAAGACACAGCCCACGCGACCCCTGATACCTAACTATAGCGTAACCGGGCGGTATTGTGGATGCACAAACTGGCGTCCCAACAAACTCTTCGGCTATAGGAACCCATGGCTCGGAACACCCAGCACGGCGACGCCCTGAACCGCGAGATGGGCGCGCGGTCGCCCTCGAAGAAGCTGACGCCGCTTCGGGCGCTGAAACCCTTCATTGTGCCGCATCGCGGCATGATCGCGGCGGCGGGTGCGGCTCTTATCGTTGCATCCGCCGCTACGCTGGTGCTGCCGGCTACGGTGCGCGGGGTGATCGATCACGGCTTCTCGCAACAGGATGCGGCCAATATCGGGCGTTATTTCCTTGCTCTGATCGCGGTTGCCGCCGTGATGGGGATCGCTTCCGCCACACGGTTCTATTTGGTGACCTGGATCGGCGAGCGCGTCGTCGCCGATGTGCGCTCACGCGTCTTCAACCACGTGCTGACGCTCTCGCCCCGGTTTTTTGAGACCACGCGCACCGGCGAGGTGCTGTCGCGCCTCACCGCCGACACCACTTTGGTGCAAACGGTGATCGGCTCGTCGGCATCATTCGCGTTGCGCAATCTGGTGATGGCGATAGGGAGCCTCGTCATGATGTTCGTGACGAGTCCCAAACTCACCGGGCTGTGCCTCGTCGGCGTGCCGCTGGTGGTGGCGCCGATCATCCTGTTCGGCCGCCGCGTGCGCAAACTCAGCCGCGAATCCCAGGATCGCATCGCGGACACTTCCGCCTATGCGAGTGAAGCGTTGAACGCGATTCAGACAGTGCAGGCTTTCACCCACGAGGATGTCGACCGCGCCGATTTTGGCGCCGCCGTCGAGGCGTCCTTCGTCGCCGCAATTCTGCGCACAAAGATGCGCGCGGTGATGACGGCGTTGGTGATCTTCCTGGTGGGCGCGGGCATCGTCATCGTGTTGTGGGTGGGGGCGTCCGACGTGCTTGCCGGACGGATGACCGGCGGCACGCTCAGCCAGTTCATCCTCTATGCGGTGTTCTTGGCCACGGGCATGGGTGCGGTAAGCGAGACCTGGGGCGATGTGCAGCGCGCCTCGGGTGCGACCGAGCGCCTGATGGAGATCGTATCTACCGAACCCGACGTCAAGATGCCCGCAAATCCAATGCCGCTGCCACAGCCCGCCAAGGGCGCGGTCGCATTCGATCAGGTCACCTTCCGCTATCCGGCGCGGCCCGATCACAAAGCGCTGCACGGCGTCGGGTTCGCGATTCCCCCCGGAGAGGCCGTGGCGCTGGTGGGGCCGTCCGGCGCCGGCAAATCGACGGTGTTTCAATTGCTGCTGCGGTTTTTCGATCCGCAAGAAGGGCGCATCCTGTTCGACGGCGTCACCATCGCCGACACCGACCCGCGCGCGCTCCGCCGGAACATCGCACTGGTGGCGCAGGACCCGGCAATTTTTGCGGGTTCCATTGCCGACAACATCCGCTACGGACGGCCTGACGCCTCCGACGGCGAAATCCGGCAGGCCGCCATTGCCGCCGCGGCCGATGAATTCATCCGTCGTTTGCCCGATGGTTATGGCGCCAAGATCGGCGAGCGCGGCATCACGCTTTCCGGCGGCCAGCGCCAGCGAATCGCAATAGCGCGTGCGATTCTGCGCAATGCGCCGCTCCTTCTGCTCGACGAGGCGACGAGCGCGCTCGACGCCGAGAACGAGCGGTTGGTGCAGCAGGGGCTAGCCAATCTGATGACCGGACGCACCACCATCGTGATCGCGCACCGGCTCGCCACCATCCAAAGGCTGAAGCGGATCATCGTGATGGACCAGGGCCGCATCATCGCCGAAGGCAGCCATGCGGAGCTGGTCGCGCGCGGCGGGCTCTATGCGCGGCTCGCGAGCCTGCAATTCGATGAATCCCGCGCTTTGGCGAGTTGACCCCGCGGCGACAATCGAATGAAGAAAGCCAAACGGTTCGGGGGTGGTTTCGATATCGCGGGGACCGTCAAAAAAGCGGTCCTTCTGCACCAGGCGAAGCATTTTGACGAAGCCGAGAAGATTTATCGGCAGGTCCTGAAAGCGCAGCCCAATAATTTTGACTGTCTTCACCTTCTCGGGGTCATCCACTATCAGCGGGGCAATCATGCCGCGGCGGTCTCGCAAATCGATGCGGCATTGCGCGTGCAGCCGAATGTTTCGGACGCCTTCAATAACCGTGGCAATGCA
>DATLVC010000251.1:0-17436 GCA_035577685.1 Micropepsaceae bacterium | reverse complement strand
GCGTGTCGAATTGTCTACGCACCGAGATCGCGAGCGGGAATCGGTCGGTCGAACGGTGACATTGGGCGCCAATGAGGGTCTAATCCTGAATTGATCCGGCGCGGCATAGTACGAATCGTGCTCCGCCAGGGCCGGGAACTTGTTCCTTTCAATCGCGTTGGTTTCTCATTGCCGCAGACATATAAAAAACTGCCAAGAGGCTCTTTTCTTGTCCATTTCGCCGCCTCGGATCTGCGATCTCGGGACGATCCGCACGGAGGAGCAAAATGCTGCCGCCGTTCGTCCCGCGACGGAGCAGTGAGATGAACATCCAACCGGATGTCCAATTGACCGCAAAACAAGACGAACAGGCCGCCGCGCGTGTCGCCAACCGGCACTGGTACAAGGATGCCGTGATCTACCAGCTTCACGTCAAATCCTTCTTCGATTCCGACAATGACGGGGTCGGCGATTTTCCCGGCCTCACGAGCCGGCTCGACTATCTGGCCGAACTCGGCGTCAACGCGGTTTGGCTTTTGCCCTTCTATCCTTCGCCGCGCCGTGACGATGGCTACGACATCGCCGATTTTCGGGGCGTCCATCCCGAATATGGCACGATCGATGATGTCCGCCGCTTCATCGAGGCCGCGCACGTCAAAGGTATTCGCGTTGTCACCGAACTCGTCCTGAACCACACCTCCGATCAGCATCCCTGGTTCCAGCGCGCGCGCCGCGCGCCGCCCGGCTCGCCGGAGCGCAATTTCTATGTCTGGGCGGATACCGACAAAGCCTATGCCGGAACGCGGATCATTTTTCTCGATACCGAGAAGTCGAACTGGACCTGGGACGACGAAGCCAAAGCCTATTATTGGCATCGCTTCTATTCGCACCAGCCGGACCTGAACTTCGACAACCCCGCGGTCCTCGAAGAAGCGCTCGACATTATGCGGTTCTGGCTCGACATGGGGGTCGATGGTCTGAGGCTCGACGCCGTGCCCTATCTCATCGAACGCGAAGGCACGAACAACGAAAACCTTCCCGAGACCCATGCGATCCTCAAACGCATCCGCGCCGAAGTGGACATGCATTATCCCGGACGCATGCTGCTGGCGGAGGCCAATCAATGGCCTGAAGATGTGCAGCAATATTTCGGCGATGGCGACGAATGCCACATGCTGTTCCATTTTCCGCTCATGCCGCGCATGTACATGGCGATTGCGCAGGAAGACCGATTCCCTGTCACCGACATTATGCGCCAGACGCCGGACGCACCGGCGGACTGCCAATGGGCAACGTTCCTGCGCAACCACGACGAACTCACGCTCGAAATGGTCACCGACCGTGAGCGCGATTATTTATGGAAGACCTATGCATCGGATCGCCGGGCGCGGCTCAATCTTGGCATCCGGCGCAGGCTGGCGCCGCTTCTGGAACGCGACCGGCGGCGCATCGAATTGATGAATTCGCTGCTGCTCACCATCATGGGTACGCCGATCCTTTATTACGGCGATGAGATCGGCATGGGCGACAATATTCACCTCGGCGACCGCGACGGCGTGCGCACGCCGATGCAATGGACATCGGATCGCAATGGCGGCTTTTCCCGTGCCGATCCGGCCGCCCTCGTCTCGCCGGTAATCATGGATCCGCTTTACGGTTATCAGGCGGTCAATGTGGAAGCGCAGTGGCGCGATCCGCACTCGCTGCTCAATTGGCTGCGGCGCATGTTGACGGTGCGTGGTCATTGGAAAGCGTTCGGATTCGGCAGCGCCCGTTTTTTGCGCCCGCAAAACCGCAAGGTGCTCGCCTATTTGCGCGAGTATGAAAACGAAACGATCCTATGCGTCGCCAATGTCTCGCGCACAGCCCAAGCCGTGGAACTAGATTTGAGCGAATTTGCGGGCCGCACCCCGGTGGAACTTTCGGGCGAGGTCCCGTTTCCGAAGATCGGTCAGCTCACCTATCTGCTGACCCTGCCGGCTTATGGTTTCTATTGGTTTTCGTTAAGCACGGAAACCGAGCAGCCATCCTGGAGCACCGCGACCTCCGAGAACGTTGCGGAGTATTATACGTTCGTCCTGCGCGACGGGCTGCCGAACATCCTGACCGGGAGCTCGCGGGGCGTGCTGGAAAAGGAAATTCTGCCGGCCTATGTCATGCAGCGGCGATGGTTTCAGGGCAAAGGCGCCGGCACGCCGGCCATCCGAGTGCTCGATTCCGTCGCGATGTCGCCCGATAAGGAAATCGTTTTCTGCATGATCGAAGTCGTGGGTATTGACAGAACCGAGCGTTATTCCCTTCCCCTCGCTATTGCCTGGGAAGACATGCCATCCAGCCCCTTCGAAGCATCCCTTGCGCTGGCGCGGGTCCGGCGCGGCGCGCGCATCGGCCTTCTGACCGACGGTTTCGCATCGCCTGGATTCGCGCGTGCCGTCCTGGCCGGGTTCGCGCGTGCCGTGCGCGGCGAGCCGATGGCCCATGGATTCGTATTCACGCCGGCGCCGGCGCTCGCCGAAATTCCGGCCGATGCCCCTCTCGAATGGCCCGGCAATTCGACGCTCATCGTGGGCCGTATTGCCGTGATCAAGCTGTTCCGCCGGCTGGTCGAGGGCGTTCACCCCGAGGCGGAAATGGTGCGCGTGCTGACCGAGAGGGGTTTCACCGCCATCGCATCGCTGATGGGCGATGTGGCCTATACGAGCCCGGACGGCGCCAACGTCACGATTGCCATCGTGCAACGCTTCGTCGTGAACCAGGGCGATGGTTTTCGCTGGTCTCTCGAACGGCTCGGCCGGCTCATCGACGACCAAGCGGTTGCCGATGACGATAATCGCGCCGACTTCGCAACCTATAAGAATTTCATCGAGATCGTCGGACGGCGGCTCGGAGAAATGCATGCGGTCTTGGCCCAGCCCTCCGGGAACCCGGATTTCGCGCCCGAGACAGCTAAAACCGAAACGCTGGCCGCCTGGCGCACGGGCCTTCATCTGCTATTGGATCGCGCATTCGAGTCGATTGAAGCCCACATAGCAGGCAAGACGGATGAAGCCACAAAAATTCTTCAACATTGGCTCGCGCGGCGTGATGAAATCCGCAGTCTTGCCGATGAACGGCTGACGGAAGCAGCGGGTATGATTTTGACGCGCATTCATGGTGATTTGCACCTGGGCCAAGTTCTTCTTGCCGGTGGCGATATCGCGATCATCAATTTCGAGGGCGAACCGCTGAAGCCGCTCGCCGAACGGCGCGCGAAAAACAGTCCCCTGCGCGATGTCGCCAGCATGTTGCGGTCTTTCGACTATGTCGGCGGTGCGATTGCGCGGAACGAACGGCTAGTGAATTCCACACAGCGTCTCGAACGCGCGTCGGACTTGCTCCAGAAATTCGGCGAGGCCGCGCGCGCGGCGTTCTTGAAAGGCTATTGTGAGGGGCGCGGTGCGGCGCTGGATACGCGGGAACAACGGCTGCTCGATATTTTCGCGCTCGAAAGAGCAGCGTGTGAAATCGTCTACGAAGCCAATAACCGTCCTGATTGGATCGACCTGCCGCTTGGCGGCTTCATCAAACTCGCCAGTTCCCTCGCAGGTGCGACATTATGACGAAACAGGAACTTTATTGGCCCGACGCAGAGGAAACCCGCGCCGCCGAGGCGCTCGCGTGCGGCACGCATCCCGATCCCTTTTCGTTTCTCGGGCCGCATCGAACCGAGCACGCAATCGTTCTGCGCGCCTTCCTGCCCGGCGCAACCGGTGCGGAAGTCCGTATCGGCGATTGGGCTGGCGGCCTCATGCCGGTGGCCGACACCGGTCTTTTTGTCGGGCCGTTGAAGACGTTCCCCGCACCATCATCCTATGTCCTGCGCATCCATTGGGGCGATGCGGTTCAGGAGACGGAAGACCCTTATGCCTTCGGTCCGATTCTCGGCGACCTAGACCTTCATCTCTTCTCCGAAGGCGCGCACTGGAATTTGGCCGAGCGCATGGGCGCCGCGGTCGCGCAAATCGAGGGCGTCGACGGGGTACGCTTTGCGGTCTGGGCACCGAATGCGCGGCGCGTGTCCGTGGTGGGAGATTTCAACAGCTGGGATGGCCGGCGCCATCCCATGCGGCTGCGCCACAGCGCGGGTGTATGGGAGATATTCGTCCCGCGTCTGGGTGCGGGCGCACGCTATAAATACGAGATCGTTGGCCCCGATGGGCACGTGCAGCCGCTGAAAGCCGATCCTCTTGCGCGGCTAACCGAACGGCCCCCCGCCGACGCCTCCATCGTCGCACCGCCTTGGCGCTTTCATTGGAACGACGCGGATTGGATGGCGCGCCGCGGCGCCGCGCAATCCCCCTCCGCGCCGATCGCGATCTATGAAGTGCATGCCGCGTCCTGGCTCAGGCCCGAGGGTTTACCCCAAGATGTGCTCGATTGGCGGGCGCTCGCGGAACGCCTCATCCCCTATGCCAGCGGTCTCGGCTTTACCCATATCGAATTGCTGCCGATCATGGAGCACCCCTTCGGCGGTTCCTGGGGCTATCAGCCGCTTTCCCAATTCGCGCCCAGCGCGCGTTATGGCGCGCCGGAGGAATTTGCCCATTTCGTCGATGCCTGCCACCGCGCCGGGCTTGGCGTGATCCTGGATTGGGTACCCGCACATTTCCCGGGCGACGCCCACGGGCTCGCGTACTTTGACGGCACCGCACTTTACGAACATGCCGATCCGCGCGAGGGACTGCATCGCGACTGGGACAGCCTGATCTACAATCTGGGCCGGACCGAGGTGCAGGGCTTCCTTATCGCCAGTGCGCTCTACTGGATCGAGCATTTCCATGTCGATGGGCTTCGGGTCGACGCTGTCGCCTCCATGCTGTATCGCGACTATTCCCGCCCTGAAGGTGAATGGATTCCGAACCGCTATGGGGGGCGTGAAAATTTGGAGGCCATCGCTTTCCTGCGCCGTCTGAACGGGATCGTCGCAGAGCGGTGCGCCGGCGCGATCACCATCGCCGAAGAATCGACGGCCTGGCCCGGCGTGTCGGCACCGGTCGCGCAAGGCGGGCTCGGCTTTTCCTACAAATGGAATATGGGCTGGATGCATGACACGCTCTCCTATATCGCGCGCGACCCCGTTCACCGGTCCTGGCACCACAATGATTTGACCTTCGGCCTGCTTTACGCGTTTTCCGAACGCTTCATTCTTCCGCTCTCTCACGATGAAGTGGTCCACGGAAAATCATCGCTCTATGGCCGCGTGCCGGGCGATGCCTGGCAAAAGCTTGCCACCTTGCGCGCCTATTTCGGGTTCATGTGGACGCATCCCGGCAAGAAACTGCTCTTCATGGGTGGGGAAATCGGACAGAAACGCGAATGGAGCCATGACGGTGAAGTCGAATGGGATGCGCTGCACGAATATGGCCATGCCGGACTGCAGCGGCTGGTCGGCGATCTCAACCGGCTCTATACGCATTCGGTCGCGCTTCACGCCAGCGACGCCGACCCGGATGGCTTTCGCTGGTTGATCGGCAATGATCAAAGCAACAGCGTATTCGCCTATGAACGCCGCGCCGCCCATGCGAACCCGGTCGTCGTCGTGATCAACATGACGCCGACGCCGCGGCACGATTATCGCGTCGGAGTCCCACTTGCGGGAATGTGGCGCGAAATCGTGAACACCGACGCGGAAATATACGGGGGCAGCAATTGCGGCAATGCCGGCCGCGTCATGACGGCGCCCGTATCCGAGCACGGCCACTCGCAATCGCTCTCCTTGCTGTTGCCGCCTTTGGCCACGTTAGTGCTCACCTTCGAAGGGTAAGTTTCATGCCGCGCATTTCCGACCGCCTCGATGCCGGCCTGCCTTATCCGTTGGGGGCGACATGGGATGGGCTTGGCGTGAACTTCGCGGTCTTCTCCGCAAATGCCACGGCTGTCGATTTATGCTTGTGCGACGGACAGCATCATGAATTCACGCGACTTCCCTTGCGCGAGCGCACCGACGAGATATGGCATGGCTATCTGCCCGGGGCGGCGCCAGGTTTGGTGTATGGCTTTCGCGCCCATGGCCCGTACGAGCCGGAAAACGGTCATCGCTTCAATCCCAACAAATTTCTGCTCGACCCTTATGCCAAGCAACTCGTTGGAAACATCCGCTGGAGCGATACGCTGTTCGGCTACCGCACCCATTCGCCACGCGCCGATTTGAGTTTCGACAGGCGTGACAGTTGTCCGGTGATGATAAAGGGCATGGTGGTGGCGGACAATTTCGCCTGGGGCGACGACAAGGCACCGAACACGCCATGGTCCGACACCGTCATCTACGAAGCCCATGTCAAGGGACTGACGAAGCTGCTCGAAAGTGTGGGGGAACACGAGCGCGGCACCTATGCGGCGCTCGGAAGCCCGGCCGTGATCGCCTATCTTCAGCGGCTGGGCATTACGGCCGTCGAGCTGTTGCCGATCCACGCGATCCTTCAGGATCGCGAACTCACACGAAAGAATCTGAAGAATTACTGGGGTTACAACACCCTCTCATTCTTTACGCCGGAGCCGCGCTATGGCGACACCGATCCCGCTCATGAGCTGCGGGTTGCCATACGTCAATTGCATGCCGTCGGAATCGAAGTCATTCTTGACGTCGTCTACAACCATACATGCGAAAGCAGCGAACTGGGTCCAACCCTTTCCTGGCGCGGCTTGGATAATGCGAACTATTACCGGCTGATCGAGGGCGACAGACGCCGCTGTGTCAACGACACCGGCACGGGCAACACGGTCAATTTCAGCCACGCGCGGGTCGCGCAAATTGTGATGGATTCGCTGCGTTATTTCGTACAGTCCTTTCACGTCGACGGATTCCGCTTCGATCTTTGCACGACGCTCGGCCGCGAGAATTATTCCGGCTTCGATCCGGGCTGCGGCTTCTTCGATTCCCTGCGTCAGGATCCCGTGCTGTCGCGCGTCAAACTGATTTCCGAACCCTGGGACATCGGGCCCGGCGGCTATCAGCTCGGCAATCATCCACCCGGATTTTCCGAATGGAACGACCGCTATCGCGACACGCTCAGGCGTTATTGGCGCGGCGATTCCGGTCAACGTCCCGAACTCGCGAAGAGGCTTTCCGGTTCGGCGGATTTCTTTGGCCTGCGCCGGCCCTCCGCATCGATCAATCACGTCACGAGTCACGACGGCGCGCCGCTGGCCGATCTCGTGATGTATGAAGGCAAGTACAACGAAGCCAATGGCGAAGACAATCGCGACGGCACGTCCGATAATCTGTCCCGCAATTGGGGCGTGGAAGGACCGACCGAAGACCCCGCGATCAATACGATACGCGATCGCGTCGAGCGGTCGTTCCTGACATCATTGTTCTGTTCGCAAGGCACGCCGATGCTGCTTGCCGGCGATGAGTTCGGCCGCAGCCAGGCCGGCAACAACAATGCCTATTGCCAGGACAATGAGATTTCCTGGCTGGATTGGAGCCTCCTCTCCAGCGAAGCAGGCGAAACGCTGTTCGACTTCACCCGCCGGCTGATCGCGCTGCGCCGCCGCTTTAGCATCCTGCGTGGGGACAAATTCGTCCACGGCACAGAATTTGCGCCGGGTTGGCGTGATCTCGAATGGCTGGACGAACGAAACCGGCCCCTGGCTGAAGAGGATTGGACAAACAGCCAGGGACGCGCGCTGGTCATGCGCCGCGCCGCCCTGAAGGACGATGAAAAAATCGAAATCGTCGCCCTTCTGATGAACGGATCGGAAGACCCGCTCCTATTCAATCTGCCGGAGGGGATTGACTGGCGGATTCTGATCGACAGCGGGGACCCTGTGCTCGACAACGTCTTGCTAGAAGACGCGGTGGTCACGGTCGAGGCCCATGCCTGTGCAGTCGTGATGGCGACATTGGACGTCACGACATGAGTGAGGATGCACTGACAATTCTCGCCAGGGCCGCAGGCCTGGCGCCGGATTGGACGGACGCTTTCGGTAATCAGAAAAACGTGCCCCCGGAAACGCTGCGCGTCGTGCTGAATGCGCTCGGTTTGCCGGCAAACAGCCAATCCGACATTGCGGACAGCCGGCATAGGCTTTCGGAGCATAAGCCCGCGCCAATGCTTGTCGCGCGCATCGGCGATAGACTGGCGATCGGAACCACGCGTCGTGCGGTGATTCATTTCGAGGACGGCACCGCCGATGTGTCCGATCTCGATTTCACCGACGGGGGCGCGTTCATAACCGCGCCACCGCTTCCGGGCTATCACCGCATCGAGACGGACGAATGTGTTCGGACGTTGGCGATCGCGCCGCGTTGTTTGACCATAGCGGACGTGGCACACGGAAGGCGGTTGAGCGGTCTTGCTGTACAGCTTTATGCGCTGCAAGGTGGCCACAGTGCGGGCTTCGGCGATCTCGCGGCGCTGGCGGATTTTGCCGAACGCAGCGCCTCCTTCGGCGTGGATGCCGTGGCGATCAGTCCGTTGCATGCGCCCCTTCTGGCGGCCTCCGACGATTTCAGTCCCTATAGCCCCTCGACGCGTCTCTTTCTCAATCCGCTCTACGCCGATCCCATGCTCGCCGGGGGCGAGAGCGCAAAGGATCATAACAGTGAGCCGCTTGTAGATTGGCCCCGCGCGAGCCGGGAAAAGATCGCTGCGTTGCGCGCCACTTTTGCCCGGTTCAAAGAAAATGATCCGCCTGACGATTACACCAGCTTCTGCGTCGAGCAGGGCGGGCGTCTGGTACGGCATGCGCGGTTCGAAGCGCTCGATGGGCATTTCCGCAGCCAGGGTATTGGGCGCTGGCAGGTCTGGCCCAAGCCTTTCCAGGACTTCGCCAGCCTCGAGGTGGAAAATTTCGCACGCGAAAACGCAGACGCGGTTGATTTCCATATTTTCCTGCAATGGTTGACGGCAAAAAGCCTCACCGCTGCACATCACCGTGCCTGCGCCGCCGGAATGGCCGTCGGGCTCATCTCCGATATCGCCGTCGGGATGAACCCCGCCGGAAGCCATGCCTGGAGCGCGCCCGATGAAATCCTGACCGGTCTGTCCGTGGGAGCGCCACCGGACGTCATCAACCAGCAAGGCCAAAACTGGGGCCTGACAGCGCTTTCTCCAACCGGGCTGAAACAAAGCGCCTATGACGGTTTCATCGCCACTTTGCGCGCGAGCATGCGCCATGCAGGCGGCGTGCGGATCGATCATGCGATGGGCTTGCGCCGGTTGTGGCTGGTGCCAGACGGCGCCACGGTCGCCGAGGGCGCCTATCTGCGCTATCCGATGAACGATCTTCTCAATCTTGTTGCGCTCGAATCCCGGCGCTACCGTGCAATCGTCATTGGCGAAGATTTGGGCACGGTTCCCGAAGGCTTCCGCGATGCGATGTTGCGCACCGGACTCATGGGGATGGAGGTGCTCTGGTTCCAGCGCGATGGCAGCCGGTTCCTTGGCCTGGATTGTTGGCACAAACATAGAACCGCGCTCAGTACGACGCATGATCTTCCGACCATTGCCGGCTGGTGGACCGGCCGCGACATCGACTGGCAGGAAAAGCTTGGATGGATCAACGGTCCCGGCGGCGTTGCGGCCGAACGCAATACACGCGTCGATGAACGCCACTACCTCTGGTCGACCCTGGAACACGCCGGCTCGGCGAAAGGCACCCAGCCGCCGCCCGAGGATCCAGCCCCAGCCATTGAGGCCGCACTTGACTTCGTCGGACGCTCGCCCTGCGAGCTCGCCATCGTCCCGGTGGAAGACATCCTGGCGCTGCGGGAGCAGCCCAATATTCCGGGCACAATTCATGAGCATCCGAACTGGCGGCGTCGGCTGCCCCCGGGCGATCCGTTCGCTTCACCTGAAGCGCAGACCAATCTCGCGGCGTTGCGCCGCGCCAGGACGGCATCGTGAGAGCGCGCGCCACTTATCGGCTCCAGTTCCACAAGGACTTCAGCTTTGCGGAAGCGGCAAAACTGGCGCCTTATCTCGCGACGCTTGGCATCAGCCATCTTTATGCGTCGCCGATTCTCGCCGCGCGCGCCGGCTCCACGCATGGCTATGACGTGGTCGATCATGCGCGGGTAAACCCGGAACTTGGCGGCGAGAACGGATTTCGCATGCTCGCGAATGCGTTCCACGCCGAGGGTCTCGGGATCGTTCTCGATATCGTGCCCAACCACATGGCGGTCGGCGGCGCGGATAATCCCTATTGGCTGGACCTCCTCGAAAAGGGGCGGGACAGCGTGTTCGCGAATCTCTTCGATATCGACTGGGAGCCCGCGCAACCCCATCTGCGCGACAAAGTGCTGGTGCCATACCTCGCGAAACGATTGGCTGATGCGGTTGAAGCTGGCGACATCTCCCTCATCTGGGACGAAAATCTGGGAAAATTCGCCTTCGTCTATGGCGAGCATCGCTTTCCCCTGCGGCGCGAGGACTATCCTGCTGTTCTTGGAGGCGCGGAACTCCCGGCGCAGGCGGACCTGCGGCCTTTCAACGAGCCAGCGGTTTTGGGCGCTCTGCTGGCAGAGCAGAATTTTCGCCTGGCCTATTGGCGCAATGCCGGCGACCGCATCAATTGGCGGCGGTTCTTCGACATCACGGGCCTCGCCGCATTGCGCGTCGAAGACGACGGCGTTTTCGAACTGACTCATGCGGCGATCTTCCGGCTTTACAGCGACGGATTGATTGATGGCGTGCGTGTCGATCACGTGGATGGTCTGGCCGACCCACGCGCCTATTGCCGGCGATTGCGCGCGCGCCTCGAAGCGCTGTCGCCGCAGCGCGAACGGAAGGAGCCTGCCTATATCGTGGTGGAAAAGATTCTGGCGCCTGGCGAATGCCTGCCTGGTGATTGGAACGTCGACGGCACCACCGGCTATGATTTTATGAACCAGGTGTCCGCACTCCAGCACGATGGCAGCAATGCCGACCGCTTCGGAAAATTATGGGCAGACATCAGCGGCCGCCCGGCAGATTTCGAAACCGAAGAGCGGATGGCGCGGCACGAAACCGTGGCTGAGGCCTTTGCCAATGCCTTGCGCGCGGCAGCGGCGGCTTTTCGCGCCCTTGTCCCCGATACCGAACTCGACCAGATCGCGTTCGAGCAAGGCCTCAGCCTGCTGTTGGAGTATTTGCGCGCTTATCGAACCTATGCCACGGGCGATAGCCCCGATCCGCCGCCGGGAAAATTCTTCGAGGCCGCCTATGACGCGGCCTGCCATGACGCCGATACGGACTTGCGCGCCACGCTCGATTCCATCGCCGCAATCATGCGTGGCGAGCAAGCCGCCCAGGGCACCGCCGCCTGCGATGCGGTCCGCCGCTTCAACCAACTCGCCGCGCCCGTCGCGGCCAAGGCGGTTGAGGATACGGCCTTCTATCGCTATGGGCGACTGCTCTCGCGCAATGATGTCGGGTTTGCCCCTGCCTGCTTCGCGCAGTCATCGGACGCGTTTTTCGCCAAGGTGGAAATGCGCCGCGATACCTTTCCCCAGAGCCTGCTTGCCACCGCCACCCATGATCACAAGCGCGGCGAGGATGTTCGCGCAAGGCTGGCTGCCCTCAGCGAAATTCCTGACCAATGGGAATCAGAGGTGCGCGTTTGGTTTGCGCTCAACACGCCGCTGCGGGGCGAGGCAGTCGCGCCGGGTGACGAATATCACCTCTATCAGACGCTCGTTGGATGCTGGCCCTTGGATTTGCGACCGGACAGTGCCGACGCAATGGAAAACTTTGTCCAACGCATCGTGACATGGCGTGAAAAATCGTTGCGCGAGGCAAAGCTGCAAACCTCATGGGAGACGCCCAATCGGGCATTCGAAAAAGCCAACAGCAATTTTGTCCGCGCAATTCTCGATCCGAGCCGTTCGCGCGCCTTCCTCGACAGGCTCGCGGACTTTGTCGAACGGCTGGCACCGGCTGGCATCCTCAACAGCCTCGTGCAGTGCATATTGCGCTGCTCGTGCCCGGGAATTCCCGACCTCTATCAGGGCACGGAGCTGTGGGATTTCAGTCTGGTCGATCCGGACAATCGCAGACCCGTTGATTTCACGACGCGCCAGGCATATCTGAACCGGCGGGTGGGACCGTCAGCACTGCTTGCGCAATGGCGGGATGGGCACGTGAAACTGGCTCTCATCGACCGTCTACTCGCATTGCGCGGCTCGGCGCCGGAATGCTTCCACGGTGGCGATTTCCGCCCTCTTGATGTGCGCGGCACACGCGCTGACCACGTCGTGGCGTTTTCCTATGGCGCAAACGGCAAGTTCATCCTGGTGGGGGTGCCGCGCCTCTGCGCTAAAGCCTGTATGGAGCGGCGGACACCGCTCCCCTCCCCCGCATTCTGGGGCGAATGTGCGATTACGCTGCCCGCGGAATTGCGCGAATGCATGTGGCGCAACGCTCTCGATGAGCCGGGCGCCCGCGCTCCTATACTGTTGCCCCGCGTTGCTGCTTTCGATTGCGCTTTGCTGTTTGCGGACTTCCCGGCGGCCGTGCTTGTCTCGGAATCGTGATCCCGTCTAGGCCGGCACCGGTGCTGCGGTCCAGACCTTGCCCGCATATTGGCGCAAGAGCCTGTCCATGGAAAAGCTGCCCATGCGCGCGACATTCAAAACCGACTTGCGCGTCCAAAGCTTGGAGTTGCGATACGCGTCATCGATTTCCATTTGCGCCCGCACATAGTCGTCATAGTCCGCCAGCACCATGAAGTGATCTCCATACTTCACCAGCGAATCGAAAATCGGTACGAACAGTTCGGGATGATGATCGGCCGAGAAATATCCCGAGCGAATCATGTCCAAGCTCTGCTTGATCTCGGGATGACTTTCATAGATCGCGGCAGAATTGTAGCCGGACTGGCGCAGATGCTGCAGTTCTTCGAATGTGTGCCCACACATCCAGATGTTTTCGTGACCCACCGCATCGGCGATTTCGCTATTGGCACCATCATGGGTGGCGATTGTGAGCGCTCCATTCAGCGCAAGCTTCATATTGCCGGTGCCGGACGCCTCTGTGCCTGCAGCCGAAATCTGCTGTGAAAGGTCACCCGCGCAGATCAGATCCTCCGCCACCTGGACGCCGTAATTCGGCACAAACACGACCTTCAGGAGTCCGGCAACGGCGGGATCGTGGTTGACGATATCCGCGACGCAATTGATGAGATGGATGATGCGTTTGGCCATGACATAGCCGGGCGCAGCCTTGCCCGCAAAGATGACCGTTCGCGGCTGCACACCGGCAGGATGGGCGCGGATGCGGTTATAGCGCCCTACGACCTGCAACACGTTGAGCAATTGGCGCTTGTATTCATGGATGCGTTTGACGTGCAGATCGAAAAGCGAATGGGGATCGATAACAACGCCCAGCCTTTCGCTGATCAAGCGCGCAAGCCGCTCCTTGTTGGCATGTTTGACCGCGGCAAACTCGGTGAGAAATTCATCGTCATTGGCATAGGCCTCGAGTTCGGAAAGCCTTTCCAGGTCACGCAGCCAGTCACCGCTGAGGCGCGAATCGATGAGTTTCTTCAGGCCCGGATTGGAATCGCCGAGCCAGCGGCGCTGCGAGATGCCGTTGGTAAGGCTGATGATCCGGTCCGGCCACAAATGATCGAAGTCCCGGAACAGGGTCTCACGCATGATCTGGGTATGCGTCTCGGATACGCCGTTGACCTTATGGCTGCCGATGACAGCCAGATGCGCCATCCGAACGGTCCGCGGGCCCCTTTCGTCGATGATCGACATCCGCCGGAGCAAATCGAGGTCGCCCGGATTGTGGTGCGTCACATCGCGCAGAAACCGATAATTGATCTCGTAGATGATCTGCATGTGGCGCGGCAACAGCGTTTCCAGCATGGAAACCGGCCAGGCTTCGAGGGCTTCAGACAGCAAAGTGTGATTGGTGAAAGAGAAGATGTTGACTGTGATATGCCAAGCTTGATCCCAGCTGATGCGATGGACATCGACCAGAAGCCGCATCAGCTCCGGAATCGCCAGCACCGGATGCGTATCGTTGAGCTGGATGGCGACTTTCGAAGCAAGATGGTCGAGGGGAGAATTATGGCTGAGATGACGTTGCAAGATGTCCTGTAGCGACGCGCTGACGAGGAAATATTCCTGTTTCAGCCGCAGCTCGCGCCCCATCGCCGTCGTGTCGGCCGGATAAAGCACGCGCGAGAGCGTTTCGGACTGCGCCTTTTCATGGACCGCTTGGACATAGTCGCCGCGGTTGAAATAGGCGAGGTTAAAATCGGCGGTCCCTTTTGCCGACCACAGCCGGACCATTCCGGTTGTTTCCCGGTCGCCGCCGTTCAACGGCATGTCATAGGCCATGGCGTTGACATTGTCCGTCTGAGTCCAGTGGACATCGAGTTCGCCGCGCCAATTCGTCACCTGGGTCACCTGCCCGTTGAAATGCACCGGATAGGTGAAATCGGGCCTGGCGAATTCCCAGGGATTTATGTCCTTCAGCCAGTTTTCGGGATACTCGACCTGCTCGCCATTTTCGATTTCCTGGCGGAACATTCCGTATTCGTAACGGATGCAATAACCGAGCCCGGCATAACGCAGCGCCGCCATGGACTCCAAGAGACAGGCTGCCAGCCGCCCAAGACCGCCATTTCCCAATGCGGGTTCGACCTCAAACTCCCGCAACTCCTCGAGATCGATTCCGTAATCGCCCAGCGCCTGGCTGCAAACCTCATACATTCCATGCGAATGCAGGCAGGCTTTCAGTAGCCGCCCCGGCAGGAGTTCGAGCGAGAGATAATAGGTCCATTTGGCGTCATGGACGAAGTTCCGGCGCCACGTCCGAATGCGCGCGGAGCTCAATCGCCCACGCAGCAAATAGGCGAGAGCATAAAACCAGTCACGCTTGGTCGCGGTTGCCGGGTCGCGCCCCATATATTGAATGAGATTGGACACCAACTCGGCTTTGACTTCGTTCCGGCTGGGCACCGTGTCGGCCATACCGGGTTCTGGAATAGTGATGTTCATCAATATCTGTCGCGCTTTAGAAAATCGAAAAAACAGCAATCCCCGACGATCGGGGGCAGCCCCTTAGTCTAATCCTAATTATGGCTCGCTTTACAATGCGTTTAACATTGACAATTTGTGCCCGTAATTGAAGCATGCAGCCGTTTTCGGGGGCACTTCTCTTAATATTCCAAAACACGACAGTGGCTAGGAAGCGGATCCGGACCGCCTTTGGTCTAGGCCGCATTTAACAAAGGAGAGACGAATGGCTCAGGGAGCATTGCCTATACGGCGAATTAAGAAATACGGCTGGGTACCCGATCTTCCGGACGCACGCGATCACCTTTATGCGGCACCTTTGTATTCGCTGGGCGCACTGCCGGCCAAGGTGGATTTGCGCAGCCAATGCCCAAAAGTGGTCTACGATCAGGGCCAATTGGGCAGTTGCACCGGCAATGCGATTGCCTGTGCGTTCCAGTTCGACCGGATGAAGCAGAAATTGTCGAACGCCGGCAGCCTCGTTCCCGCGCGCCTATTCATCTATTTCAATGAGCGCACGATGGAAAATAGCGTCAATCAAGACAGCGGCGCTCAAATTCGCGACGGTATAAAATCCATCGTCAAACTTGGCGTCTGCTTCGAAACCGGTGCCAATTCCTGGCCTTACGACATCAAGAAGTTCACCCAAAAGCCGCCGGCCGGCTGTTTCAAAGTCGCGCTTGCCAATCAGGCGACGCAATATTCGCGCATTGTCACAACCTTGCCTCAGATGAAGGGGTGTCTGGCGTCAGGCTATCCCTTCGTCTTCGGCTTCAGCGTTTATGAAAGTTTCGAAAGCGCCGCGGTGGCAAAAACTGGCGTGGTGCCGATGCCCGGCCCCAAGGAGCAACAGCTCGGCGGGCATGCCGTCATCGCTGTCGGATACGACGACAAGACGCAGCGGTTCCTGGTCCGCAATTCCTGGGGACCCGGTTGGGGGATGAAAGGCTATTTCACCATCCCCTATCAGTATCTTACCGATACAAATCTCGCGGACGATTTCTGGACAGTGCGGCTTGTTGAAGAAGGCCCCTAAATAGTTCAGCCGGATGCCGTGGTGGCGCGGACATGGAGGGTAAAAGTACCCCCCTGCTCCGCGCCGCCCCATCTACGCTGGTTGCGCAACGCGATGGTCGTCTCCCCGGCCTGGCGCACCAGAAACGTAAGAGCGCGGGTACCGCCTGCGCCAGGATTCTGGCTGGTGGGCGTGAAACCGTCCGTCTTCAATTCACAGATCGGGGTGCCGGTTTCGGTGAGCGCCCACCGAAACCCGGTGCTCGGATTTTCCTTGAGCGCAAGTTCGATTGTGCCGCCGACGGAAATGGTCACCGTCCGATTATCGAAGCTTTGATCGACTTTCGTCATCGCGTTGGCCCTGAGTTCCGCTCCATCGAATAACGCGTCTGCCCGTGTGTTCGATGTGTGCCGATGCGCGATTGTTCAAAGAAATGTTGTGGCCATCAAAGCTGGCATTGCGAATTCGGAGGGAAGGTTAGTCACGTCGCCTGCGATCAGCAATCTTTCCGCGTCCTTACCATCAAGGTCCTGAGAATTTGCTTTATCATCGGCGTTGGATCGGGCACATTTTCGCCGTCCCCGCTGCATCAGCATCAGGTTGGACCTCACACCCTATATGTTTCAACGAAGAGGGGGTTCCGCGCCACATGAAGAACATAGCGATTTTCTGCGATGGAACCTGGCAGGACCTCAGCCAGAACATCCCCACCAATGTCGCAAAGCTGGCCCGCAGCGTGGCGCCGCAAACCACGGCCGCCGCTGGCTCAACACCCTACGAACAATTTGTTTATTACGATAGCGGTGTTGGTGTCGGAGAAGGCGTTTTGAACGACGCCACCCGCCTTATCGGCGGCGGTTTGGGCGAAGGGCTAGATGACAAGATCCTGCATGCTTACGAGTTCCTGTGCTTGAACTTCGCGCCGTGCGATCGGATTTACATCTTCGGTTTTTCACGCGGTGCCTATACCGCGCGCAGCCTTTGCGGCATGTTGCGCAAATGCTGGATCCTCCGGCGGGAAAACGCGAGCGAAACGGATCGCGCCCTCGACCTCTATCGCAACGCCGATCTAAATTCGCCGGAGGTGGCAAAGTTTAAACAGGAGTTTTGCCACCCGGCCGAACCCTTTGTCGGAGAACGCGGCGCTGACCCGGTTGCGACCGCGAAGAAGTTGAACATGGACGTCGAATATTGGGGCCATGTCCAATATGTCGGGGTTTGGGATACGGTCGGCGCGCTCGGAATACCGAGAACCCTTCCCTTCGCTTCCGTAGTCGACGACAAATATCGTTTCCACGATACGAGCCTTTCACGCTTCGTCTTGAGCGCCCGTCACGCCGTGTCGATCGACGAACGGCGTTCGTCTTTTGCCCCGACATTGTGGGACAATATCGACTCGCTGAACATTAACGCCTTCGCGGGCAACCTCCCCTATGCGAGCCGACCCTAT
>DATLVC010000250.1:0-9580 GCA_035577685.1 Micropepsaceae bacterium | reverse complement strand
TTAGGGGTCCCTCCCCAGGAGGGGAAGGGAGGGACCCCAAGCGAAAATTTTTCATTGGTACGTCGGCACCCGGAATGAGCCCGCCAGCATGTCCCACAGATCGAACGCTGACCTGCCGTGCCGCTCCATTTCGTATGCGACGAGGCAATGATTATCGCTGGCGAAAATCACATTCCGCCCGGCACCCTGCCCCCGGATCAGTTCGATCACGCGACCGTCCGGCGCGGGTAATGTGATACCAGCCTTGGTCGTGGCGGGATCGCTGAACCAGCGCAGCAAATCATCCCAGTAGGCCTGTGTTCGCGCCATCACGCCGCGTCCGCCTGCTGATACAGCGCCAGAAACTCGGCCTCGTGCTTGGGCGTGGTGAGCCTCCGGCGGCCAATTTTGAAGCTCTTTAGCCGGCCGTCTTTGAGGGCCTCATAAAGATACGACCTTGAGAGGCCCGTGCGGGCCGCCATGGTTTTAATGGAAAACGCCACGGCTCCGGCGGGAGTGGGCTTCGGTTGCTTGTGTACTTCCGTCATTCATGTCCTCTGCTGTGAACGATTGCGGGGACACAAATACGCGTGCGGAAATAGCCGGGCTAATTCAGCGCTAAATAACCCGAGTCAGAGTGTCACATCGGGGCGCAAAACCCTGTCCAGCCGACGCGCCCTACTGGAGCATCATGTTGGTACTTTTGTTGGCACGCTCGCGATACACACCTGAGTAAGACATTGGGATTTAAGGAGAAAACACGCGCGATGGGGCTTCCTCTCTGCCGCCATCAACGCCCGCGACATTCTCCAAGTTCGGGCACCGGCATCAGGAAAGAAACTGACGCCGCAGGCTACGTCGCGTAATGGAAGCCGGCCTCCTGGAAATACAGGAGCGTCGCCACGGCACCGGGCGTGAGCACCGCATCCGGAATGAGATGGTTGGTGAGTTCGGCGGCCAACGCCTCGTGCGAGAGGTGATCGGGATTTGAGCCGTTGCGGATCAAAGCGGCCGATTGTTCCCAGATCGAGTTATGGCAGGCCAAGAACACGGCGCCGCGGCGCTGCAACGCCGGAATGGAATTGTTGCTCGGCGAAAAGGCACCTTCCGGGTCCTGATAGTTCTTCGGATCGGCGGATGCGGCCTTCTGCTCCAGGATCAGCGTGTTGGTGGCGAATGCGGGGCCGGCGAGCTTCGACAATTGGTATTTCTCCCACGTCGCCTGGTCGTACATGGCCAGATGCGCTAAGGCGTGGGTGGCGGAGAGGATCAGGAAGTCGGGGCGCTTGAAGGAATAGACCTGCACGTTGAGATTATTGCGCATCAAGTTCAGCCAGGGGCCGGCGAGATCCTTGTTGTCCCAGATTTGCTTGGGACCGCCGCGATAGGCGAGGAGTTCGGCGAGCGCCTCATGGTCCCAATAATCCTCATTCTCGAGCGTCATCGGCACGGTCTTGAAATCGCGGCGGCGCGGCGCGGCGTTCAGTTTGTCGTGGAGCGCCTTCAACGTCGTTGCGCCCTGGGGCATCCAGGTGCCGGAAGCTTTCGCGGCGTTGGCGGCGTTGTTGCCAAGAGCGGCGGCGCCGGCGGCCACGCCGAGTCCCAAAAGCGCGATGCGGCGCTCAGGATTGTGTTTCATCGTCAAATCTCCCACTGCAGGACCGGCAGCTTACACCGAACTTGGCGACTTTGGCGGGCGAATTGCGGGCTTCGATTTCGCGCGTTTTCTTATGGCGAAACCCCTCCCCACCGCGGACGCCAATCGTTCTGCCGGCGACTGATAGTCCAGCGTCATGCGAGGGCGTTCGTTGAGTTCACAACCCCGGTTTTCAGCAGCCGGAAACGCACTTGCCTTTGCCGTCGAATTCCATGGTGCGCTCGCTGATCGCGAGGTAGGCGCGCGCCTTGACCTGCTTCATGAGCGCCGCCGTCTGGGTGTTTGCGATCGGCTTGCCGCCTTGGGTCGCCGCCTCATTCACATGCGTGAAAATCACCGAAGCCGGCTGGAGCAAATCATTGATGGCGTATGCGCCGGACTGGAAGAGGCCCGGATTCGGCCCGAGATTGATCACGGCGAGATTCACCTTGTGGAAATCGTGGATGACCGTCTTCATGTCGCCGAAGACCGCCGTGTCGCTCGACAGATAGGCGACGAGTCCGTTGGTGAACTTCACCACGAAGCCGACCGGCGGGCCGTATTGGAGTTGGGCGCCGTCGGCTTTCAACAAGTCTTGCTGGGCCTTGGTGAGCAGCGCCGGCGAGATGGCGTTGTCGTGCGCGGAATAAACGATCGTGAATTCCACGCCTTGGCTCGCGCCTTCGGCCTTGGCGGTGAAAACGCCGCCCATGTCGATTCGCGAGCTGCACGCCGCCGGAACCGGAACAGTGACCGCCAGAGTGGGGCAGAAGTCCATCGGCTTGCTGCCGCTACCGCGAATCGTGTCCACCTTGTTGTGAACGAAGCCGGCCATCGCGCGGGTCGTCACCAGGACGGCGTTCTTCGCCGCGACAACTTCGGCGGTGGTCGAGTTCGGGGCCGGCACCCTCGCCGAGTTCGCGCAGGTGCCTTCGCCCGGCGCCTTTAGCTTGAGGTCGCCGACGTGGTCGCCGTGCATGTGGGTAAGCAGCACCACGTGAATGATACCCAGCCGCGGATCGTTGCCGCCGGTCACAGTGGGCCCCGAATCGTAGAGGAAGCGCAACCCCGTCGGGTCCTCGAAAATGATCGCGCGGTCGTTCGCGCACAGTTCGCCCGGGTGCGAGCCGATGGGTGTGATCCTGACGTTCTGGGCGAGCGCCGGGAATGCAGCGAGCAAAAGGGCGAATGCTGCGCAGGCGATCTTCATGTCGTTCCTCCTGAGACGTTTGATTCTTGGTGAGCGCGACGTCGCATCCGCAGGATGAGCGCTTATTCGCAGCAGATGATATCAGCCGGAGACGCAGAATAGGGTAACCTTTTGCCGAATGTGTGTGCGCACTTCGCAACCGAGGCGGGGTCAGGTGAGAAGATTTCTAAGACAATGGTTTGGTAGAGGCAAAGGATTGCGGCAGATCAGACCGCACCCAGAGGTGACCGAGATTGGCGAAAAGCCCATTCCGGCCGCTGGCCGCGAATGACCGGTTCTGACCCAAAGCGGGGCATTCACTCCTGGCCTGGACATACCGTAAACTCCCGCCATGCGGTGGATAGTGCGCGCGCCGTGCACCGTCCGTTGCGATAGAGTGCTATCGTCTCGTCCCGTGAAGGAGCCATTGCCATGATACGCCAAGCACTCGTGACATTGACCCTCGCTCTGGCCGCGGGGCTGGGCGTCTCCTCAGCCATCGCTCAGACTCCACCCAACACCGTTCAGCTGCAGCCGGCTCCCGACATCCCCGGCGTTATCAAAGGCGGAACGATGCCCGAGGTGGTGATCAAGGGCCTGACGAGTTCGGATGACCCGTTCTGGCTGCCAAACGTCGGTCTGATCTTCTCGGAGTCGCAGGCCAACCGCATCGTGAGGCTGGACGAGCACGACCAGCCCGTCACGTTCCTGGGTGATCTGCTCAACCCGCTCGGCATGACCTTCGACGCGCAGGGCGAACTCATTTCGATCCAGACGAGGCCCGGTTTCCTCGGACCTCGAATCGTGTGGCCGAAAGGGAAGGAGAGAATCATCGCCGACAACTACCAGGGGAAGCCGTTCGGCCGTCCGAACGATATCGTCGCGGATCTCAAGGGCGGCTTGTACTTCACGGACCCTCCGGCCTCCGCGGTGTACTACGTGCCCCGCGGCGGCGCGATAATCCGCGTGGTGGAAGAGGGGATCAAGTCTCCAAACGGCCTGCAGCTCAGCCACGATGAAAAGACGCTCTACGTGAACGACACGCAGGGCATCAACATCTACGCGTTCGACGTGCAGCCGGATGGGCGGCTCGCCAATCGCCGCGTGTTCGCCACCTATGTGGGACGCGACGTATCGCAGCCCCCGACAGCGCCGCCGATTTCGCGGGCCGATGGGCTGGTCACCGATGACGACGGCCGGCTGTATGCACTGACGGATGCGGGCATCGAGGTCTTGAGCCCAACCGGACAGCACCTTGGCGCCATTCCCGTCTGGTGCATCACGCGGCGCTGTCAGAACCTGGGGTTCGGCGGCCCGGACAAACGGACGCTCTACGTGGCCGGCGGCGGCACGCTGCTTCGGATTCCGATGCTTACGCGCGGATTCCAGGGTCGCGCGAAGTAGGCAGCCGGCATGTCGACCGCCGTTACAGGGTTTTTGAAAATCGCTGAAGCCTTTGCGCATCTCGCGAATGTCGGGGCTGGCGATAAGCAGACCTTCCAGCGCTATGCCGGAATGACCGGTCTGACCCTTTTAAGACGTTCGTCCTTTTCTCGATGCAGCGCGAATCTTGCGATCCTATTGACACAGGTCAACGACACGGTGCCCCGCCAGTGCAGCAATGCCGCGTCGCAGTGACGAGAGAGCTGTGAGATCGGGAAGGTACGATGACCGTTGTGACTTCGGAGATTAAGACCATACTCATTCCCGTCGATGGGTCGGTACATGCCCGCAAAGCGGCATTGGTTGGTGCAGCAATCGCTGCCAAATTTGGTGCTCGGGTCGTCCTGCTCCACATATTGCTGCGCAATATCTCGCTCGCAAAACTCTACGAACTGGCAGGAACCCTAAAGATTCCCCCGGATGTGTTGGAAAGGTACAAATCCGTCACACCCGCCGTCTATGATTTCGGCTTGACTATCCCCGCCGGTGTTATCAATCCGGTCGCGCCGACCGACCTGCTCGTCGAGATTGGCCGCCGTATCCTCGAAACAGAAAAGGGTGTCATTGAGGGTCAAGGCGTTAAGAACGTAGCCCCTGTCATCGAGGATGGTGACGCCGCCAATAAAATCCTTGAGATTGCCGGGAAGGAAAAGGCTGACTTCGTCGTGATGGGTCGTCGTGGTCTGGGCGCGTTGGAGGGAATGTTGTCGGGCAGCGTCTCGACAAAAGTAAGCCATCTGGCCCCAGCGACTGTCGTTTCGGTAACCTGACTTCGGACATCCATCTGCGGCGCACCAGGAATGGAACGCAACCCGTACCGCTACGTTTTAGTCAGCAGGCTTGGCTCGGAGAAGATATATGAAGTCGCACGGCACGGTTGGACTACTGTTTTTGGTCCTCGCTCTTGGCTTCGGTTCATTCGTGAATTCGGCAGTGGCGAGACCTTCAAACGATCAGGCTTTTGTGTTTCGAATCCAATATGATCGCGACCGTGACCAACGCCGTGACGATTATAATGACCGAGATTCGCGCGGTCCGCACAAGTGGCGTCCAGGAGAAGTGATTCCCGGACGGTTTCTCAACCGCGTGGTCGATGATTGGGAGGAGAGAGGCTTAAGCCGGCCCCCGGGCGGTCACCACTGGGTACGGGTGGGAGAACAATTCATCTTGGTGCGCGAGCGTGACAGGATGATCGCTCGGATACTAAATTTCGACTAGGCTCACCATCCCGCGCATAACGCGTCGGAGTCCCTACTCCCACACCTCCCGTAACCACGGGACCGCCTGCCGCAATGGATCGAGCCATCGGCCTGAGGCGAAGGGAGGCCGGGACAGTTCAACAGCAAACAACCGGCTGCGCTCGGCTTCGATGACAGCGCTCTAAAAATGGCTGACGGGAGACCAGCCCTCGGGGGCGATTTCAAGTTCCGAAAACTCGAACCCAGGCGCGACCGTGCAGCCGCAGAGGGTGTATGATCCGAGAGGTTTCGCGCATTGCCAGGCGCCGGCCTGAATGATGATCTGGGGGCGTTGGCCTTCGCTCACCTTTGGACCCAGCAGCGCGCGACTGATGGTTCCTGAGCCGACAAACGACAGCTCCAAAGCATCGCCGTCATACCAATGCCAGATTTCCGCCGCGTCGATATGATGCCAGCGCGCGACCTCGCCCGCACGCAGCAGGTAATAAATCGCCGTCGAACGAGCGCGTCCGTCCGAACCCGCGTAATCGCGAAAGGTCTCGCGGTAAAAGCCCCCCTCGGGATGCGGCTGCAAGTCGAGCGCCGCGATGATCTCATCTGCCGTCATCGAATGACTCCTCCGGGAAAAAGGGATTGGACGTTCGCTTGCGGATGAGGGCAATGAATCCTGCCGCAACGCCGCGGGCGTCGGAGAGCGCGTCGTGCTTGCGCCCTTCGAAGACCGCTGCTGCCGGTCCCCTTCAGCGCCATTATTGGGTAAAGCGGATGTGGCAAAATTTGTGAGCACACGTCCTAAAAATCCGCCACCCTCGCTGTCGGCAACTGGACATCCTCTTCCGTGCCGTATTTGTGCGGATTTTCGGCGCAGACATCTTCAGGCCAGGGATTCGCCCCCGCCCCGATATTCTGCACCGCCGGGCCAAAGGTCACTGTCGCGGACCATGGCGTTGTGAAGACGTTCGGATCATCGACTGTAAAGCGAAGCTGCAACCATTTGCCCCGCGAATTGAAATCGACCACCGGCGGATTGTTGAATTGCGGAAGCACATTGTCCTTGTACGCGCGTTGCACGCCCTCTTTTGCCTGATCGTAATCGATCAGCCGGTACCGTTCGACGACATGCAGCGCCGGAGTCTGCGGCGTGCCGAACCAGTCGATCATCGCGAACGGACCAGGCTTGATACCGACCGTGTCGATCACCAAAGTGTCGCCCTCATAATGGCCAACGGAATCGCCATAATAAGATGGCGAGACCTTCGCCGGGTGCGACGCATTCATGCGCACTGTGCGCACCTGATGATCCACCCGGTAAATCATCGTCAGGTGATCGCCGCGATCGAAGATCTGCTGCCCATTGCTCGACAGCAGAAAGGGAATGCCGTTCGGCCAACACTGGTTGCGCGGATTGTGAAAGCCGAAATGCCCCTTTGACTGCTCGCCCATTTTGCGCACCGTTTCGGCCGCTTCGGGCTTGAGAATGGGATTTTTGTAGTCTCCGACGAGCTGGGTCTGGATGCTGACGCCCTTTGGGGTGCGCGAGAGGTTGACCAGCGCCGTCGGACCGGAGGAAAGCGCCTCAAAACCTGGAAGCCAGGGATGTGCCCAGATGCCCGAGAAGTCCGGTTTGGCAGCACCGCCCGGCGCTGCTTGTCCAGATGCGGGCACTACCGCAACCGTCGCCAATGCCGCTGCCTTCAATACATTCCTGAGCTTCATTGTCGCCCCGCAAAGCTCTGTAAAAGCAATGCTACACCGGTTCTGCGCCCGTTAAAACCCTGCGCTGTCTAAGAGCGAAGCCGAGCCGTCAGCGGCAGAGATGATGGCTATCGTGCATGATGCACTGGCCAGTCGAACTCACCGCTGCAATCCGGCCGCTCGCGGTTTCTGGCGCCATCGCGCATTTCGCCCTGAACAGTCCCAATCTGGGAGGAAAGGCCCTTATGGTCCTCCCGGCGACAATGTTATGATGCGGCGAGATTGCGGGCCGGGGCATGGGCAATTTCTCACCGAATGAAAACACCGGCACCGCATCGCTATGCAACGACGTGCGTAGGGCACGCCACGGAGGAATCGATGAACGATCTTGATCAGCATACGGCCGAAATTTCACCCCGCCGCAGCTTTTTCGGCATCGCCGCTTTGTCGGCGCTTGGCGTGTTCGGACTTGCAACCAATGCGGCGCGCGCCCAACCGGCTCCATCGGACGGACCGGATTGGCCAGGAATGCTCCCAGGCCGCCATAAGCAACTCTTTGACGTTTACACCATCAATGAGGGATTTCCGCTTGGGTTCGTAAACAACTTCATCACACCGAACCAATCCGCCACGGCAGTCATGATCTTCCGCCACCAGGGCCTGCCCTATGCTCTGAACAGCATGATCTGGGCGAAATATAAGGTCGGCGAAACCTTCAAGATCATCGACCCGGAAACGAAAGCACCCGCCGTGAAGAACCCATGGTTCGCGCCGAAGCCCGGCGTGGGAAACCCGCAAGCTGCTCTCGATCGTCTGGCCGCCAGAGGAACAGTGATGGGGGCATGCGGTGTTGCGCTGCGCGGCCAGAGCGGCCGGCTGGCATCGAACGCGGGCGTGACCGCGGAAGAAGCGTTGAAGGAATTCACCGCGAACCTGATCCCGGGCGTCACTGTTATTCCTTCGGGGACATGGGGTGTGAACCGGGCGCAGGAAGCAGGTTGCACCTACTGCGCGGGAGGCTCGACCGACGGTGCTGGATGACGCAGCCCTGTCTGTATAATCTCGAAGAATGGGGTCTGCCGAAAGACTCCGGGCCGCCCGGTGGGCTATAGTTCGCCGACAATAACCCAGGAGGGGGAGGAAATTCATGCGTACACAGATGGTTTTCGGCGCTCTGGCCGTTCTGGCTGCGCTGGCCACGCCAGCAAATGCCGTTGAGGCTGTCCCAGATCCGGGCACACAAAGAGAATTCGGCGCCAAGCTGCTGGTTTGCGACGCATGCCACGAGGCCGGCCGATCCAAAAATGCCGCCATTCCGATCATCTCGGGCCAGCAGGAAAATTATCTCGCAAAGCAGCTGCATGACTTCCGGAGTGGAGATCGCAATTTCGAGATCATGACGTGGATGGCGAATACCCTCACACCGGAAGAACTGGCGCCTGCAGCAGCGCGTGTCGCGAAAAAGAATTGGCCGGCGCGGCCCGCTGGCGCCGCCTCCACGCCGGCCCCCCGCGGAATCGCTGTGTGTCAGGCTTGTCATGCGCAGAACTACCTCGGTGCCCCGCAGGCTGAGGGCATGACGACGCCGCGGCTGGCCGGCCAAAGCTACGAATATCTGGTCGAGGCGATGCGCAAATTTGCCGAAGGCGAGCGCACCAACAATGGCGATATGGTGCAGATTATGAAGGCGATTTCGTCCGCCGATCGGGAGGCGATGGCGCGTTACCTGTCCAGCCTCTGATTGGCGGCAGCATGACTGTTACCGGTGCTGAGGCGTTAAAGGCGGTGGATACATTTGTTCCTCCGCGGGGGAGGGGATTTTCCAGTCGCAATCGCCGGGCCATAGGTGTCAACCCGCCCCCGGTTGTGCTATAAGATTAGCTGGCGACGATATTCGGGCTAGACAAGGCTCAGATCTGCAATTCGGGACCACGGGAGACTATCATGGAATCCAATCAATCTGACCGCAGGCGATTCCTGAAACAAACCGCTGCACTGGCCGGTGTGGCCGCAGGCGCGGGATTGGCCGCGAAGGGCCAGCCGGCTTCCGCTCAACCGCAACACATCCATACCGAGCCGCCGCGCCGGGGGGCCAGATACAGCCTCGATCACCTGACCCATTACACCCCGCTGCAAGATTATATGGGGATCATTACGCCGGCCCCGGTCCACTTCGTGCAACAGCACTCATCCGCGTTTCCCGAACTCGATTGGGACGAACATCGCCTGACCATCCACGGCATGGTGGATCGTCCTTTGAGTTTCTCCATGAACGATCTGAAGCAGATGCCTTCCGTATCCCGGATTCATTTCGTGGAGTGCCATGGCAACAGCTCTCCCCAGATCCACAATACGGAAAATTCCAAAAATCCGAACATGGGCTTGCCGGTCCAGTACATTCACGGGATGGCCAGTTGCAGCGAATGGAGCGGCGTACCG
>DATLVC010000249.1:0-5010 GCA_035577685.1 Micropepsaceae bacterium | reverse complement strand
GTTTGCACACGGTTTCCTAAGTTCTTAAAGGTTTAATGGCCTCACCGCCGGACTACACGCGCGGACAGGGAGGTCTCACATGGCTCGGTCAGCTCGCATGATTGAAGCATCACACGGCGCCGCCGCCGAAGAAGCACAAGTGGACGCCGCCGACGCGGCCGCGCACCTGGCGACAGCGGCGCATGCCATCGGCACAAGCGATCCCGAATTCGCCGGGTTCTTCGCGGCGTTCACCCGCTACGCTGCGCCCGAGGATGTGATCCATTACACGGGCGTGGAGTTGGCGCGGTTGGTGAAGCGCGTCCACGCGCGACTCGGACGGCGGCTTCCGGGCACTTCGCTGATCGACATCTTCGATCCCGCTTCCGAAGACACTGGGTTTGCCCACCGCAGCGAAACCATCCTGCTCGTGGCCAATGACGACGCGCCATTCCTCTATGATTCCTGCACGGCGGAAATCCGCGCCCGCGGCTACCGGATCGCGGCCGCTTTCCATCCCGTGATCCCGCTCGCACGCGATGCGAGCGGCGCTCTGGCCACGAAAGGCGAAAGCCGCAAGGAAAGCATCATCGTGCTTGCGCTCGATGCGACGCTGGATGCGGGTGAATCTGCAGCCTTGCACGATGGCCTCATCAAGGTGTTCGCCAATGTGCGCGCGGTCGTGCGTGATTGGAAGCCGATGCTGCAGCAATTGGCCGACACAACCGCGGGGCTGACCCGCAATCCGCCGCCGATTTCCGAATCGGAGCTCGATGAAGCCACCGCGTTCCTCGATTGGATGGCCGACGACCATTTCACCTTTCTCGGCTGCCGCGATTACGTGTTTTCACGCGAAGGCGAAGGCCGGCTCGATCCCGTACACGACAGCGGGCTCGGGCTCCTGTCCGATCCGGACTTTCGCGTGGTGCGCCGGGGCGTAGACCGCTCGGCACTGACCCCTGCCGTGCGCGAATTCCTCACCAAGCCCGCGCCTCTCATCATCTCCAAATCGGCGCTGCGCGCCACCGTGCACCGGCGCGTGCATATGGATTATGTCGGCGTGAAGACCTTCGACCCCAAGGGCCGGCTTACCGGTGAGCGGCGCTTCATCGGTCTTTTCACCTCCACCGCGTACAGCCTGTTGCCCACCGCGATTCCGCTCCTGCGCCGCAAAATCGCCGCCGTGATGGCCGGCTCCGGATTGCAGCCCGCAAGCCATGACGGCAAGGCGCTGCAACATATCCTCGACACGTTCCCGCGCGACGAGCTGTTCCAGATTTCCGAAGACGAATTGCTCGCCACCGCGCTTGGCATTCTCAATCTGGGCGAGCGGCCGAAAGTGCGGCTGTTCCTGCGCTTCGACCGTTTCGACCGCTATGTCTCCGCGCTCGTGTTCATTCCACGCGAACGCTACAGCGGGGCGGTGCGCGAGAAGATCTTCAACATTCTCACGCGCGCCTTCAACGGGCGGCAATCGGCGGCGACCCCGATGCTCGACGACGAAGCGCTGGCGCGCGTGCATTACATCATCGGTCGCAATGAAGGCCCGCGCCCCGACGCCGACGTCAAGGAGCTGGAAACCGAGATCCGCGCCGCCATCCGCACTTGGGACGACGGCTTTGCCGATGCGGTGCGCCTGGAGCATGGGGAAATCGCCGGCCGGTTGCCGCTGCGCTATGCGGGCGCTTTTCCCGCGGGCTATCGCGACCAATTCACACCCGCCGAAGCGGTCGAGGACATCGATCGTATCGAAGGGGTGCTGAAGGCCGCGAGTGCCGAAACGCTCCACCCGGTTGCGGCCCATATTTACAATCGAGACGGCGACGCGCCGGACGCGCTGCGCTTGAAGCTGTTCGTGCGCGGACCTTTCATTCCGCTGTCCGATTGCCTGCCGGTGTTCGAAAATCTCGGCCTCAAGGTGATCGCCGAAGATGCGTTTGCGCTGACGCCATCGTCCGAAGACGGCACGGCGCAAAACGTCGCCTTGCAGAGTTTCCTGATGGCGCTCGAGGACGGCAGGCCGGTCAAAATCGCGCGCCTGAAGCTGCTGCTCGAAGACGCGTTCCACGCCGTGTGGTGCGGCCGCGCTGAATCCGACGGTTTCAACCGGCTGGTGGCCGCCGCCGAACTGCCCTGGTACGAAATCGTCATTCTGCGTTCCATCGCCAAATTCCTCCGCCAGGCGGGGCTGCCGCTGAGCCAGGCCTATATGGAAGCCGCACTCGTCAAGAATCCCGATCTGGCTGTGCTGCTGGTGCGGTTGTTCCTGGCGCGGCACGATCCCGAACTGTTTGCTACCGCCGAGGCCCGCGGCCGCGCCGCGGATCGAATCCACAGCCGGATCGAAACCGCGCTCAATGACGTGCCGAGCGCCGATGACGATCGCATCATTCGCGCCATGCTGTCGGTGATCGACGCCAGCCTGCGCACGAGCTTCTTTCAACCCGATCCAACCAGCGACCGCCGCCCTTATCTCGCGTTCAAGCTCGACAGCAAACGGCTCGACATGCTGCCGGCGCCGAAGCCTCTGTACGAGATCTTCGTCTACTCGCCGGAAGTCGAAGGCGTGCATCTGCGCTTCGGAAAAATCGCGCGCGGCGGCATACGCTGGTCCGACCGCGCCGAAGATTTCCGCACCGAAATATTGAGTCTTGCCAAGGCGCAGCAGGTGAAGAATTCCGTCATCGTGCCGGTTGGCGCCAAGGGCGGATTCTATCCGAAGAAGATTCCGCCGGCCTCGCCGCGCGAGGTGGTGCAGGCCGCAGGCATCGCCGCCTACAA
The DNA here is from genome assembly GCA_035577685.1 of Micropepsaceae bacterium. Taxonomy (GTDB): domain Bacteria; phylum Pseudomonadota; class Alphaproteobacteria; order Micropepsales; family Micropepsaceae; genus CAIYRG01. Next base: position 2,250 of record DATLVC010000249.1, on the reverse strand, counting down.
GACCTTCATCGGCGCGCTCATCGACCTCACCGACAATATCGGTCCCGATGGCAGCGTTATCCCGCCCACGCACGTGCTGCGCCATGATGGCGACGATCCCTATCTGGTGGTCGCCGCCGACAAAGGTACAGCGAGTTTCTCCGATATCGCCAACGGTATTGCCATCGCGCGAGGCTTCTGGCTCGGCGATGCCTTTGCTTCCGGCGGCAGTCAGGGCTACGACCACAAGAAAATGGGCATCACCGCGCGCGGTGCGTGGGAGGCGATCAAGCGCCATTTCCGCGAACTCGGCCGCGATATCCAAACGGAGCCGTTCACCTGCGTCGGCGTGGGCGACATGTCGGGCGATGTGTTCGGCAATGGCATGCTCTGCTCGAAGGCCACAAAACTGGTGGCAGCATTCGATCACCGACACATCTTCATCGATCCCGCGCCGGACCCTGAAGTTTCCTTCGCGGAGCGCAAAAGGCTGTTCGATCTGCCGCGCTCGTCCTGGGCCGATTACGATTCGAAGTTGATTTCCAAAGGCGGCGGTATATTTCCAAGGACCGCAAAAGAGATCGCGCTTTCGCCCGAGATGCAGAAGCTCTCCGGTCTTGCCAAAGAGCGCGCCGCCCCTGCCGAACTGATGCGCGCGCTGCTGATGGCGGACGTCGATCTTCTGTTCTTTGGCGGCATCGGCACCTACATCAAATCGTCCAGCCAATCGCACGGCGATGCGGGCGACCGCGCCAACGATGCTTTGCGCGTCAATGGCCGCGATGTGAAAGCGCGAATCGTCGGCGAAGGGGCCAATCTCGGCGTCACCCAATTGGGCCGCATCGAATATGCCCGCGAAGGCAGCCTTGACCGCAAAGGCGGGCGCATCGACACCGACGCCATCGACAATTCCGCCGGCGTCGATACCTCGGACCACGAGGTCAATCTCAAGATCCTGATGAGCGGGCCCTTGCGGCGCGGCGAACTTTCGGAAGCCGAACGGTTTTCCATGCTCACCGCCATGACCGAGGACGTGGCCCGCCTGGTGCTGAAGGACAATTATGATCAGACGCTGGCGCTTTCGGTGGCCGAACTGTCCGCGCCGCGTGACATCGAAGCGCAAGTGCGCTTCATGCGCGAGCTGGAACGCAAAGGCGTGCTCGACCGCGACGTCGAATTCCTTCCGTCCGACGATGCGATGAAGGCGCTTCAGCGGGAGGCGCGCGGCCTCACGCGGCCCGAGCTTTCGGTGATCCTCGCCTATGCCAAGCTCGACCTCTATCACGCGATCAATGAGAGCGAGCTTGCGAGCGACCCCTATTTCGATGCCACGCTCACGAGCTATTTCCCGCCGCTCGCCGCGAGCCGTTTCGAGCCGGAGCTGAAGCGCCATCGCTTGGCGCGCGAGATTATCGCCACTGAACTCGCCAATCGCACGGTCAATCTGGCGGGCCCCCTATTCCCGCATCGCATGCGCGAGCTTTCCAATGCGCCGCTCTGGTGCACGGCGCGCGGTTTTGCGCTTGTAGACGGCGTGTTCGGGCTCTCGGCGCTGAAAGCACGCATCTGCACGCTCGACTTGAAGGTGCCGGCACAGGTGCAGAACGCCATGATGGCCGACATCGCCGAGCTTCTGCGGCGGTTGAGCCTTTGGTACATCGTGCAATTGCCCCAGGGCGAGATGACGGCGATCATCGCCCGGTATGGCGCTGGGCTGGCTGCGCTCAAGGGCCGTTTCGCCGGTCTCGTTTCCCCGCTCGAAGCCCAAACGGTGGAACAGCGCATCGCCGCGTTCGAAAAGGCCGGCATCCCGAAAGATGTCGCGGAAGACGTGGCGGTTCTGCCGCTGCTCGCGGCGGTGCCGGAAATCATCTTGCTTGGCGATGCGCACGACGTTCCGGCCGAAACTGCGGCACGGGTTTATTTCGCCGTCGGCGCGGTTGTGGGGCTCGACCGCCTCCGGGCTTTGGCTGGGCGGATCGTGCTTGCCGATCACTGGGACCGTCTGGCGCTCCGCCGCATTGTTGATGATCTTTTCTCCGCCCAGAGGCTGCTGGCGTCCGACGCGCTTCAGCGGGGGAAAAGCCAGCCGGAACAGGCAGCGGCAGAGGCTTGGGCTAAGTTTCGTGCGGCCGACATCGAACGCACGGCCAGTTTTTTGTCCGAGCTTGAACAGGGTGGTGAGGCCACGATCGCGAAGCTCGCCCTTGCCAACAGCCAGATTCAGAAGCTGGCAGCCGCTCCCGCATGAACCGCACCGTCGCTCAAAAA
>DATLVC010000248.1:0-5076 GCA_035577685.1 Micropepsaceae bacterium | reverse complement strand
GCGAGATCGGCATCGCTCAGCATGTCCTCGGGCGGATAGCCTGAGCGCACGGTCACGGTTTCGCCTTCGGGCAGCAACAGTACCACCCGGACCTGAAGCATCGATGCGATCTGGAAGGCCGTGGCCCAGAGGAGGTCGTCGAGCGTCACGACGCCGGCGAGCTTGCGACTGAAAACATAAAGCGCTTCGGTCATCTTTGCGCGCCGCTGTGCAGTGAGTGCTTGGGCGCGGATTCGCGCCGTAAGGTTGCTGGCGATCACAGCGACAATGGCGAAAGAAAAGAGCGCCAGCACATTTTCCGGGTCTGCAATCGTGAAGGTGTAAAGCGGCGGGATGAAGAAGAAATTGAAGGCAAGCACGCTCGTGAGACAGGCAAACAAAGCCGGCCACAGCCCATAGGTCACGGCGCTCGCCAAAACTGCGGTTAGAAATACGAGCGCGATGTTGGAAATGCCCAGCAACTGCCGAAGCGCGAAAGCGAGCAGTAGCGCCGCAACCACGATGCCAAAGCTGCCCAGATATTGGATCGGATCGAGGGCCTCGTTGTGTGTTTGCCGCGTTTCGATGTCCTTTCCGTTGCGGGGCGTCAGATCGAGATCGGTGCGGTCGGCCATAACATGGACGTTGACGCGTTTGGCGCGTCGGATCAGCCGCTGCGGGGTCGAACCGCGAAATAGCTCCGACCATCTGGGGCGATGCGTGCGCGTAATGACCAGATGGGTGAAATTGTTGGTTTCGGCATAGTTGACGATGCCATCGACAGGATCGGCGGCCGGGATGGTGACCGCGACGCCCCCCAATTTTTCGGCAAGGCGCTGACATTCGGCGAGATAATCGCGATCGCTTTCGCTGAGCTGTTGGGTGCCCGGCGTCTCCACATGAAGCGCGACCCACGGCGCGTGCAATCGGTCGGCAAGGCGCTTGGTGTAACGGACGAGGGCGGCCGATCCGCGATCCTCGCTGATACAGGCGAGCACCCGGTCGCTGGTTTCCCACGGCCCGGCGATGGCGTGCGCCTGCATATAGCTCAGCATCTGCTGATCGACGCGCTGGGCGGTGCAGCGCAGGACAAGCTCTCGCAGAGCGGTCAGATTGCCTTCCGTAAAATAGTTGCGGATCGCGCGTTCGGCCTGCTCAGGGATATAGACCTTGCCCTCTTTAAGCCGCTGGATCAGGTCTTCAGGGGTAAGGTCGACGACTTCCACGTCGTCGGCGCGGTCGATGATGGAATCGGGCACCGTCTCACGCACCTGGACATGGGTAATCTTGGCGACGATGTCATTCAGGCTCTCCAGATGTTGGATGTTCAGGGTCGTGTAGACATCGATCCCCGCTTCCAGCAGTTCCTCGACGTCCATGTAGCGTTTGGGATGACGGCTGCCTTCGACATTGCTGTGTGCAAGTTCGTCCACCAGCACCAGTTTCGGCCGGCGCTGCAGAATGGCGTCGAGGTCCATTTCGGCCAGGACCTGGCCGCGATAGAGCACGCGCTTCTTGGGAACGATCTCAAAGCCTTTGGTCAGCAGATCAGTTTCGACACGGCCGTGCGTCTCCACCACGCCGATGACCACATCGACGCCATCCAGACGGCGCTGCCGTGCCGAGGTGAGCATTTCATAGGTCTTGCCGACGCCGGGCGCCGCGCCCATGAAAATCTTAAGCCGGCCTTGGCTTTCCTTTTTGGCCTGCTCCAGAAGGGCGTCAGGCGACGGGCGCTTGTCGGCTGTTTCGTCGTTCATTGCCCTGAAGCATAGTTCATTTCGCGGCTGGCTGCATGGCATCGAGCGCCATGTTCAGTTTCAGCACGTTGACATGCGGTTCGCCGACAACTCCAAGCACACGGTCTTCGATATGGGCCTCAATCAGCCCCTTCACCTGATCGTCGCTAAGGCTGCGCGCCTTTGCCACGCGCGGGACCTGGAACAGGGCGGCGGCCGGTGTGATGTCGGGATCAAGACCGCTCGCCGATGTGGTGACGAGATCGACCGGAATCGGTGTGTTGGGATTTTCCGCCTGCAATTTTGCCGCATCGTCCTTGACGCGGTCGACCAGAGCCTTAGACGTGGGACCAAGATTGGAACCGGACGAATTGGCGGCATTATAAGGGGCTGCCACCGACTTCGACGGATCTTTCGGGTCAGGCCCTGACGTCGCGGACAGCCGCCCATGAAAATATTTGTCGCTCGCGAAATTCTGTCCGATGAGTTCCGAGCCGATCACCTTGCCGTTTTGCACGATCAGACTGCCGCCCGCCTGATAAGGGAAGACGGCCTGGGCAATTCCCGTCATGGCGAAGGGATAAATGAGCCCGGTGATGATCGTCATGACGACGATCATGAGAATCGCAGGACGTATCTGGTTCAACATTGTGATTATCCTCACGCAAGGCCAAAAGCGGTGACGAACATATCGATCAGCTTGATGCCGACGAACGGTACGATAATCCCCCCGATGCCATAGACGATGAGATTGCGGCGCAGGACGCTCGCCGCCCCGGCAGCGCGATACTTCACACCCTTAAGGGCCAGCGGGATCAGCGCAATGATGATCAGCGCGTTGAAGATGATGGCCGACAGAATCGCGCTTTGTGGCGTCGAAAGCTGCATGATGTTCATCGCTTTCAACTGCGGATAGAAGGCGATGAACATCGCCGGGATGATGGCGAAATATTTCGCCACGTCGTTGGCAATGGAGAAGGTGGTCAGCGCACCGCGCGTCATCAGAAGCTGTTTGCCTATTTCCACGATCTCGATGAGCTTGGTGGGATCGGAATCGAGATCGACCATATTGCCGGCTTCGCGGGCGGCCATCGTGCCGGTATTCATCGCGACCCCGACATCGGCCTGGGCAAGGGCCGGCGCGTCATTGGTGCCGTCGCCGCACATGGCCACGAGCTTGCCCTGAGCCTGTTCGTCACGAATGAGTTTGAGTTTGGTTTCGGGTGTCGCCTGGGCGAGGAAATCGTCCACGCCGGATTCCGCCGCAATGGCAGCCGCTGTCAGCGGATTGTCGCCAGTGATCATCACGGTGCGAATGCCCATTTTGCGCATCGCCGCAAAACGCTCGCGGATGCCGCCCTTCACGATGTCCTTGAGGTGGATGACGCCCAGAAGCTTGCCGTCCTTGGCGACCGCTAAGGGTGTGCCACCCGACTTGGCGATACGTTCGGCAATCACGGTCAGGGCAAGCCCCGCATCCGCAGCCACCGGCTGGGCATAGTTCAGCACCGCGTCGACCGCGCCTTTGCGGATGGACGAGCCCTCATAGTCGATGCCCGATATCCGCGTCTGCGCCGAGAACGGGATGAAATGCGCATTCAGAGGGGCCATGTCCCGGCCGCGAATGGCGTATTTCTCCTTCGCCAGCACAACGATGGAACGGCCTTCCGGTGTTTCATCCGACAGCGAAGAGAGCTGCGCGGCGTCGGCAAGGTCGCGCTCGTTGACGCCGGCAATGGGCAGAAATTCTGTCGCCTGCCGGTTGCCGAGCGTGATGGTGCCGGTCTTGTCGAGCAAAAGCGTATCGACATCGCCGGCGGCCTCGACCGCGCGCCCCGACATTGCGAGCACGTTGAAGCGCACCAAACGGTCCATCCCGGCAATGCCGATGGCTGATAAGAGGGCACCAATGGTGGTGGGAATGAGAGTCACGAAAAGCGCCACCAACACCAGCACAGAGAGCTTTCCACCGGCATAGGCGGCGAAGCTGGGGATGGTTGCCACCGCGAAGACGAAAATGATCGTCATGCCGGCGAGCAGAATGTTGAGCGCGATCTCGTTCGGCGTTTTTTGCCGCTCTGCGCCTTCCACCAGCGCGATCATCCGATCAAGGAAGGTCGAGCCTTGCGCCGCCGTGATCTTCACCTTGATCTCGTCCGAGATCACCATCGTGCCGCCGGTGACCGCCGAACGGTCGCCGCCGCTCTCGCGAATCACGGGGGCAGATTCGCCGGTGATCGCCGCTTCGTTCACGGAGGCGACGCCCTCGATCACTTCGCCATCGCTGGGGATGAGATCGCCGGCCTCTACCAGGACCACGTCGCCGGGTTTCAAAGTGGACGCCGCGACCTGGCGCCAGCTCTTGGCGCCGCGTTCGAGGAGCTTGGCCGAGGCTTCGGTCTTGGTTTTGCGCAACGTTGCCGCCTGCGCTTTGCCGCGCCCTTCCGCCACCGCTTCGGCGAAATTGGCGAACAGGACGGTGAACCAGAGCCAGAGATTGATCTGGAACGAAAAGCCCAAATTGCCGGCGCCCGTGAAGAGATCGCGGATGAACAGAATCGTCGTCAGCATGGTCACGACCTCAACCACGAACATGACGGGATTGCGCATCATGTGGCGCGGATTGAGTTTCTTGAACGCATCGCCGATCGCGGGACCTAGAATCTTCGGGTCCGTCAATGTCGCAATGGGCATCCGCTTGCGGACTTTTGCGACAGGCTTGGGTGCTACCATTTCCATGGGATTTTGACCTCAATAAAGCTCAATAAAGAGTTCCGCCATTCATGGCGAAATGTTCGACAATGGGACCGAGCGCGAGCGCGGGGAAATAGGTAAGACCGCCGACGATCAGGATCACGCCGACGACGAGGCCGACGAACAGCCCGCCATGAGTCGGGAACGTGCCGGCGGAAGGCGGCACGATCTTCTTCGCCGCCAGCGAGCCCGCAACAGCCAGCATCGGCACGATCATCAGGAAGCGGCCGATCAGCGTCGCGAAGCCGATCGTGACATTATAGAAGATTGTATTGGCCGAGATGCCGGCGAAGGCGCTGCCATTGTTTCCTGTGCCGGAAGTATAGGCATAGAGAATCTCGCTGAACCCGTGCGGTCCCATATTGGCGGGCCCTGCGAGGCCGGCTGGGACAACCGTGGCTATAGCGGTGAAACCAAGCATCGACAGGGGCAGAACGAGGATGGCAAGGATCGCCATCTTTACTTCCTTGGCCTCGATCTTCTTGCCGAGATATTCTGGCGTGCGCCCCACCATCAGGCCTGCGACGAAGACCGCGATAATGGCGAAGAGCAGCATGCCGTAAAGGCCGGAGCCGACACCGCCGAAGATGATCTCGCCCAGCTG
>DATLVC010000247.1:0-11766 GCA_035577685.1 Micropepsaceae bacterium | reverse complement strand
ACATCGACCAGCACGCGCTCATAGACCTCATCGAGATCGAGCGATTCGCCCGGAATGAATTGATGATACCAGGCGAGTTGCCCGGAGTCGGGCCGAAGCGCCAGAGTGGATGTGGTGTAGAGCGCGGCGTCGTTGCCGGTGGTGCCGCGGCTTGCCTGCATCCAGGGCTTCGCATTGGCGACGCCCCAATAGGTCAGGTTGAGATCGGGATCGTAGGTGCCCGTGATCCAGGTATCGCCGCCGGCGCGCAGCATATTGGGAAGCTTGCCCCAGGTGTCGCCGCCCTCGGTTCCTTCGCGCGCGGTGGTGTTGAAGCGCCAGAGAATCTTGCCGCTTTGGGCATCCAGGCCGGTGATGTAGCAACCCTGGTCTTCATCGGCCGCCTTGTAGCGCTCGCAGCCGCCAAGGCCCTGGATCAGCTTGCCGTTGATGACGAGCGGACCCGACGAATTACCGAAGCCCTTGGTGTTGTTGGCAAGCTGCGTATCCCAAACCGTGCGCCCGCTTTTGGCATCGAGAGCCATGATGTGCGCATCGTTGGACGCGACGAAGATCTTGTCCTGATAGATGGCGATATTGCGCATCGCGCCGGTGCCGCCGGCCCGCCCGCCGGACGGACGGATGCGGTTCTCCCACAGCAACTCGCCGGTCTTGGCGTCCAGCGCCTGAACGATGTTGTCGACATTGATGAGATACATGATCCCATTATGGACAAGCGGCGTCGGCTCGTTGGCGCCGACCATGTCGTTCATCGCCCAAACCCAGGCGAGTTGGAGCTGGCCGACATTTTGTTTGTTGATCTGATTGAGCGAACTGTGGCTCCAGCCCTTATAATTACCGCGAACCATCAGCCAATCGCTCGGGCTCGGATTGAGGAGCATCTGATCGGTGACCGGCACGTAATTCTGGATATTGCCTTCCAGCGTCAGCCGCGCGGGGATGCGGGGCGGCCCCGCGGGTGCCGCCGCCGCTACCTGACCTGCGGGAGCGGGCGGCGCGGTGCCGGTCGCGATCTGGCCGATGGGAACGGCGGTCGCGACGGTGAGTGGCGTGTTCCCCGGCGCGGCCCCATTCTGGCGTAGAATGAAGGCCACCAGGGATTCCACCGCCTGCTCGGAGAGCGAACGCGGATTGTCCGCCGGCATGGAGGTCGCGATCTTGTTGTAAAGCTCCGCCGTGCTGCGGCCCCGCCAAGCGCTCATGAAATTCGCGCCGGCAAGCTGCGGTGCCTCGAAGCTGCCCTGGAGATTGGGCTGATGGCATTTCGCACAGACGGCCTGGAAGGTGGTCTGGCCGATGGCGACCTGATCGGCGGTAAAGACCGCATTGCCCGCAGGCGGGGTTTGCGCGGTGGCGACAGCCACGCCGAACGCCGCCACGGCAGCAGCCGACAACAAGAAAAACGCTTTCATTCCCCGCATTGTCTGCTCCTCAATTTGCGTGCGTGAGCCAGCCCCGAAGATTGCCGTCGGGTGCGCGCTCGGAGTTCAGCTGGACGTAAAGTTGGCCGTTCTTCAGGTCTTCGACCATTTGCGGCGTCAAATCGACCGTGCCGCTGATCGTGGGCGTGGTCGTCTTGCTGACCGTAAGATCCAAAATGGAAGGGCCTGGAATGCCGGGCATACCGCGATGGATGTGCGCCACCGTTGCGGGCGAGCGCAGGCCCTCGGCCGTGCCGTTCACGGTAAGCTTGTTGCCGGCGAGTGTCGCCGTTACCGAGCCCTGCCCCGCGACATTCGCCTGCATCGCCACATCGAGGGGCACCACGGAGAGCCGCGTCCGGTAGGTATCGCCGCTTTGGGCCGCCAGCACCGGGATGGAAACGAGGCTCAGGACGGCCAGCGCCGCCAAGACATGCCGCTTTGTCATGGTTGCTTTCATCTTTGAAATGGTGCTCGGGCGCCTCCCTGGCGGCCCCGGGCGGCGAATCTATACAGACTTGCCCACCAGTGCCAGAGCTTGACGCTTTTGCCTATCCGCCTTGCCGGAAAAATCGGGCCAGAAGATCGGTTTCAGTCTTCGCATCCGCAACATCCGCGGCGAGCCGACGATAAAGTTCCGCCGTGCCTTGGAACATCGCATGACCGGCCGCGTCCTCTTCGACGAAGCCGGCGATCTCCTCCATCTCGGCCACCCAGCGATAGGCTTTGGGAAACATCGAAGGCACTTGACGCTCGAACCAGGACAGCAAAGCGGGTTGGCTGGCGGCGAGCTCGTCATGAAGCGCGCCCGCCATACCGGCGCGCGTTGCGCCCAAGATCATGACGCTGGCAAGCGCGGTCAGGCCCTTGGTGATCCCGGCATAAGACATTTTCAGCGCCGAAGCCGCACCGATGGGGCCATCCAACACTTTGCAGGTGAGACCGAAGGAATTGAGCGCCGCAACGGCATCCGCCTGCGCGCCCGAGAGATAGAAGTTCGGCCCGTCATAACCGGCTTTCGGCGGCCCGCCGATGATGCCGGCATCGACAAAAGGAGTATGGGAAGCGGCGACAATTGCGCCGATCCGCTCCACGGTTTGCGGATTCACCGCATTGCAATCGACATAGATGGGCTTCTTGGACGCGGCGGTCAGGAAAGGCGCGAGTAGTTTCGCCAAACCTTCCGCATCGCCGGGCGGCACAATGGAAAGAATGATGTCGGCCTCGCAGAAGTTTTGCCAGGAGACGGCTTTCATTCGGGCGGCTTCGGCGCGTTTCGCGCTTTCGCTGCTGCGCCCTTCGAGGACTGTCAGGACCGCAACGCCATTTTCGGTCAGGCGCTGGCCGACCGCGCTCCCCATTTGCCCCTGCGCAATGATCCCCACAACCGGCGGCGTCATGCAAAGCGCTTCCTTAATCTTTCGGCGCTTGCGCGCGGTCGTCCATGCCGTAATCGCGCAGGACCGAGACGATGCGCAGGCGATAATCGCGAAAGATGGATTCCCGCCCCGCCCGTTGGGCGCTGCGATGGTCGGCATGATTGCGCCAAGCGCGCACGGATTCTTCGTCGCGCCAGAAGGAAAGCGAAAGCAGCTTTCCTTGATCCGACAGGCTCTGGAATCGCTCGATCGAGATGAAGCCATCCATCCGTTCGAGCTCAGGCTTCAGCCGCGCGGCGATGGCGAGATAATCCTGTTGGCGCTCCGGCGCGATCCAGACTTCGAAGATCACCGCGATCATGGCATTGGAGCTTTCTGTCCGCCGAGTTCGGAATCGAGATTACCGACGATCAGCCCGAAAGAGCCACACCCAAAGACAAGCGCGACACCCGCCGCAACGAGAAGCGGGACGGTGAAATCTCCCGAGGCCGTAATCAAGAGGCCGGTGACCCAGGGCGCGAAGGAACCGCCGACATTGCCGCCGAAATTCTGCAGGGAGACGAGCGAGGACACGATGTGCGGCGGCGCTACATCGATGGGCATGGAGTTCACGGCCGCTGTGGAAAAGCTGAAGCTCGCGACGCTGAGCGTGAGCAGCACAATTGCCAAAGCATCCCCCGGCGTATAGGCGCCGGCGATAGTGAACAGCGTTGCGCCAAACAGCCCACCCACCGCGAAACCTTTGCGCACGCGTGTCACGGGTGCGCCCTTCGCGATCAACCGATCCCCGATCCAACCGCCAACCAGCACGCAGATCGTGCCGACCAGGAACGTCACCATGCCGATCCAGCCGCTCAACACCGGCGAAATTCCCCGCTGGATGACAAGGTAGCCCGGGAGCCATGTCACGAAGACATAATAAATGTAGAGATAGCCCGCCTGCCCGAACATCACGCCCCAGGTGGTGGGATATTTCAACAGCCGCGCCCAATTGATTTGGGCTTGCGATTCTTCGCGCTGCGACGGCGGAACGACGTGTCTGCCATAGACCGCGATCCACCACACGATCCAGAGAAATCCCAAACCGCCGGTGATATAGAAGACCCACGGCCAACCGAACGTATAGAGCAGCATCGTCGCCAGCGGAAAGCCGACGGTCAGTCCGATCTTGTTGCCGGCGAAGAACGTGCCGACGGCGAAGGCGCGGTGCTTCTTGTCGAAGGTCTCGCGGATCACGCGCGCGCCCGAAGGGATCATCAGCGACTCGCCGATGCCGAGCAGGCTGAGAAATGCGGCGAGCGGTGCGAATGCTTTTGTTAGGCTGCAAAGCGCTGTCGCAAGGGACCAGGTTCCGACACCGATTGGGTAGGACCGCCGCGGCCGAATGAGATCGGTGAGCGGCCCTGCGGCCAGCAGCGAAAGCGTGAAGCTCCAATTGAAGATGGACTGCAGGAGTCCTACTTGGGCCGGCGTGTAGTGGTATTCGCGAATGAGGTACGGCCCGGCGACCGCGAAATTGACGCGGTCGATATAGGCGATGGCCTGGGAGCTCGCGAGCAGCAGCAGGATGTTCACGCGATAGGCGGCGGAGGCCCGGTTCAAATCGTGTCGCCCAATAGCAAAGTGGCAGAGGAGATATCCTCTGCCACTTTACAGGTCTTCAGGAAAAAAGCGCCGCGTCTCAGCTGACGACGAGTTTCTCGTGCTCGCTGTGACCCTCGGTCAGCCCGCGCGCCTTCATCCAATCATAGGCGCGGCCGAAGAGATCGGCGGCGTAATAATCGACATGCTTGTAGCGCACGAAGGCTTTCAGCAATTCATTGGCCTGCAAGGCACCCTTGGCGGATGCCGCCACGTGATGGGCGTATTTGTAGAAATCCTTGTTGATGAGATCGACGGCCTCGTTCTCGGCGTCGTAATAGGCTTTGCGTTGTTCTGGCGTCAGATTGGGCGCCACAACTTCGCCGCCGCGATAGAACGCAGCCGCCACGATATGGGCGCCTTCCTTGAGCGCGAGGCTGATGAAGGGCTCCATCACGGTCACCGCACGATAGGTGCCATTCTTCAGCCCTTCCCAGCGCGTGTAGGGAAGGCCGCCATTGACGATCTTCACGTGCTCGGCGCCGACCGCGCTTTCGAGCATCTGGATCGTGGTGTAGTGCGAGCCGGTCAGCTCCTGCACGACCACCGGCACATCGGCCATGTCGCGCGGAACCTGCAAAGCTTCCTCGAAGGTGACGATGGCCTGTGCCGCAACCGCCGAGCGAAGGCCGGCGAGATTGCCGCCGCGCGTGCCGCGCTCAAGCCGGTCGATGCTGGCCCATTCGCAGACATTGTAGCTGTCGGCGGAGCCGCAATCGAACAGGTTCTCTTTCAGTCGCGCCATAATCGGGCGGTCGGCGGTATCCTTTTCGCGCGCTTCATAGGGCGCGGACATCTGCACATTCAGGCCGTGCTTCTTGAACAGGCCTTCCTCGATTCCGACCAGCACGGGCAGATCGAAAACGGGGTTGTTCGGAGCGATTTTCACCAGCGGCATTGCATCTGCCATGACATCTATCCTTTGCGGTTTTAGGCTATTTCCAATTCCCAGTGTTTTTCATGTAATTCTCTGACAGCAGCCCTGTCAAATAGACTAGTTACCGCATCCCTTCACCTCAGCGAGAGATCGGGGATATTGGAGCGAATTCAGGTTGCTCTTCAAATCCTTAATCCATCAACCCTAGGAGGCATCCATGCATTTCGTGATCTCAGGTAGTTGGGGGCCGACCGACCCGACCCGGGCGATGTTGCCGTTCCTTCTTGCGGCATCGGCGGTGCAGGCCGGCGACACGGTCACAATGATGCTCTTCCACGATGCGGTCTTGATGACGGTGAAGGGTGCGGGTCAGAGACTGGTGCCCGTCGGGCCGCCGAATCGCTATGAGGAAATTGCCGGCCATCCGAATGTGACGCTCTGGGCCTGCCGCCCCTGCGTCGTGGCGCGCGGACTCGACCCGGCGTCTCTCGATGGGCGAGTGAAACTCGGCGGCATGAATGATTTTCACGCCGCCATGAAGCAGCCGGACGCACGCGCGATCAATTTCTAGCGAAAGCGCGCAAGCTTCGGGTAAAGCAAAACCCTCATGCCGAGCAGGCGTAAGGGTTTTGCGGGCGTGACCAAAAACGGACGCGGTCAGTCCGCCGACATTCCTTTATAGAGCAGCCGCTGCATGCCGGCCGTCGTCTGGGCGATATAGATATTGCCCTTGGAATCGGTCTGCAGATGATGCCCACCGCCCAAAATCCCCGGCGGCTGGATTGTTCCGACATAGGTCAGCGTCTTGGGATCGACGACCGCAATGCCTTTGCCATATCCGACATAGAGGAATTGCTGATCGGGCGAGAACGCTAGATTGAGCGCAAAGGTCTGGTCGCCCCTGGTCAGTTGTTTGATGAATTTGCCGTTGGAATCGAACATCTGAACGCGCCGGTTCTCGCGGTCTGCGACATAGACCGTGCCGTCCTTGGCGACACGAATGGCGTGCACGATGGAAAATTGCGGTCGGCCCGGTTCGGCGAAATCCTTGAAGCGGACGACTTCGCAGGAATCGGAATCGGCGGGCTTGTTGCCGAACGCGCCCCACATCCGCTTGAACTTGCCGCTATCGGCATCGATCACGACGACGCGGTGATTGCCATAGCCGTCGGCCACGAACAATTCATTGGTCTGCTGAACGAATTGCGCATCGGCGGGGCGGTGGAAATTGGTGGTGTCGGCATTGCCCTTGCTTTGATTGCTGTGCCCGACCTGCATGACGAACTTGCCGTCCTGCGTGAATTTCAGCAGTTGATCGTCGGCCACCGGTTTCAATCCCGGCAAGCCATTGGTCGGACAGGAATTGCCGCCGAGCCAGACAAAGCCTTTGGAATCGATCAGGATACCATGTTCGCGCTGCGGCCATTCATAGCCGGCCCCATCACCGCCCCAGCCCCGCACATAATTGCCCGCCGAATCGAAAATAGTGATCGGCGGCGCGGCCATCTTGGCGTCTTCGGGTTTCAGCGTGCGCGGCCGCGTGAGAACCCAGGCATTGTCCTTGGCATCGATCGCGATGCTGGAGACATCGCCGAATTTCATGTTGGGCGGCTTCTTGGGCCAGGCCTTGTCGACTTCGAATGTCGGCATCTTCGCGGCTTGCGCGCTTAATGCTCCGGCTGTCTGAACGCCGGTGATAATGAGCGCTGCCGTCAAAACCGTTTGGGCGAAATTGTTACGAAACATGGCTCCCTCCCGAGCATGGCCATTCCGCGCGCGAGCATGCTCTGTTCCCGAAGATTCGGCAACCGGGAGCTCTGTCGGCAGGTGACGGCGGTGCGATGAAGGCCTGTCGTGCTTTCCATCGCACCGCCACCACGAACAAATGCGCTAATCGCGGTGAATATTCGCGTTGGCGCTACTGCTTGAAGAGCCGTTTGCGGATGCGCTTAACCGGCCGGCTGAAGCCTGTCCCGACGCATCGGCACTGCCATTGCCGGCACTCTGTGCAGAGCCGCTATTCCCGCTTCCGGACGCCGGGCCGGCAAGGGAGCCTGCGCCCGCCCCGGTCGCTCCGGCATTGTGTGCGGTGTTCCCAAACAGTCCGCCATTCGCAGCACCTCCCGCCGACGCATCGCCGGAAGCATTTCCATCGGCCGCGCCGGATGCCGAACCCGCAAGCGTCCCCGCGCGCGACTTGGCGGCATCGACTTTGTCGGGCGCGCTGCTCAGGCCGGAGCCGGCACGGTTCGTCACGTCGCGGGCGCGCGAGCCTGCTTTGCTGCCAAGGCCGTTGGCGGCGCCCGGCAAACCGAAACGATCTGACTGTGCCGCGGCGTGTCCGCCAAATGCGCCGCCGAATGTTCCGCCACCACCGAGCGTGTTTCCAAACCCGCCCATGGCACCCCCGCCGCCACGGAGCGCGCCGCCCAATCCCAGCTGCGCATGGCCTGGACTCGCGACAGCAATGGCGGAAAGACACGCAAGGGCGAACAGATTTTTCATGCGGATGGTCATGATGAACTCCTCGCTTCGAATTTCTGGTGAGCCGGTTGGCTTCCACCAGGACAACGATGGGCGTCGCCATTTCTTCCAAGCGGTGAGAAAAATTTCAGCGCGCGCGCCAATCACGGTCGCGGGCTTCGCGTTCGGCTTGCGCATCCAGAGCCGCACCCGCGATGATGCCATTCAGCGCCGTGCGCACGCTGTCGGGCATGGTCGCAGCAGCCGGCTGGAAATTGCGCGAATCTTGAGCCGGCATCGCGGCGAGCGCCTCAATCCGCCAATCTTGCGCGGTCCGGCAGGCGATCCCTGCAACGGCGGCGTTCCTGCCGGTATCGCTCGTGAAGCTGCGGCAGAATTCGCCGCCCTTGTTCACGAAGCTGACACCGATCCTTGTCGGCGACGCGGGACTCGCCTGTTCAGATGCGAGCTGGGTGGACAAAGCCTGCGCGAGCCCACCCGCCGCCACGAACCCGCCATTTCTATTTGCGATGAGATTTGCGCCAATCATGCTGTTCATCGCCAACACGCCAATCGCAATGCCGGCCGCCAAGGCGCCGATCGGAAAACCAATTCGCCAGAATGGGAGAGGCCGAACCGATGCATGGGGAGCTTGCGCCGTCTCGTTCGAGATGATCGGCGTATCCATCACCGTGGCCTCGAGACGGTGGGGGACCGGCGCGGTGACAATAGGCGAAAACGCCGTTTCAAGATGGCGCTTCAGCGCCCTCTGCTCATCAACATAGCGGGCAAGCGCGGGATTGGTAGCGATCTCGCGTTCGACACGCAGCGCATCGGCAGAACTGAGCTCGCCATCCACGAAGGCCATCACCATTTCTTTCGACACCATCATGACGGCCGTCCTGGGGCATAAGCATTTGCGCCGAGCACCAAAGCCGCCAGGGTTTCGCGCCCACGCGCAAGCCGGCTGGTGAGTGTTCCGATGGGCACATCCAGGATGGATGCGGCCTCCCGGTAAGAGAGACCATCGATCAGCACCAGCGCAATCGCGGCGCGCTGATCCTCCGGTAAGACCGCCAAGCCGCGCTCCACATCCGTCAGCATCATCTTGGCTTCGGCGGTCCTTTCGCCGTCCACCGAAATTGCAATGGCCTCATCAAGCTCCACCATGGGACCACGCGCTTTGCGGGCCCGCAAGGAATCGATCCAAAGGTTCTTCGCAATCCGAAACATCCAGGAATCCATCCTCGTACCCGGCGTGAACTGGTGCAGGCTCCTAAGCGCCCGCTCGACCGTGTCCTGCACCAAATCGTCTGCGTCGGCCCGCGCACCCGTCAGCGCGAGGGCAAACCGCCTGAGGCGCGGCAGGATCGCCAGCATCTGCGGTCGGACATGATCGGCGGAGCTATCCATCTGAACCGACAACGGATGAGGCGCAAATTTCTTCCATGCCCATGCGAAATTAACCGGGACAGCGAATTTCGCCCGACAAGTAGGATTATTTACGCCGCTCATTCGTTATGGAGATAGTGCGGCGCGTCTCGAAAGGGCGGGTTTTGCGACCGTTAACCAAACTGATTGCGATTGTCCTTTTTTCCGCGCTGGCGCTCGGCATGGTTTCGCCACCCTTGGCCCTCGCACAATTGGGCGGGCTTGGCGGCCTCGGAGGCGGTCTTGGCGGTTTGCCGCGCCTGCCTCCACCCGGAGCGCGTCTACCGCGGGCCGTGGATCGCGCGACCGGTGCGGTGGACCGCGCCACCGGGACGGTGACGCGCCAGGTGCAGCAGGTGGTGGACAGCGTCGGCCGTCCTCCCCTGCCGGATGCGTTCGAGCGCGACCCTCAGGGGGCGCGCGTGGTGAAGAGCGAGGTTCTGGCCCTTTCGCCGTCCGATCAGAGCCTTGCAACAGCACGCAGGCTGAATTTCGACGTCCTGCGCCAGGAGAATTTGGCGACGCTCAATCTCGGGATCACCGTTTTGCGCGCGCCGCCCGGCATGAGCGCGACCGACGCGCTTGCGGCTTTACGAGCCGCCGATCCCACCGGGCTTTATGATTTCAATCACGTCTATGATCCCTCCGGCGAAATCCGGGTGGCCGAGCATGCCGCCACTGCAACGAAAATCACCGCCAATGTGGCGCAACCGGCGATCGGTTTGATCGATGCCGGGATCGATCGCGATCATCCCGATCTGAAACGGGCAAAGATCGTCACCGCGAATTTCACCGGCACGAATGCGAATACGCCATCCGAGCACGGAACGGCGATTGCGTCATTGCTGGTGGCCAGCGGACATAGCGTCAGAGGTGTGGTGCCGAACGCCACCCTTTATGCCGCGGACGTGTTCGGTGGATCGCCCACCGGCGGGGCGGCCGACGCGGTGGCACAAGGTCTCGCCTGGGTGAGCGGCAAAGGTGCCGCCGTCATCAATATCAGCCTTGCCGGTCCGCCAAACCGCATGGTCGAGGCGGTGGTGCGGGCGCTGGTTGCGCGCGGCTGTGTGATCGTGGCCGCCGCCGGCAACACCGGACCGGCAACGCCCATCGCGTATCCCGCCGCCTATGACGGCGTGATCGCTGCGACCTCTGTGGACCGGGAAGGCAAAATCCAGATCGATGCCAATCAAGGCCCGCAAATGGCATTCGCAGCGCTCGGCGTCGATGTACCTGTCGCAGCCCTTGGAAACGGATACGCCCGCGCGACGGGAACCTCTTTCGCCGCGCCTCTCATTGCGGCGCGCTTCGCTTTGGAGATGCCGGCGCCCGGTACGGAATCCGCCAACCGCGCGCTGCTGGAACTCGCGCACGAAGCGGTCGATCTCGGTGTCCCCGGGCGCGATCCTGTGTTCGGTTATGGATTTCTGAAATCGCCGCCAGGCAGCGGGAAGCTCTCGCTGTCGTCGCAATAGCGCGAAATCCGTGCACCGATCTTTGCGATTCAGAAGTCGGGCTTTTCGGCGGTCGGAATGGGATCGGCGGCGAGCTCGAAGAAACCTTCATTATTCTCAGCGCAGACATTTTCCTGCATCGGGCCCTGCTCGACGCGCCGGTAACGCTGCATTCCGCGCCACACCGTGGTGAAAGCGCCCGGGTCTTCCACCGTCGCGATGGCTTCAATGGCCTTGCCGCCATCGACAAGGCGATAGCGCTCCACGACATGGAGTTTCTCGGTGTGCGGCGTGCGGAACTGGTCGACGAAGGTTTTGGTGTTGAGCCCAATCGTGTCCACGACCAGCGTGTCGCCGTTCTCGTAATGGCCGATGGAATCGCCGAACCAAGACGGCTTTACGTTGTTGGGGTGCTTGTCGGTCATGTAGACATGCCGGACCATATGATCTTCCTGCCAGATCAGGGTCACGACTTTCGGCGTCTGCAGGAAATAGACCGGCGTCACAGGATAAAGCAGCCAGGCCGGCACGCCGATCGGCCAGCATCGTTCCTTGGGCGTGTACACACCTTCTCCAGCCAGCACACGCGCATTCACTTTCCTCAGTTCCTCGCGCGCCCAGGGTTGCAGAATCGGGCTGTTCAGATCGGCAACATGGAAGGTGGGCTGAATGCTTTTGCGGGTGGCGAAGGTGTTGTCGATGTAGGGATGGGCCGGATCGGACGTGACAGGCCCTGGTCCTTCCGGTGGCGGCAAGTAATCATCGCCGATGGGTTCATCGCTGTTCGGTACGCCGGCAATCCAGCCGACCGCACTGTCCATGCCGAAATTCGGCACGGTCTCCGCCGCGGACAGCGGCATCAACATCGCAGCCGCGAAAAGCGCCATCACGGCGCCACAGCTCTTCATATTGACTCGCATGTATCTCTCACCCCTTACGCGGCGGCACGGGAATGCCGGCGATTTTAAGCTGCACCGATCCCAGCGTCGAATGGGTGGTGAAATAGAGCGTCTTCCAATCGTCGCCGCCGAAGGCGATGTTCGTCGTCTGCGGCTGGCCATGGACAATGCGCCCGAGCTTCTTGCCGGACGCGTCGATGA
>DATLVC010000246.1:0-20474 GCA_035577685.1 Micropepsaceae bacterium | reverse complement strand
TAGGCGATCACGCGCATCTTGAGGCCCTTGGCGCGGTCGGCCATGATGGAACCGATATTGCCGCAGCCGACCAGTCCGAAAACCTTGCCGGTCAGCTCGACGCCCATGAAGCGGTTCTTCTCCCATTTGCCGGCATGGGTGGACGCATTGGCGGCGGGAATATCGCGGGCGAGTGCCAGCATCAGCGCGATCGCGTGTTCGGCGGTGGTGATGGAATTGCCGAAGGGCGTGTTCATCACGATGATTCCGGCCGCAGTCGCAGCCGGAATATCGACATTGTCCACCCCGATGCCGGCGCGGCCGATGACTTTCAGACGCTTCGCCGCGCGGATGACATCCGCGGTGACTTTGGTGGCCGAACGGATCGCAAGGCCATCATAGTCCCCGATGATCTTGATCAGCTCGTCCTTCGAAAGGCCGGTCTTCACATCGGCTTCGACGCCGCGTTCCTTGAAGATGGCGATGGCAGCGGACGACAATTTGTCGGAAATCAGAACCTTGGGCATGGGATTACCCGTTCTTGACTTGCGCGAAGGCCCAATCGAGCCAGGGCGTCAGGGTTTCCAGATCAGACGAATCGACGGTGGCGCCGCACCAGATGCGCAGGCCCGGCGGTGCTGCACGGTAGCCGCCGATATCAAGCGCGACTCCTTCCTTTTCGAGAAGGCTCGCGATCTTGGAAGCGACCGCTGCTTGGGCATCCTTCGCGAGCGCGGTGAACCAGGGGTCGACAATCTTCAGGCATACGCTGGTGTTCGAGCGCGAGGCGGGATCGCGGGCGAGGAAATCCACCCAATCGGTGCGCTGCACCCAGTTCGCGAGCACGCTGAGATTGCGGTCGGCCCGCGCGATCAACGCAGGCAGGCCACCGATCCCTTCAGCCCATTTCAGCGTGTCAAGATAATCTTCCAGCGCGAGCATGGATGGCGTGTTGATGGTCTCGCCTTCGAAGATGCCTTCCACCAGCTTGCCATCCTTCGTCATGCGGAAGGTCTTCGGCATGGGCCAGGGCGGGTTGTAGGATTCAAGGCGGGCCACCGCCCGCGGGGATAGAACCAGCATGCCGTGCGCGCCTTCGCCGCCCAGCACTTTTTGCCAGGAGAACGTGACGACATCGAGCTTCGGCCAGGCCAGGTCCATCGCGAAGGCGGCGGATGTCGCATCGCAGATGGTGAGTCCTTCGCGGCTATCGGCGATCCAATCGCCGTTGGGCACGCGCACGCCCGAGGTCGTGCCGTTCCACAGGAAGACAATGTCGCGGGCGGGATCGGTTTGCGTCAGGTCGGGCAATTCGCCGTAAGGCGCTTTGAGAATGCGCGTGTCCTTCAGCTTCAATTGCTTGGCGATATCGGTGACCCAATCTTCGCCGAAGCTCTCCCAGGCCAGCACATCGACGGGGCGCGGCCCCAGCAGCGACCACAGCGCCATCTCGACCGCGCCGGTGTCGGAACCGGCGACAATACCGATGCGGTAATCCGCGGGTACGCGCAGCACGGCGCGCGTACGGTCGATGGCGTCCTTGAGCTTGGCTTTGCCCGGCTTGGAGCGGTGCGAGCGCCCGAGGCAGGCTGCGTTAAGGGCTTCCAGATTCCAGCCCGGCCGTTTGGCGCAAGGTCCGGACGAAAAAAAAGGCCGTGCTGGGCGCACGGCCGGACGATTCCCGGTCATGTGTCATTCCTTCCAGAATGATGGCGCTCCGTTGGGGGAGCGTGGCCCGGCGCGTCTCTAGCGCTTCAGGGCCCGCGCGTCAATCGTCCCCGTGCTTGCCGTACGCGCAACTTTGTTCCACATAAAAGCCATGAGCGATTTCAGCCAGATCGATGGGATCCTGATGCCCTGGGCGGAAAAGCTTGGCCTGCATGTCTACACGGGCCATCGCCAGAATGTGGTGCGCTCTGTCACGATCTATGTCTGGATCGGCTCGCGCCATGATTCCACCGGCCATATCTGGCTCGATCCGCCGAACGAACTCGGCCTGGTTGGTTTGCACGCGGCCCATCGCGGTTTCCGGCTGGACGAGGCGGTGCCAGTAAGCGGGCTTGAAGCCGCGCTCGACGGGGCCTGCAAGCGGTTGGCGGCGCAGAACGCGCTCGCCGGCTCGTTTTGATCAAAACGCGATTTCGCCCCTGAGATAGAGCGCGCAGGGGCCGGCAAGGATCACGCGCGCACCATCATCCGTACACAGAATATCGCCGCCGCGTGGCGATGCCTGGTGGGCGTGTAGCTGCTTCTTGCCCAGCCGCTTCGCCCAGAATGGGGTAAGAGCACAATGCGCGGCGCCGGTGACCGGGTCTTCGGGAATGCCGTAGCCGACTGAGAAGAAGCGGGAAATAAAATCATAGGGCGCAGCAGTGGTCCCCCCTGCAGTGACGATAAGTCCCCAACGGTCCGCGCGGTCCATGATGGGCGCGATATCGCCAAGCTTCATCGCGCGAATGATTGCGGCATCTTTCCAGACCGCCAACAATTTGCGCCCGATATGAATCTCATCGGGAGCCCGGACGTTGAGAGAGGCGCCGAGCGCTTCGGCAAAGCCGCCCGGGGCGGGGAAGGGCTCCACTTCATCGGCCGGGAGCGACATGCGAAGCAATCCGCCGTCGCCGCGTGCGACCGTAAGCTCCCCGCTCTTGGTCTCGAATTGCACCGTGCTCGATGATGGTGACAATTCATTCAAGACGACCCAACCGGAAGCGAGTGTCGCGTGGCCACAGAGCGGAACCTCCGCCACCGGCGTGAACCAGCGAAGCGCATAGCGATCTGGTTCCAACGGCACGAAGAACGCGGTCTCCGACAAATTGTTCTCGTTGGCGATGGCCTGCATGGTCGTATCGGGCAACCATTGTTCCAACGGCACCACAGCGGCGGGGTTGCCGCTAAAGATCGCTTGCGCAAACGCATCGACTTGCCAGAGCTTCAGTTTCACGATGCCTCCTTTTCAGGCACACGACCCGAGCCGGTAGAGCAGTGGCGTCGCTTATTCAAGCGAAGTATAACCTGCTTCGGCCCCGGGCGCGCAGCGCAAGCCCGGCTCGCTTCATGAAACAAACATTGGAGAGGATACTCGTGAAAAATATTCGTATTTTCGGCGCAGCTGCGGCCTTTGCCGCGCTGGCATTCGCATCGGCGGCAATTTCGGTATCTGTGTCTACGCCAGTAGCGGCCCAGGCCGCGCAGGACGATCAGGTCTCCACGTCGAACGGCAATCTCGTCATCCACCCGGTGCATCACGCCGGCGTGGTGCTGACCTGGAACGGCAAGCGGATCGTGGCCGATCCGACAACCTATCCGCCCGGGCCCAACAGCGCGGCCGCCGATTTCCGCGGTGCCGCGCCGCCGGACCTCATCCTGATCACGCACGAGCACGGTGACCATTTCAGCGTGCCGACACTGACCGAACTGGCTGGGCCGAACACGGTCATCGTGGCGCCACAGAGCGTTTTCGGCATGATGCCGCCGGCGCTTCAGGCCAAGACCAAAGTGATGAAGAACGGCGACAAGGGCACCTATGCCGGCGTGCCTGTCGAGGCCGTTGTGGAATACAACACGACGCCGGAACGCCTGATGTTTCATCCGAAGGGCCGCGACAATGGCTATGTGCTCACAATGGGCGGCAAGCGCATCTATCTCGCGGGCGATACCGAAGAGGCGCCGGAACTGAAGAACCTTCCCAATATCGACGTGGCCTTCATTCCGATGAATCTGCCCTACACGCAGACCGCGGAAGCCGCGGCGGTTTGGGTCAAGGATTTCAAGCCCAAGGTTGTCTATCCCTATCACACCCAGGGCATGCCGTCGGGCGATGTGAACGCGTTCAAGGCCGCTGTTGGCAATGCCAGCGAAGTACGCCTGCGCAAATGGTACTGAGTTGAATTAGCCGGGCTTGAAACGGCCGTCCTGTGTGCGCAGGGCGGCCGTTTTTTTCTGGTAAGTCAGCCGTCCGCGCTGTGGCAGACCGCTTCGATATTATGTCCGTCTGGATCGAGTACGAAGGCGCCGTAATAATTCGGATGATAATGCGGCCGTAAACCGGGTGGGCCGTTGTCCTTGCCGCCGGCTGCGAGCGCTGCCTGATAGAACGCATCCACCATCGCACGGGTCTTCGCCGCAATGGCGATATGGACAGGTTTGTTCAGCGCGCCTTCGCCGCCGATCCAGAAATCCGGCTTGCCGTCGGCCCCGAAACCCGCGGCGGGCGCATCGTTCTCGTGCTGCTGCACCTCCATGACGATGCCATAGCCAAGCGGTGCCAACGTTTTCCCATAGAACGCCTTCGCCCGCGCATAATCGGAAACAGGAATGCCGATATGATCGATCACGATCATCCTCCTTTGCCTGCCCCGCCCGGAATTCGCCCGCGAGAAGACTCGCGCAGGTACGATCCGGCTAATTGACCAGCTTGTACAGCCGCTGATCGTAGGGCGTGCCCAGCCATTGCAGCACGGTGGTGCGATAGGTCTGGGTGTGTGAAGCGCGGTTATGCGCCTCGAAGGCGGCGAGGCTCGACCATTCCTCGAATGTGCGGAAATGGTTCACGTGGGCGGGAACCTCGTCCAGGATTTCGAACTGCACCATGCCGGGCTCTTTGCGGCTGGCCTCACCGAGCGGCCCGAGCGCGTTGATCAGGTTTTGCGTGTTGCCGCCCGCCACGTCGATATGGCTGATGATGACGACATCGTTCGCGGTGGACGCCTTGGGCGGGGTGACCGCAAAGGCCTGATGGATGCGCATGTCGATCGGGCCGAGCTCGATGGGCTTGAGTTTCTGCTCCAGGCCGGCGGCGGCAGCACCCTTGGAATGGGTCTCGACCGCGCCCCGGTTCTGCCAGATTTCGCTGAGCACGAAGCGGTGCGATTGCCCGTCTTCCTGATAGATATCGGCAAACATCACGCCCGGCTCCTTGCGGCTCGCGTCGCGATATTCCTTGAGCATGGCGATGGCGCGTGCCGTCGCGCTGGGGATGACCTCAAGATAGGTCATGGTGTAGATCGGCCCGTCGAGCACCGTCACGCCCTGGATTTGCTGCTGGCTTTGCGCCGGGCCGGCGAATGCCGCGGCAAGCACCGCGCAAGCGATGAGCCGGTGAACCGATTTCATACCGTCCTCCGTGATGCGCCCTGTCGCAAAATGCGGGGCGTCGTGATGCAAGCTCAGTTCACAGGCGTATATTTGCGCTGGTCATAGGGCGTGCCGAGCAGCGGGTACAATTCGTTCCGGAACCCTTGCGTATGCGCCGCCAGATTATGCGCATCGAACGCCCGGTCGCTTGCCCAGATCTCGAACAGGCGGAAATGATTTCCGGTGCCGGGCGCCTGCCGCAGGATTTGATAGGTCTGCATGCCCGCCTCCTTCGCCGAACCTTCCGAGAGCGGCTTCATGATTTCCATCAATTTCGGCAGCGCGTTGGGCGTGACGTCGAGGTGGCTGAGAATGAAGACGCTGTTCGCGGATGGCGCGCCCCCACCGGGGGCGACGAAGTAACCGATATGGGTGCGTGCGTCGGGCGGGCCATATTGGATGGGCTTCAGTTTCTGGAAGAGTTGCGTCGTGGAAGCCGCCTTGGCATGGGCGTCATAGGCCGCGATGTCCTTCCACACTTCATTGGCGACGAAGCGCGAGGGCGTCGCCATCTCCTGATAGAGATCGGCCACCATCATGCCGGGTTCTTTCCGCGCGGCGGCGCGATATTCCTTCAGCGCCGCGACCGCCTGGGCGGTGGCGCCGGGACTGACTTCGACGAAGGTCGTTGTGTAGATCGCCCCTTGTGCGGCGACGGCTTCCGCCGCGTTGGCGATTGGCGCACTCATGACCATGAGGGCGCAGAACAGCATGCTGACAAGCGATTTCATGCTTGCACTCCAAAAATGGGTTCAGTTGCTTGCTTGTAGTCTCTTCACCATGGCCGCGGCCGCATCGGCGCCAGCCTGTGCGCCGGCCGTGTCGCCTTCCTGGCCGCCGCGGGTCCCCGAAACGCCAACGGCGCCAATGATCTCGTTGCCGACCATAATAGGTACGCCGCCGCCCAGCGGAATGGCGTTGGGCGTGTTGCGCTGATCAGCGTCCGGCTTACCCGGCATTGTCTTGTCGCGCCAGTCGATCGATTTCATTTTGAACAGGTTTGCAGTTTGCGCCTTGCGCAGCGACAAACCGATATTATGCGGCGCGGCGCCATTGCCTTTCAGCATCAGTACGACATTGCCGTCGCGGTCGAGCACGGTCAGTGAAGGATCGGAGCCGTCGTTTTTCGCGTAAGCCTGGACGGCACGCAACGCCGCCATGGCCTGCTCCGAGGTGATGCTGGACGATTGGGCTTGGGCCGGTACGGCTGCGGCACAGAGAACGCCCGCAGCGACGGCGGCTTTCAACATCAGAGAGATACGAGACATCGAAGTCCTCCTGCAATCTGTTGTGACGGTTGCGGCTGGCGCCGTCTATAAAAGCTGATCGGCAATGGCCTCGACGCCCGCTTTGGCGCAGGCTTCGTCTCTTTCCTCGCCGCCCTTGGAACCCGTCACGCCTACGCCTCCGATGGCGTCGCCGTGCCAGAGGATCGGCATGCCGCCTTTCTTGGCGATGGTATTTTCCAGAAAGCGCTGGCCGTAGAGATCGACGCGCTTGCCGTTTTCCACCGCGTCCATGGCGGTGTGTTCCATCCAGACCGAGGTGGGAGAGCGGAACGTGCGCGCCGTGTAGGCCTTCTTGCGCGCATCATCGACGTCCTGCGCCGAAGCGCCGTCGCCGCGGAGCATGAAGCGGACAAGGCCGTCATGATCGACGACGGCAACGGAGATGACGGAATTGTCCTTCTTGCAGGCGTCGATCGCGCCTTGCGCGACCAGTACGGCCTGCTCGACGGAAATGTCGTTGGCGGCAAGCGACTGCAGCGTGAACTGCTTCACCATCTGCTGGACCAGGGCGAATCCGGCCGCAACAACGAAGATGCCGGCTACGCCCAAGACAAGTGTGTTGATCAATTTTTGCATGCCAAATCCTCCCCGCGGACCGCGGCATTACCCCAGGTTCCATCCTTAGTTTAGGACAGAGCCTACCGGGCGTCGAGGGTCTCGGCGCGCTTGTGGGAGAGGGCCGACTTCATCTTTTCCTGAAGTTTTTCAAAGGCCCGGACTTCGATCTGGCGGACACGCTCGCGGCTGATATCATATTTGACCGAGAGGTCCTCAAGCGTCATCGGCTCCTCGCGCAAGCGGCGGGCTTCGAGGATGTCACGCTCACGGGGGGTGAGTTCCTCCAGCGCGGTGGACAGCAGCGTGCGCCGTTCGTCCAGTTCTTCGCTTTCCGCAAGCTGGGTTTCCTGGTCGACCGCGTCGTCGGGAAGCCAATCCTGCCATTCCATATCGGAATCCGCGCCCAAGGGGGTGTTGAGCGAGGAATCGGGCGAGGCGAGGCGGCGGTTCATATTCACCACTTCTTCCTCAGGGACGCCGAGTTTTGTCGCGATATCGGTCACATGCTCGGGCCTGAGATCGCCTTCCTCCAGCGCCTCAATCTGCCCCTTCACCCGGCGCAGATTGAAGAACAGCTTCTTTTGGGCCGCGGTCGTGCCGAGTTTCACCAGGCTCCAGGAGCGCAGGATGTATTCCTGGATCGAGGCGCGTATCCACCACATGGCATAGGTCGCCAGCCGGAAGCCGCGCTCCGGCTCGAAGCGCTTCACGGCCTGCATCAAGCCGATATTGCCTTCGGCGATGACTTCGTTGATGGGAAGCCCATAACCGCGATAGCCCATGGCGATCTTGGCCACCAGCCGCAAATGGCTGGTGACGAGCTTGTGGGCCGCTTCGGTGTCCTCGTGCTCGCGCCAGCGTTTGGCGAGCATGTATTCTTCCTGCGGGTCGAGAAGGGGGAATTTGCGGATTTCGGCCAGATAGCGCGAAAGGCCGCCTTCGCCCATGACCGGTAGCGCTCTCGTTGCCATCTCAATACCCCTCAAATGACGCGAATAGGCCGTGCCGTAAGGCGCAGCCTACCATGGTGCAAACGCGTGTTGGATGAACCGTATCCCCCATTCCGGCAGAATGTGGGCATGGAAGCGTGGGTTTACAAGGCCGCCTGGGGGTGGGTTTGGGCCTGGGGTTTGAGCCCCCGCAAAGCCTTAACCAAGGCAGAAAAATCGGTGGGCCAGGGCGATTCGAACCGCAGCTTGATCTGGCGCGTGGGATGGAAAAACCCAAGCACACCAGCATGTAGCGCCTGGCGGGGGAATTCCGTAGCGGCCTCATACGCCGCTTTTTCAGCGTCATTTTTCGGCCGGGGTGCCTGGCGGCTCCGGCCATAGGTGGAATCGCCGATTAAGGGGTGCCCGATGTGGGCGAGGTGCACGCGAATTTGATGCGTCCGGCCCGTTTCCAGGCGGCACTCGATGAGGGCGGCAAAGGCTTTCTCCTCGGGGAATTTCTCCAGCACGCGGTAGCGGGTGCGGGCGGGCTTTCCCTGTCCGCGCAGCACCGCCATGCGCTTGCGGTCGAACGGGTTGCGGCCGAGATTGCCTTCGACCAGGCCTTCGCCCGCCCGGGGCGCGCCCCAGACGACAGCGTTGTATGCCCGCTCGACCGCATGGGCCGCGAACTGCTTGGCCAGGCTGCGCATGGCGCGCTCGGTCTTGGCGGCAACCAGAAGCCCGCTCGTGTCTTTGTCCAGCCGGTGCACGATTCCGGGCCGCGCGACGCCGCCGATACCAGGAAGCGAATCGCCGCAATGGGCGAGCAGCGCATTGACCAGCGTGCCATCCAGATTGCCGGCCGCGGGATGGACCACCAGCCCCGCCGGCTTATCGATAACGAGAAGATCGGAATCCTCATACACGATGGTAAGTGGAATGGCCTGCGGCTGCGGCGTCGCAGGCGTCGGCGGGGGCACTTCGATCGCCACCACATCGCCAGGTTTGACCCGCTTGTTGGGGTCTTTTATCGTCGCCCCGTCAAGCGTGACGCGGTCCTGGCCGATCAAGCCTTGCAGGCGCGAGCGCGAAAGCTCCGGCAGATGGGCGGCCAGAAAATGGTCCAGCCGCCAGCCCTTGTGGGTTTCGCCTGCGCGAAACTCGTGTGTTTTTCCGTTTGCGGATGAAGAATCGGCCATGGCCACAAGCGACGCTCCCACTGTCCCACGCCATCGCGGCCTGTTGGCGCTCGTCATTATCCTGGGCGTGCTCATTTTGCTAGGCGTGGTCGGCCTGATCGTGGCGGCGGTGTTCAAGGCGCGCGGGGCGCCGGCCGCGGATGCCTCCTATGCCGCAACGGTGCTGGCCCCCAGCGAGCATATCGAGTCGACGCAGATGGAAGGCAGCCGGATCTTGCTGCGGCTATCGGGACCGAATGGCGAGGAACTGGTGGTGCTCGATGCAATGTCAGGCCGTGTAATCGGCCGCATCGCCATCGCCGCGAAGCCGTGACGGAACGTGTGCTCCATCTTGATGACGCGTTGGCGGCGGCGATGCTGGGTGCCGCGTCGCGGGCTTATCCGGCAGAATGCTGCGGCCTGATCGAAGGGGACGACGCACCGGACGGCTGGCAGGCCCGCGCTGTGCATGAAACAGCGAATCTGGCCGACGACCCGTCGCGGCACTTCCTGATCGATCCGCAGGCACAATTCGATTTGCTGCGGGCGTTGCGCGGCTCAGCGCGCCGTATCATCGGTTGCTTCCATTCCCATCCCGGCGGCGTGGCGGAACCGTCCGCCACCGATCGCGCGAATGCGTTCGAATCCGATTTTCTGTGGCTGATTGCAGGCGGTTCGCCCGACGGCGGGTTGACGCTTCGCGCCTTTCATTTTCGGGAAGGAAACGGTTTCTCTCCCATCGCGTTGCGGGGAGGCGAGTGACGCGCCAGTTTGGAGCGCGCCGGGGCTTGCCTTGATCCTCCGCTTTCGCGAACGTATAAGCCTCGGTCGCCGCCCCCATCGTCTAGCGGCCTAGGACGTCGCCCTCTCACGGCGAAAACTGGGGTTCGAAACCCCATGGGGGCGCCAGGCATCAAGTAAGCACTTGAAGGCCGAATAGCGTGGGCAGCGTTACCGACAGCACCGTTGGGATGTTTCTGGCCTGAGGGTTCTTTAGGCAACCTTGCCTTTTCGCACCGCCAAAAACATCGGCAGGAGAGCAATTCCGAATAGAAGTACCAATATCCCGGTAGCTCCCGCGGCGCTATGCATCAACGCGCCGATCTCTGCTCTTGAAGCAGGCGAGAGCATCACAGCCAGTGGAAGGAAGCGCCACAAATTGCGCACGGGCTTCTCAAACAAGGGTGCGCACCTCTCCGGGCGTTTGAGGTGCCTATTCATTATGGGGGAAGGTATTGGCAAGTAGTCGGCTGGTGTAGCGGGCAAACGCCCAACCCATAAGAAGGCTGCCCAAACCGAGCCAAAACAGCAGGGGTAATTCCATCCAAAGATTGATTGTGAGCGCGGCAAGCGCCATTGCCATGAAGATCGGCGCAATGACGCCACGCAATGGCAATTGATTGGTCGGAGTAAGTTCTGTTGCCATGGGTCTAATGTGCGATCGGTCGCGGCAGGCGGTCAATCGTTCGCGTCGACACGCCAAGGAAGTTGCTGGCGTCATGTCGAGATAGACAGTTGTGTTCTGACATTTTCCTTTCGGTATAGTGGCGTAAATATTTAGGTTAATTCGGGACGCGTGTTTGTAGGGCGTGAGACGACAAATTCGGTGGCCTTTCGCCCTTGGTCGCGCCTTGGTAGGAAGGTAATCTCCAAGAGAAGAGCGGCGGTCTGAGGGGGGGCGGTCATGACGCTCAAACGGCAAATAATGCTGCTTGAGAAAAGGGTTCGTTCACTGAGTAAGCAAATTGATGAGGTTATGTACGTCATCAAAACTAATGAGCCCTCACAAAAAAAACGACAATCCAAGCCGAAGAAACTGTCGTTGGAAGCACCGAAAGCCTTGCGAGCAACGAAGTCTCGGCGCACCTGGACAGCATCTGATTGGCTTCGGGAGGCGGAAGCTCAAGACAGGGCGAAGCGCAATTGGGAGAAGGCCGGTCTTATTAAAGACGCCCGTAAGTGTGAGAAGGCAGCCAAGTTGGCTAGAGAAGAGGCAAATCGACTCACCTCAAATCGTCGAATTGCATAATGTGCGTAAGTGAGTATGCGCCCCGCGTGATCCCGGTAAGAACCAACGCGAGGCGCTGCAGAGCCAGTGGTACGTGTCTATTGGGATTCGCAACAACTTGTGCACACCCGGCATTCGAGTAAGGTCACGCGCGCGATAGTTGCCATTTACGTGCGGCAGACCAATCGTTCGCAATTCGTCGATGGGCAAGGCGATCAACAGAGCGGCGTGAGCTTCGGTACAGAGAGAACCGAAGTGCAGTAGGCAGACTATTTGTTGCGGGCTGCACGCCTGACGTCGTTATTCTTCAGGAAGCGAACGATCTGCCCAAGTTCGGAAGCTGACAACTGTTTGCCAGTTGACAGGCGTTCCTTGAAATACTCTGCGATGCCTATGTTGAGTTCAGACAGAATTTCCTCGCTGTTAGCGGTCAAGTCGCGCTCCATCAGGAAGGCTACTTCAACTCCCCACACTCGGGAGATTTGACAATGACGCGGCCTTTATCGTTTGGCGCGAAGACCACCCGGCACCAAGATTGCTCGCCAACGTCTTCGCAGGATCGGTGTCCGCAAGCTGTTCCAAATAAAGTTGGGCCAAACCCTTGTAGCCTCCGGTCTGCCGTTGCGTGGCGTGGAGCGACATTGCTTGGTGAAGCGCTTTGGGAGCATGTTCGCGCGCCCAAGCGAATACCGTCTCGGAGTCGATGCCGGGGATAGCACGTTCAACCGCTGCTCTGCCCTGCCGTTCAAAACCCCAGGCAGGCGGTTCAGCGGTCGACAAGAGCGCCAGCTTCCATCTCATCCGCCAGTTTATCCCAATCCGCAGCCATCTTGAGAAAGGCTTTGCGGTCCTCTTCAGTCGCTGCCTTTGCGGCGCTCCCTTTCGATTCCTTTGCGTGTTTTCGGCAGAAATCAACGTTGTGCTCTCTGCGCCGCAACTGCACCAACTCCGTTACGTCCTCGGCACGGTTGACGATCCAACGCACGAAGCCATCCTCGCCAAGGATCGGCGTGTTCGTAATTGCCCAATATCGCAGCTGGAAAGTCCCAGAACGGGGTTGCACGTCGTAGCGGATGACCGGCATCGTGTCTTGCTGCCGCGTTTCCATCACTTTTAGCAGGGACTGGCGCACGGCCGATACGCCGCTTGCGCGCGAGTCGTCGGGATTGTCCGGGAAGACCTCGAACAATCCCTTTCCCACGATGTTCCTGTCCGCCGAGAGCGTCGCCTTCGCGTGCATCGCATTCTGCGCGACAATTCTGAACCTGGTGTCCAGTACGAGACACAGGCCCGGCATGTGCTCAAAGACAAGTTTGTAATCGGCCTCCGAAAGCCCGCTGAGCAGAGACGGGTCTTGCGCCATCGCCGTGTCCCTTCCGCTGATAAGTTTTCGCGTCGCGCTGCCGTTGACGCAATGATTGAGCACCTTAATCCCATCTGCGCTGTGGCCGCCAATATGGGAGAAGGCCAGCATCTCCCCGCCAGCTTCAGGGCATGCTTTGGACAGGAAGGCACTCGTCCGGGGAGTGCGCGGGGAACCATATTTTCCGGTGGGAGTTCTCCGCGCAGGAAGTCTCCTGCGAAGGCTGAAAATGACCCAATTTTTTGCGATCTTGTCCTGTGTCTTCCTCATCGCGGCATGCACGACATCGCCCGGTGCGGTGGGAAACGATGCGTATGCAACCGTTGCGCTCGGAGACAAATCGGAAGCGGTCGCGGGGGCCTATTGCAAGGCTTACGGGAAGGTGCCGCAGCTCAGGGATCAGGATCCCATGCATGGAATAGTCACGTATGACTGCATTGTGTCGCCAATCCCGTTAAACCGCACCGCAATGGTCCGCTACGTGATTCAGTAGAGACCGGAGACGGAAAAGATACGGATTTTCAACCGGCGGCGCTCAGGTCGCGTTGCTTTTGAATGAATTCTTCACGCCCGATCTCGCCGCGCACATAGCGCTCCTGCAGGATAATCACGGGCGGCACGTCATGCCTGTCGGAGGCATGTTCGTTCTCGCTTGGACGTGGCCGTACCAGGCGCTGCAGTGCCATGACCGCCAGGACATTCAGAAAGACCCAGACCAGAACGAAGCCAATGATGTGCCCCGCCCACCAGCCGTGACCGAAGGCGCCAAATCCTGGCCCGCCGTACCACCACATCATTGCTTCTCTCCGCTATCCGCGCGCCACGTTCAGTGAAACAAAAACACCGGAAGATCGACGCCTTCGAGAATCCGCTGCGTAAACCCGCCGAAAACAAACTCCCGAAGGCGGCTGTGTCCGTATCCGCCCATGACGAGAAGGTCCGCATTGAGACTATGGGCCGTTTCCAGGATCGCGTTGGGAACCGACCGGCCGGCGGGAATAACAAAATGGCCGTTTACATTCAACCCATGCCAACGCAATTGCTGCACGATGCTCTCGGAGCAATCGAGGCATTGCGTGACCTCGCTTTCGGTTTCGTTCGCGCTGAGGATTTCGATCCGCTGCGCTTTAGCAAGCAGCGGCATGGCCGCTGTCAACGCGCGCGCAGCTTCGGGGGTGTCCTTCCATGCGACCGCGATGGTCCGGATCGGTTCCCGCGCCGGCTTTTCCGGCGCAAGGACAACCGGGCGGCCGCTACCGACGATGACACTTCCGACCAGCTCCGGGGGCGGGTGTCCGGCACGCGCCTTCCCCCCACCGAGCACAACAAGGTCATGAGACCGCGCGAACTCAACGAGGTAATCCCATTCGTCGGGCGCCTTGCGTTCTTGCCAAGCCGCGCTGACATCGCCGGGGCCAGGCGGCGTATCGGCCAAGACCACGCCTTGAGCCTTGCAGAATTCGGACATTGCGGCGCGCGCCCGCTGCGTTCGCTCGCCGCTTTGCTGTTCGATCGTGTCCAGCATATCGGCAAGAAGGCCGGTCATACCCATGGCCGCATCGAACGGCATAGCTTGCGCGACCATCGCCGCGGGATCGGGAACAACACGCAGGCAATCGATATGCGCCGCGAACGGCCGGGCCAGTTGAAGGGCCGTGGCAAGGACCGACCGATCACAGTCCGATCCCGTAAGGTGGGCAGCAATGGTCTTGAACATGGATACGCCTCTCGCTGTCGCTAGAATATGAATCACAATGCTTCATTTCGTGCGCGCTGACTTTGAGCCAGATCAATGGGCGGTGATTCCCGCGATGTAATGGGAGGGCACAGGGTTACGCGCACCAGATCCCGCGATGGTTCCGTGGCGACCGTAAAGCCAAGCTTGGTACACAGCCCCAGCATGGCCTGGTTCTCCGCGAGCACGTCGCCGAACAACTCGCAAATTCCGCGGCTCTGCGCATAGGCGATCAGATGCCCGAGCAAAAGACGGCCCAGCCCGCGGCGATGGAGATCGCTTCGCACCACAATCGCAAATTCCGCCCGGACATTGTCCGGGTCGGCCGCCAAGCGTGCGACGCCAAGCAGACGGTTTGGAGCCTCCTCGGCAAAAGCGACGAAGGCCATTTCGCGGTCATAATCGATCTGCGTGAACCGGGCGAGCGCGGCCGCCCCGAGCTTGTGCATCGGCGTGAAGAATCGCATCCGCGCGTCTTCCGGCGTTAGATCGCCGACGAATTGTTCAAGGATGGACGCGTCCTCGGGCCGGATCGGGCGCAACTTTACGGCCCCGATCGCCGCGAGAGACTCGCGGCACTCGAGCTCTTTCGGGTAGGGACGTATCGCGAGCCGATTGGCGCTTCCCGCATCCTTTCGCGCAATGCGTATGCGCGCGTCCAATGCGATTACGCCTTGGGAATCGGCGAGCAGTGGATTGAGATCGAGTTCCACCACCTCTTCCAGATCGCAGACGAGCTGCGACAGCTTTACGAGAGTGAGCGCGATGCTCTCCAACGCGGCCCGCGGCCGATCCCGGTAGCCCTGCAACAGGCGAAAAATCCGGGTTTGCGCCATGAGATCCTGCGCCAGCCTGAGATTGAGCGGCGGCAGAGCGAGGGCCCGGTCGCCAATGATTTCCGCTGCCGTCCCGCCATGGCCGAACAGAATTACCGGGCCGAATTGGCGATCTACCGTCATGCCGGCGATGAGTTCGTAGGCATCGGGGCGCCTGATCATTTCCTGCACGAAGAAGCCGGTGAGCCGAGCCTTGGGAGCCACGGAGGCAACGCGGCTCAGCATCGCTTCAGCCGCACTCCTGACCGCGGCCGGGTCCTTCAGGTCGAGCGCGACGCCACCGACATCGGATTTGTGCGTGATATCGGGCGAAAATATTTTCAGCGCCACGGGCACGCCGAAGCCTTGCGCAATTTTCGCGGCTTCATCGGGATTGACGGCCAACGCCGCCCGCGGCGTGGGAATGCCGTAGCATTCCAGAATCCGGCTAACATCGGCAGCGTTCAGCCACGATTCGCCGGCATCCAAAGCCTGCGCAACGATCTGGTGGGCCGCGGAATCGCGCGGCGTGAATTCGCTTGCAAGGGATGGTGGCGCTTCGAGGATCACCTCTTGGCCTTTGCGGTAATGCACCAGATGCATGAAACCGCGAATCGCTGCGGTGGGTGTGTCGTAAGTCGGCAGCCCCGCCTCATCGAACGCGGTACGTGCCGCCATGGCACTTTGCGCGCCGAGCCAATTTGTCAGGACCGGACGCGTCGTTGAGGAAGCGACATGAGCCACCGCCTGTGCCGCTTCGGCGCTGGATGCGATCGCCGTCGGACAATTGATCACAAGAACGGCGTTCGTTTCCGGCGCGGCAAGCAAAGCGCCAAGGGCATCGCAATAGCGTGCCGCCGGTGCATCGCCGATGATGTCAACCGGATTGCCGTGAGACCAAGTTGGGGGAAGCAGGGCATTCAGCTTGGCAAGGGTTTGCGCCGACAATTCGGTCAGTCTGCCGCCACAATCGAGCAGCGAGTCGGTGGCAAGGACGCCCGGCCCGCCGCCATTGGTCAGGATGACAAGATCATCGCCCGAAAAACTGCGCGCCCGCGCCAGCGTTTCCACGGCGTCGAACAATTCATCGAGATCCTGGACGCGCAATATCCCGGTTCGCCGGAAGGCCGCGGTGTACACCGCGTCGCTCCCGGCCAAGGCGCCCGTGTGCGAGGTTGCGGCCTTTGCCGCCGCCTGGTGGCGTCCGGCCTTGATTGCGATCACCGGCTTCATGCGAGCCGCCGCCCGTGCTGCGGAAATGAATTTCCGCGGATTGGTGACCGCCTCTATGTAGAGAAGAATCGCGCTCGTCGCCGGATCGGTCGCCAGATAATCCAGCATGTCGCCGAAATCGACGTCGGTCATATCGCCCAGAGACGCGAGGACTGAGAAGCCGATGCCGCGTGCATTGGCCCAGTCGAGCACCGTCGTCAGCATCGCGCCCGATTGCGCGACGAAAGCGATGCTTCCCTTTTTTGCGTTTCCGGGGGCGAAGGATGCATTCAATCCGACCGGTGTCGAAAGCACGCCGAGACAATTGGGTCCGACAATCCTGAGCAGATGCGGCTTTGCTGCGGCGAGCAGCGCCAGTTGCAGCTGGCGCCCTTCTTCGCTGCCGAGCTCGCCAAAGCCGGCCGTGATGACAATCGCGCCCTTGGTACCGCGCGCGGCCAAATCGGCAACGAGCTTGGGAACGGTACGCGGCGGCGTGCAGATCACGGCAAGATCGGGCGGCAATGGCAGGCTTTGAACATCCGGGTAAACCGGGACGCCTGCAATCATCTTGTGTTTCGGATTGACCGGATAAATCGGGCCCTCGAATCCCGCAGCCAGCAGGTTGTCCATGGTGACCCGTCCCGCTGAGCATGGCCGGTCGCTGGCGCCGATCAGCGCCACCGAGCGCGGGCGAAAGATCGCATCGAGATTACGGATTGACATGTCTGATCATTTCCAAAAAGCGTATTCTATCCATCCTCTGCCGTGGCCGGTATGCGCGATGAAATGACCCGTCTCAGGAGGAAAAGGCGTTGTCGAGCGCCTGCACCAGCGTGGCTTCCTCAATGGGCTTGGTGAGAAATGTCACTATACCGGCGTGGCCTGCGCGGGCTTTCAGCAGCTCATCGCTGCGGCCGGTGACGATGATCGCGGGCAGATCCCATCCGCGCCGCCGGATCAGTTCGAGAAGTTCGAGTCCGCTCATGCCGGGCATATGGAGATCCAGCAGCACGCATCCACCGAGCGGCCTGCTTACCGCCGTAAGAAAATCGACCGCGGACGCATATTCGCTCACATCGAATCCGAGCGATTCCAGAACGGCCCGCGTCGAATCGCGGACGGCATCGTCGTCCTCGACCACGTAGACTTTCCGGCAATTTCGAGATGCCACGATGTCCCCCGTAAAAGCCCCGGCGGGCAGGGAGAATCTATGGCTTTCGGATCGCCCGCAAAATAAGGACTAGTGCTTAGCGGCCGCCGCAGGCGAGAGCGGCGAAAATCGGCGAAATCAGTTCGCGGGGATCGCAGGCAAGGTGACGTGAAACTTAGCGCCACGGTCCTCGGACGCCGAGGTCCAGATTCGTCCGCCATGCGCCTCGACGATCGTCTGACAAATCGAAAGACCAATACCCATGCCCTTTTCTTTCGTCGTGACGAAGGGTTGGAAGAGCCGGCTCAAAATCTCTGCCGGCAGCCCGGGGCCGGTATCCGATACGACCAATTCCACAAGATTGGGGTCCATGCGCGCCGTCTTGATCGTAAGTTCGCGCTGCGTAACAGACTGCATCGCCTCAATGCTGTTGCGGATGAGGTTCAGCAGCACCTGACCCATCTGAATCTTGTCCATAAGAACCGGCGGTACCGTGGCATCGAGCTGTTTGTAAACCTTGACGCCCGAATCCGCCGAACCCACGAACGCAAGAGCGATAGTTTCTTCCACAAGGCCGTTCAGATTCTGCTCGTTCCGTACTGTTTCTCGCTTTTCGACGAATTCGCGCAGCTGGCGAATGATCTGGCCCGCGCGGGTCGTCTGTTGCGCAGCCTTGTCGACGAATCCAAGGGCCCGCGTTGTCTGGGGATCGTCGGTAGTTGCGAGAGTTCGCCTCGCCGCAGTGAGATAATTCAATATGGCGGTCAGCGGCTGGTTCAATTCATGTGCCAATGCCGCCGACATCTGCCCCATCGCAGACAAGCGCGACACATGCAGAAGCTCATCCTGGAGCTCCTGGTTGCGGCGGGCGGCGCTCTCCCGTTCGGTCAGATCATGAATAATGCCGACAAAGATGGCCCTGTCGTTCAAATAGCCTTCGCCGACGGAAAGATACATGGGGAATGTCGTTCCATCCTTCCGCTGTCCCGAGACATTGCGTCCGATACCGATGATCCGCTTTATCCCGGTTGCGCGATAATGCTCGATATATCCGTCATGCTCGGCGCGATAAGGCTCGGGCATCAGCATCTTCACGTTTCGCCCGACCACCTCGTCGGAGTGAAAGCCGAACAGGCGTTCGCAGGCCATATTGTAAATGTGAATGATTCCTTCGCCGTCGATGACGATGATGCCGTCGACGGCGGTCTGGATCAGGGTGCGAAAGAGCGCATCCGATTGTGCCGTAACAATAGGCATTTTAACTCGCGTTTGGTCAGTGGGGCTTAAGGTCATTATATTGCAACAATTGACCGAGATCAAAAGCCTGCAACTCCAGGATGATATGAAAGATCACACGCCGCGGAGACATAATCATGCGCAATTCTCGAATTTGGATACTTATCACCGATGGGGTTTCGGCGCGTATCTGTTCCAGCGGTGACGGAAATGTTATGCCGATAACGCCCCCGGAAGACGTTCTTCTCGATGGTCCCGAGGGTGAAATGTCCCGTGCATGGTACCGTTTTAGGTCCGGACACGGCTTCCTGCGTGGGCCGAAAGCGCAGTTTGCCGGGCATATCGCCCAGATTCTCCAGGAAGCTGCCGCCGAGCAAGCCTATGACGGATTGATCATCATTGCGGCTCCCTATATCGCTGACGAGTTGGAACGTGCGCTCGATCCGCGAACCCGTGCCTTGTTGGTCGGAGACGTTGTGCGGGATCTGCCAATGAGCGAGTCTCCAAAGCCGCTCGTTTGTGCGGGATTTTGACCCTGGGAGCCCGGCGATGATCAAAACACTCTTGGTGGAATTGACCGGCAGTCAAACGGATACAGCGACGCTGCAGACCGCTTATCTCGCAGCACGGCTTTTCGATGCCCGTCTGGAATGCCTGCACCTGTCGCCCGAATGGCAGCAAGTTGCGGCGCAAACCGCGATGGCCGACATGACCGGCCCGGTTGTCTCCGAGGAGTTTTTCGCTGCTTTCGAAGCAGAAGCCAAAGCCATGACGTGGCGCGCGCATCGGCATTTCCTGGAATTCTGCAAGCATCGCGACATCGCCATTTCAGACGCGGCTTCTGCTTCCGTCACGCACGCCGTCTCGGCGGCTTGGCAGGAGCGCCTGGGCGAATTTCGCCACGACATCGCCAAAGCGGCGCGCTTCCACGATCTCACCGTGATCTCCCGCCGCCGCGATATCGATGCGGTCGGATCGGTTATCCTGAAAGCTGGCCGGCCGATTCTGCTGGCGCCCGAGGCGGCGCCGGAGAATTTTGCTCCCACCATTGCGGTCGCCTGGAAAGACAGAGCCGAAAGCGCGCGCGCGATGACGGCCGCGATGCCCTTGCTGGAGAAAGCGGAGAAAATTCTGCTGGTCTGCGTCGAGGATGGCGAGGGGAAAGCCCGGACAATAGAATCGGCCAATCATGTCGCGGAGCAATTGCGCTGGCACGGTCTCAGCGCTGAGGTGCAGTACGCGATCCCCGGTGGCGAAAGCATCGCGAATACGATCGTAAAATGTGCGCGCGACAATAAAGCCGACCTGATCGTATCGGGCGCTTACGGCCATTCGCGCGTGAGCGAACTCGTGCTGGGCGGGGTTACCCGCGATCTGCTCAAGGAATGCCCGCTGCCCTTGTTCTTGTTTCACTAGGAGAAACCCGATGTTTCTGCGCAATCTCGCTTTGTCAGCCGTATTCCTCGCCTTTGCGGTCCCGGCCGTCGCGGCACCTGCCGGCAATGCAGACGAGGGGCGTCAACTTGTCACGCGTTCCTGCTCGAGTTGTCACGCCACCGGCGACGCGACTACGGCCGCGGACGGGGCTCCGCCGCTCTCTTACATCGCAAAAGACATCAAGGAGCGCCCAGCTTGGATACGCGGCTGGCTCATGGATCCCCACCCGCCCATGCCGGGAATCATGCTTTCCCGGAAGCAGGTGGACGACATTATCGCCTACCTGAACAGTTTGCCGGTGCGTTGAGCGGGCAGGGGGGGGGCTAAGGGCCTACGTAGTTTACCTGAATATACGTAGCGGCGATCTCGGGCGAGTTTCCTACCTGCATTGCAGCAGGAGCCGAGCATGTCGATCGCAAACACCGTGCAGCTGGAACGTTCCC
>DATLVC010000245.1:0-2182 GCA_035577685.1 Micropepsaceae bacterium | reverse complement strand
TCTCCGACGCGGACCTGCCGCGCATCCGCAGCTACCATCCCAAATCCATCCTCTGCTGCAACATCCTGGAGCATGTCGAAGACCCCAAGGTGCTCGCCCGGCGCTGTGCGGAGATCGTGGGGCCGGGCGGGCTGATCTTCGTCACCGTTCCCTACTCCTATCCCCACCACCGCGATCCCATCGACACCATGTTCCGGCCCTCGCCCGAGGCTCTCGCGCAGCTTTTCCGCCCCGCTTCCATGCTCCGCGGCGAGATCATCGATGTGGGCGAATCCTATCGCGGCCAGGTCCGCCGCCGGCCCTGGATCCTGTTCCGGCACATTTCGCGTTTTCCCTTTCCCTTCATTGGCTTCAAGGGTTGGAAGCGGTCGATGCGCAAGCTCTATTGGCTGTTTAACAATTACCGAATCACCGGCGCTTTGTTCCAGGTGCCGCTGCCGGCGGAAGGGCGGCGCGAGGCACAACTCGTTGACAGTCAGGGACGCGGGACTTAGCACACGCTCCCGCTCACCCCATATACCAGGCGGCCGAAGGAGAATGGATTGTCCGACGCAGCGCTTCCCCAATTCCTGCGCCCTTTGAGGGCACCGGCGGAAGACCGCGGCCGTATCCTGGAATTAGGGCCGGAGCAGCCGCTGGTCCTGGATTCCGGCAAGGCGCTATCGCCGATCCGTATCGCCTATATGACCTATGGGACGCTGAACGAGGCACGCTCCAACGCGGTGTTGGTCTGTCATGCGCTGTCGGGCGATCAGTTCGTCGCCAGCACCCACCCGGTGACCGGCAAGCCCGGCTGGTGGAGCTACGCCGTCGGCCCCGGCAAGCCGCTCGACACCGACCGCTTCTTCGTCATCTGCGCCAATGTCATCGGCGGCTGCATGGGCACCACGGGTCCGGGCGAGATCGATCCTCTCACCGGCGAGCCCTATGGGCTGACCTTCCCGCTGGTCACCATCCGCGACATGGTGCGCGCGCAGGCGATGCTCTTGGACACCCTCGGGATCGATCAGCTGCTTTGTGCGCTGGGCGGGTCCATGGGGGGCATGCAGGTGCTGCAATGGGCGTCTGCCTATCCCGAGCGCGTCTATTCGGCCATGCCGATTGCGACCGCGGCGCGCCATTCGGCGCAGAACATCGCCTTCCACGAAGTGGGCCGCCAAGCGATCATGGCCGATCCCGATTGGAAAGGCGGCGATTATGCCCGCGCGGGCGTGCGCCCCGCCAAAGGCCTCGCGGTGGCGCGCATGGCCGCGCACATCACCTATCTCTCCGAGGCGGCGCTCCAGCGCAAATTCGGCCGCGAGCTCACCGACCGCAACGCGCTGTCCTTCGGCTTCGATGCAGATTTCCAGATCGAATCCTATCTGCGCCATCAGGGCATGACGTTCGTCGACCGCTTCGATGCGAATTCCTATCTCTACATCACCCGCGCGATGGATTATTTCGACCTCGCGGCGGATTATGGCGGCGTGCTGGCCGAAGCCTTTCGCGACACTAAGACACGCTTCTGCATCGTCTCCTTCACCAGCGACTGGCTGTTTCCGACCACCGAGAACAAGCGCATCGCGCACGCGCTGAACGCGGCCGGCGCCAATGTCAGCTTCGTCGAGATCAAAAGCGATCGCGGCCACGACGCCTTTCTGCTGGATGAGCCGGAATTGTTCGGCACCATGCGCGGATTCCTGGGCGCCGCCGCCGCGGTCAAGGGCGTGCGATGAATCAGCAGACGCCGATTGCCAAACCGGGGCCGGGCTTGCGCCCGGACCTTGCCGCCATCGCCGCGATGATCCCCCCGGGCACGCGGGTGCTCGACATCGGCTGCGGCGACGGATCGCTGCTGGAATATCTGGTACGCGCCAAAGGCGTGGATGGGCGCGGACTCGAACTCATTCAGCACAATGTCAATCAATGCGTGGCGCGCGGGCTTTCCGTCGTGCAGGGCGATGCGGATACCGATTTGTCGGAATACCCCTCCGGCGTGTTCGACATCGTGATCCTGTCCCAGACCATCCAGGCCACGGAAAAGCCGAGCCATGTGCTGCGCGAGCTTTTGCGCATCGGCAAGCATGTCATCATCTCTTTTCCGAATTTCGGCCATTGGCGGGTCAGGCTTTCACTCCTGTTCCTGGGGCGCATGCCGGTAACCGATGCCGAAATTCGGAAAAGAGATGATGACATGCTT
>DATLVC010000244.1:0-9831 GCA_035577685.1 Micropepsaceae bacterium | reverse complement strand
TGGCGCGGGCAAGACGACTCTGTTCCGGCTTCTGACCGGCCAGGACAAGCCCGACACCGGCGCCTTGCGCGTCGGCGACACCGTGGTCATGGGCTATGTCGATCAGTCGCGCGATTCCCTGAAGCCGAACGCGACCGTGTGGGAGGAAATCTCCGGCGGACTCGATGTGCTGGAGTTGGGCAAGCGCACCATGCCCAGCCGCGCCTATGTGGGCGCGTTCAATTTCAAGGGCGGCGACCAGCAAAAGAAGGTGGGCCAGCTATCGGGCGGTGAACGCAACCGCGTGCATCTGGCCAAGATGCTGAAGTCCGGCGCCAATCTGTTGCTGCTCGATGAACCGACCAACGATCTCGACGTGGAGACCTTGCGCGCGCTGGAAAACGC
The DNA here is from genome assembly GCA_035577685.1 of Micropepsaceae bacterium. Classification (GTDB taxonomy): domain Bacteria; phylum Pseudomonadota; class Alphaproteobacteria; order Micropepsales; family Micropepsaceae; genus CAIYRG01. Next base: position 9,447 of record DATLVC010000244.1, on the reverse strand, counting down.
GCTGGAGGATTTCGCCGGCTGCGCCATGATCATCAGCCATGATCGCTGGTTCCTGGACCGTATCGCGACGCATATCCTGGCGTTTGAAGGCGAATCCCACGTCGAATGGTTCGAGGGCAATTACCAGGACTACGAAGCCGACCGGAAGAAACGGCTCGGGATGGACGCCGACACGCCCCACCGGATCAAATACAAGCGCTTCGCCCGGGCGTAACTTCCCACCCTCCAAGAGTTCACCGAAAGCTGTAGTCGTAGCCATCTAACTGGCTCAACAGATCCGAAGGGGCATCGGTGGCGGTGATACGACCTTCGACCCGCGGAGACACCGGCGAGAACCTGCCCAAATATTCACGCAGAATGTTGTGCATGGTGATGTTGGCACGACGCGGATTTGCCACTTTTTCGAGCCGGCATAGCGTGTCCACGGGATCTCCGGAACGCTCACATGCGGCGATAAGATAGGTCTTCTTTAGGTCGAGGGGCTGGTCCGCAATTTTGATCCAGTTCACCCGTTTTCCAAGATCATTGCGCATCGTGAAATTGACCGTCATGCCCTTGAAGCGCACGACCCAGCCGCCGAAACGCACTGCCGGATCTTTGGCAAATACATTATCCAATTCCTTCTCGAGCCAGTCCCAAAGTTGCTGTCCGGTCGCTTCGCCATATTTGGCTTCGCTGTCCTCGGGGATCATGCTCCAGAGGTCGTCGTTGGTGATCGGCGTCGGGGTTCTTCCATTGGCGACGATCGGCGGGCAGAAACGAAAGCCGTTGCTCAGCGCGACATTGGGTTTCAGCTTCCACATGATCGCGTCGGTGATCAGATTATCCAACGGGTTCTCGAGGACATAGTAACGGACGAGGGTTGTGTTCGTGCTTCCAACGACCATACGAAGCCGATCTTGATAGGGCGCGCTCACATTGGCCACCAAGGCGAGCATCGCTTTGTCAGCCGGGTACTTCTCCGGGTCCACTTCAAGAAGGTCGTAGTGGCTATCCTTGATCTTGCCGTCTTCCAAGACGACGTCGAGACGTGCCACAAAAGAACCGAACGCTCCCGGTTCCGTCACCCTGGCATATTTGCCGGCAATCGGTGTGCGCACGCGTTCATGCGTATCGGCGCCCAGGATGAAATCCGCGCCTTCCACTTCCGGCTTGTTGGCCAGGTTAACCTGTTGCGCAAGCCCCATGTGCGTCACCAGGAATACCATCGCGCAACGTTCGTAATCGCGCAGGACGTGGATGTACTCCGCAACGTTCGCTTCGGGTTTCGTGAATGCGATGCCGTAGCTGTAAGCCGGTGACTGACGGTTCGATGTCAGCGGGTCGTTGTATCCGATAAAACCTATCTTCGCGCCTGCCACCTGCTTGATCCAGTAAGGCGGAAAGATAAGCTCGCCTCTAAGACCGGCGTTCGGATCGGAGGCAATCTTGGCGCTCGCCGGATACGCGGCGTGATACATGTTCGCGCAGATTTTTTGCGCGCGATAGCCGCCGAGGTTCCTCAGCATCATGTCTTTGCCGTAGATCACCTCCCAATTACCGGGCAGCATAAGGTCATAGCCGATCCGGTCCATGAGTGGCACGAGAGCGCTGCCCTCGCTCAACGCGGCCACGCCTCCACCCTGGAAGCAGTCGCCACCATCGATCACGATTGTGTTGTTGGGGTCTTCCGCCCGCAGTGTGTCGATCATGGCCTTGAGCACACCAAATCCACCGCGCTTCCTGTAGACGGCCCGCCGGTTCTCATAGAAGAACTCGTCGTGGGTATGCAGTTGTGCGTGGATGTCGGCAGTATGCAAAATAGTAAACTTACTCGCCCTACCGCTCAGCACGGCCCTGCTTTTCAGCAGTTCATCGCGTCTGTCGCTCGATGCGGCCAAGGCTACCGCGGGGCCTAGTGCGACGCCAGCACCCAGCGAACCGAGTAGGCACAGCATCTCGCGACGCTGGAAACGGTTGCCGGGTTCGCCGGCGCCGTTACAACCGGCGTCTTCAGGGTGTTTGACGTCGCTCATAATCGTCTCACGCTGGCCAAACTTTCGCTGCGGCGGTTAGACCTGAGCGACATCCGATGAAACGCCGCAAAATCCGTATTCGGACTGTCGGCAAACTCCATCGCTGCGGGACAGAGTTACGGGACCGGCACCTCGATATAATGAAATGGCGTCGCCACGTCCTTGTACCAGTGAAACGTTTCCGGAGGCATGATGAACACATCGCCCTGGCTGATACGATGCGACTGGCCGCCTTGCACCAGCTGGCCGCCGAATTTGTCGGCCGCGGCAGCCTTAGCCGTTCCCCCGACCACGAGCGTCGCCGCCCCGCTCGTCACAATCACCACCGCTGTATAGCCCTTGTGGCTGCACCCCTGTGGCGGGCAAGCGGAGGTCTCCGACGCCCGGCTGTGCACGCTCACCTCTGACGTCCCATAGCTGGATGTGCGGCTCCAGATCGGCGCGGTGCCTCCCTTTGCCAGCGCGGCGGCAAAGGATGTGTCCAACTTCGCGTGGTCGAACACGGTGACAACGCCCACGCCCGAAGCCGCATTCTCCTGAGCGCTACTCTTTACGGTCCACGCCGCTCCTGCCGCAATGATTGCCGCACCGGTCAAAACCATCTTTCGGATGCTCCACATCGCGGCCTCCTTTTGAATTCGCCAAAGTGGCTCAAGAGTACTGCTCAAGCGGTCGCGCCTCAACCGTAAGGCCGCATACGCAAAAAGCGAAACGTCGGTTTCAGCGGCTTCGCATCAAAGCGTGGGGGCGTCCGCGGCGTGCGGGCGGCCCTCGAGCCAATGCCAGACGGCGAGCGCCGGCAGGCCCAGCACGACATCGCGCAGCCGCTTGATGATCGACAGTGCGATTCCGGTTTCGGGGGGCAGGCCGAACAATCCGACGGCAAGAACATATCCGCCTTCCTGCACGCCGATTGCGCCCGGCACCGCGAAGCCTGCCGATCTCAACGCCTGGCCGAGCGCCTCGATCAACAGGCAGGGCATGATCCCCACCCAATGTCCGAGCGCGGCCAACGCGATGGCGATTTCAAAAGCGCCGAAGATCCAGCCGGCGAAATGCAAAAGAAAACCGCCCACGATGCGACGGGGCGTGCGATAGACCGCAATGATCGCCTGATGCAGCCCCTGGGTGCCGCCCGATCCGGTACCGCCCAAGGTCTTGCCGAAGCGCTTGAGCGCCCATTCGACGATCTTGGCGAGCCCGAGCCATTGCGCGCCCAGAAGGATCGTGGCCATTACACCGGCGCTGAGCACGCCGGCAAGGGCATAGCTCCCCGCACCGTGTTCGAACCGGCCGAGAAACAACAGGCCCACCCCCGTCAGCGTGAAGGTGATCTCGCTCATGAATTCCATCGTCGTGTCGACGATTGCACTTGCAATCGCGGGCGACAATGGCACGCCCCGCCGGGTCAGCAGCCTGGTCCCCACGGCGACGCCGCCCAATTGGACCACCGGCAGAAGATTGTTGATGGCTTCGCGAATCCAGCGAAGCTGATAATAGCTCCGCCAATTCAAGCGGTGCGCGCCTTCCTCGGTGACCATGCGCCAGGCGCTGCCCGAAAGGACGATCTGCAGCACATGGTAGGCGGCCACGGCAGGAATCGCCCAGCCCGCGATGATGACGAGCGCCACGATGCGGTCGAAGCCATATTTGGACAAAAGCCACGCGGTGAAGGCTATACCGACAGCCGAACTGATCAGGGCCCAAACCTTCATTTCCACAATCTTCCTGTAGCGGGACAAATGCACATAGGACACCATCTTCATCCGGTCCACTGTTTCGGGAGGGCAGCACGGTGGTGCTGATGGCGGGGTTCGTCCCATGAGAACGCGGCGTGCGGTCCTCGCGGTCCTTTTGTGGGCTGCGTCCGCGGTTGTGCCCGCGGGCGGCGCGGAGCCTGAACCAATGGGCACGCTCCAGATCATCGTGTCCAATGTTCGTGCCGGGCACGGCCATGTGCATGTCGCGATCTGCCCGCAAGCGATCTTTCTGAAAGACGAATGCGCCGACAGGGCCATCGTGCCGGCGACGCTGGGCGAGACCTTGGTCGTCATCGGCGATCTGGCGGCAGGGACCTATGCGGCTCAGGTTTATTTCGATGAAAACGACAATGGCGATCTCGATCGCAGTCTTCTCGGCATCCCCGAGGAGGGCGTGGGCTTCTCGAACGACCCGTCCTTTATCTTTCGGGCCCCGCGCTTTGCGGAAACGGCTTTTCGCTTCGATGGCGTCAGCGGATCGATAAGGGTTCGCCTGCGTTACTATTGATGCGATTATTAAGAAAGCCATAGGTTTGCCGAGCGGGGAACTCAGCACCGGCCGCATTGAGCCCGGTCCCGGAACCGGCGGCGAAGCGGGGCCGCGGCGCCAAGTCCGACCCGAAGAGGCAATATCCTCAGAAGAGGCAATATCCTCAGTTGATTAGGCGTCACACTGGTGGCTGCGACTCACCCACAGCCATGCGGCCACGGGAAGTCACGCCCCGGCCACATGTGACGAAACGCACAGATTTCTTCTCCCCTACACCCGATTTATCTCAATATGATCCTCTTCTGAAGCTGCCAAGATACCACAATGAAAATTCAAAACTTAGTACTCAGCGTTTGCGCCGCCTCGGCGCTGTTCCTTGCGGGTTGCGCCAGCATGCCGGCCGGCGAGAACGATCCCTATGAATCGACGAATCGCGCGATTTTCGAATTCAACCGGCAGGTTGACGACAATTTCGCACTGCCCGTGGCCCGATTCTATCGCGACGTCGTGCCCGACCCGGCGCGCACCGGGATCCACAATTTCCTGACGAATCTCGATTCGCCGGTCACGTTCGGAAATGATCTGCTGCAGGGCGATTTCCGACGCGGGGGGCAAACCTTCGCCCGCTTCATCACCAATTCCACCATCGGTCTGGGTGGACTCATCGATATGGCGTCGCGGTTCCAGATTCCCGACCATACCGAGGATTTTGGACAGACGCTCGGCGTCTATGGCTCCGGCGAAGGCCCCTATATCGTGGTGCCGTTTCTCGGGCCGGCACCGCCCCGCGACCTGTTCGGCCGGATCGTCGACATCTTCCTCGACCCGTTCACCTATGTCGGCCTCCGCAGCAAGACGGAATGGATGATCGGCCGCGGTGGCTTCGAAGTGCTCGATTTGCGCGAACGCAATATCGATACCATCGACCAGATCCAGCGGACATCGATCGATTACTACGCCACGGTAAGAAATCTTTATCGGCAAAGCCGGGATGCGGAAATCCGGAACAACACGCAGACGCCGGAAAACCTGCCGGATTTCTAACCATGTGGACGCGTTTTCTGGAACGTCTGGTTACGTTCTGCGTTAGACACGCGTTTGGTGTGATTGTCGCGGGCGTTCTTCTGGGCGTCGGCGCGGCCTATTACACATCGCAGAATTTCGCGATGGACAGCAACGCCAACAATCTCATCTCGAAGGATGTCCCTTGGCGCCGGAACAGCCTGGCCTTTGACGCCGCATTTCCGCAACAGGACAATCTGACCCTTGTGGTCATCGATGGTGTCACGCCGGAGCGCGCGCAGGAGGCGGCGGTCGCGCTCGAATCGGCGCTGGCGACGCGCAAAGCTCTCTTCCCCGTGGTGCGCGACCTGCAAGGGAGCAGTTTCTTCGCGCATAACGGGCTTCTGTATCTGCCGTTGGGCGAGGTCCGTTCGACCACGCAGGAACTCATCCAATCCCAGCCCTTTCTAGGGCCGCTCGCCGCCGATCCGAGCCTGCGCGGAATCATGACCGGGCTGGATACAGCGCTGCTTGGGGTCGAAAACGGCCAGACGAAACTGGACCAACTGATGCCTGCGCTGACAGTGTTCAGCGACACCTTGGAAAGCAGCGCGGCCGGCCACCCTGCCTATCTATCATGGCAGAGTTTGATCACAGGCCACAAACCCGATGCCCGCGAGACCCGCCGGCTGATCGAGGTTCGGACGGTGCTGGATTATGGCGCGCTGGAGCCCGGCGCGGCGGCAGCCACCGCTTTGCGCGGCATCGCCGAAGGATTGGGCCTGACGCCGGAACAGGGCGTCCGCGTGCGCCTCACCGGGCCGGTGCCACTTTCCGATGAGGAGTTCGCCACTCTCACCGAACGCGCCTGGTTGATGGCGGTTCTGATGGCGGGCGCGATCCTGCTGATGCTGTGGCTTGCGGTGCGGTCAGCAAAAATCGTCTTCGCAATTCTCATGACGCTTGCCATCGGTGTCGTCATGAGTTTGGCCGTCGGGCTCGCGGTGGCCGGCACCTTCAATGTCATTTCCATTGCCTTCATTCCGCTCATCATCGGCATCGGCGTCGATTTCGGCATCCAATATTCGGTGCGGTATCGCGCCGAACGCCATGCCGCCGGCACGCTCGACCTTGCCTTGATGCGCGCCGTACAAGGCGTCGGCATGTCATTGACGTTGGCCGCGGTGGCGACGGCGACGTGTTTCTTCTCCTTCGTTCCCACCGATTATCTGGGTCTGGCGCAGCTCGGTTTCGTGGCCGGCGCGGGCATGCTGGTGACGTTCTTTCTCAGCGTGTCGCTGCTTCCGGCGCTCCTCAAAGCGATGCGTCCGAAAGGCGAGGCCTCCGAAATCGGTTACAAAAGCCTTGCGCCTTTGGATGCGTTCCTGGTCCGGAATCGCCATGCCATTGTGCTGGGTGCCGGCGCGGTCGCCATCCTTTGCGCGGGCCTGCTTCCCTTCATCCAATTCGATGCCAACCCCTTCCATCTGCGCAGCACGCGAGTCGAATCCATGGCGACGCTGAACGATCTGATGAAAGATCCTGAGACCACGCCCGACACGATCGACGTCCTCACACCCTCGCTTCAAGCCGCCGATGCCATGGCGCGACGTCTGATCGCGATTCCGGACGTCCGTGAGGCGCGGACGTTGAGCAGCTTCGTTCCCGATGGGCAAGCCGAAAAACTGGCACTGATCGCGGATGCATCCATGCTGTTGGATACGACGCTCAATCCCTTTGAAGCCATGGCGGCACCCACGATGGCGGAGACGATCCAGGCCATGGATGCAACCAAGCAGAAGCTTCGCGGCCTTGCCGGTCCGACCGCGACGCCGGCGAACAATGCCGCCCGCCGCATGGCGGCAGCGCTCGATGCCGTCGAGCACGGCGGCAGCGCTGCGCTGGCGCGCGCGGATGCGGCGTTCATCCCCGGCCTCAAGATCATGCTGGAGCGATTGCGCAACGCGCTTTCTCCGCAAATGGTCACGCTGGAAAGCCTGCCCGCGGAATTGCGTCAGGATTGGATTGCGTCGGACGGGCGTGCGCGCGTGCAAGGGTTCCCGAAAGCGGATTTCAACGACGATGCCGCCGTGGACCGGTTTGCCGCCGCCGTAAGCGCAATGGTACCCGAGGCAACCGGTTCGGCGATTTCCACGCGGGAATCGGGACGCACCATTGTCCGTGCGTTCATCGAGGCGGGCATCTTGTCGTTTCTGGCCATGGCGGTTCTTTTGGCGATCGCCTTCCACCGTGTGCTCGATGTGGTGCTGGCGCTCGCGACGCTGATCTTTATCGGGCTGCTTACCTTCGCGACCTGCGTGGTGATCGGCCTTCGCTTGAATTTCGCGAATATCATCGTCCTGCCGCTGCTGTTCGGCGTCGGCGTCGCGTTTACGATTTATTTCCTGATGTCGTGGCGGCAGGGCGGCCATGATTTCCTGCAATCCAGTCTGGCGCGGGCGGTTTTCTTCAGCGCATTCGCCACCGCAACCGGCTTCGGGACGCTCTGGCTGTCCAGCCATCCTGGCACCGCCAGCATGGGCGAATTGCTGATGATTTCGCTGGGTTGGACGCTTTTCACGACATTTTTCGTGCTGCCGGCCTTGCTTGAATCCGTGAGCGCCGTATCAAGCGTGAGCTTATCGCGCCGCTGTGACAAATCACCTTGAAAAATAAAAGTGATTGCCGCCGAGCTTGAGGATTTTCCTTCCGCGCATAAACTCCCCAAACTTCCTGAGTGCGATGTGTCGATGTGGGGCAAGTTCGTTCGAAAGCTGTGACGCGGCTGGCTGGCGTCATTTCGATATGTGCGGCCGTGTTCGGCCACGCGGCGCAGGCGGATGAGTGTGCCTGCGCCGTCAGCAATGCCCCCAATCCCAATAATGTGCAGCCGGCGAGCGCGGCTGCGGCATCCACGAATTCGCCATCGGCCGCCGCGGCGGTGACGGCCTATGCGGCCGCTCAGCGCGATCTCAAGAAATCGGAAAAGCCCGACAGGAAGTTCACGCCGAAAAGCGGCGCCACCAATTTCGCGTTGCGGCTGATCGGCTCCGACGCCAACACCGAAATCAATCCCGATTCGCTCAAGGCGGGCGAAACCTCCCACAAATATGTCGGCGTCGAGCTGGGCGGGAATCTCGACTCCCTTATGAAGACGCAATTGCAGATGCGCTTCACCGAAGCACAAAGCGATCCCGGAAAAGCGCTGTTCGATTTGCAGCCTGGTGGGCAGAACAGCGATGCCCGCCGTGCGCTGCAGGATTTTTCCGCGGCCACGAGTTTCCTGGGTGAGCGATTGACCCTGTCGTCCTACGAGCGCAGTTCGAGCTTTGCGCTGATGGATACGGCTGGCGGCAACACCAAAGGTGAGGTGGAACAGCACCATCTGGCAGCCGCGCTCTGGCGTTCTGACAATGCGGATTTCGACTTCGATGCCGCGCTCAGCAAGACAAGCTCCAATTATTGGGATTTCGGCGATAGCCCGGATGCCGATCTGCATGCCAACAACAACCGGGTGTCTCAATATCGCTCGAAACTGCGGCTCGATCGCTTCGGGCTTTCCGTCATCCGCCGGGATGCGTCCGCGCTGGCCGCGCCCAGTTTAGGCGAAGTCCTTCCCAGCCGCTCCGAAACTGAAGCGAAGCTCAGTCTCGATGTGGCGGATTTGCGCGACGGCCTCGGCGTGGGCGCAGCCTACAGCCGCCTGCTGCCATTGCCCGATTCCGTCTGGATCGGCGCGAACCATGGCGCACTCGTCTCCGACGATTTGGCCGAGCCGATGCACGAGACGGTCGAGAAACTATCCATGGGCGCCAGCAGGAACATCAGTTACGGCACCCTCAATGCCAGCTTTTGGCAATCGATGACGCAGCCCACGGGCGATGCGCTGGTCGGTTATCGCGGCACGGGGCATGGCATCGATCTTGGCAGCAATCTGAATTTCGGCGCGTTGGGCTTCACCGGAAGCATCGGATTGATCGACCAACAGAACTTCTTCGCTGGAAATGAATCCGATATCAGCACGCTCAATGGCTCGCTCTTCGTCACCTGGCAGACGCCGCTCGGCGTGGGCCTCAGAGCCGGCATGACGCGGAATTCCACCCAGAACGAATTTGCCGATTATGGCGGCCTGGACAACAGCGCGTTCCGCTATCAAGTGGCGGTCGACTTGTCACATCTC
>DATLVC010000243.1:0-3555 GCA_035577685.1 Micropepsaceae bacterium | reverse complement strand
TGCGATTGTGAACCAGCAGGTCGCCATTCTGCAGACCGGTCGGAACATGGAGCGCGCCGGCGATCTTCTCGGCGATGTCTTCCTCAAGATCGAAGATGTTGGGAAGCTCCGCGTAATAATTCTCCGACCAAAGCTGCACACCGTCTTCGGCGCGAACGAGCCAGGCAGAAATACGCACGCGGTCTCCCACCAGCCGGGTGTTTCCGCGCACCAGATAGGCAGCATTCAGGCTCTGGCCGATGGATTTCGAATCCCGTGCCGTGGGGGGCAGCCGGAAAGATGAAGACCGGGCCACCACATCGAGGCCGCGCACGCCGGTGAGCGCCGCGGCGATCTCATCCGTCAGCCCGCCTGCGAAATAGTCCTGGCTCGATTCGGGGTATTCGAACGGCAGCACCGCAATGCTGATGCGTGCGGGCGCCTGAGCCGACGCGGGCCCGGCCATGCAGAACGCCGCCACGATCAAACCGCCGAACCAATGCGCCCAGCGATGCGAAATCTTGCTCATTCTGCCCTCCCCAGTCTCAGCAGCATTCGCAGCCGAACCCCTCCGGCACGACCAGCGAGTCTTTCATCCAGGCAAAGGGGAGATTGTCATAGGCCACCTCCTCCACCGGCTTGAACAGCTTGAAATGATGCCTCTTCTCATTCTCCCAAAACGCGACCGAGGTTTCCAGCGGCGGACAGCCCGGGAGATTGCACGCCACTTCGGCAACCATGATGACCGCCTCGGGGGCGAGCTTGAAGCGCTCGCGCACCCATCCCCGCACTTGTTCCAAGGCCGCGAGATGCGGAGCGCTCTTTTTCGCGGCGCCGAGCAACGGCTCCAAATCGTCGGATTGGGCATCGGTGGCCCCGGACGGCTTCGAAAACCATCGCGAAAGCGCAGCGTCGTAATCGCTATTGGAACTCATCGGGTTGTGATGCCTGCCTCGTTAACCGACCCTATCACAGCCGCCGTCGGGACGGGCGTTTGCCGCCATTCGGGCGGACGCCCCCGCAGGAGTTTACAGCCCCGGCCATGCGGGATAGATAGCCCCACACCCTATTATCGGAGATAGAAGCGATGGTTGAGAAAGTCCCGGCGGCCGTAAAGATGGGCCCCTATGAGACGGTTTACCGCGAATTCGACATGCCGGAGATCGACGACGAATCCGCCCTGATCAAGGTGGAAATCGCCGGCATCTGCGGCAGCGACGTCAAGAATTACGGCAAGCCGATCCAGAACGTCATCATGGGTCACGAGAATATCGGGCGGATCGCCAAAGCCGGCCGTAAATTCCAGGCACGGAAGAACGTCAAGGAAGGTGACCGGGTCCTGCTGGAGCACTATCTGCCGGACATGACCTGTGAATGGTGCCACCAGGGCGAATACCGCCATTGCGAGGCGACCGACTGGCACACCAACCCCAACGCTATCCGTTATGGCTACACCTCGGCCGATACGGCGCCCCATCTTTGGGGCGGTTTCGCGCATTATCTGTATGCTCCGTGGAACGCCATCGTTCACAAGGTCCCGGACAATGTGTCCTCGGAACTCGCGGGCATCGCAACGCCGCTGGCCAACGGCATCCAATGGGCGCTGTACGAGGCGGGTGTGGGTTACGGCTCCGTCGTATTGATTCAGGGTCCCGGCCAGCAGGGTCTGGCGCAAATCGTCGCCTGCAAGCAGGCGGGCGCGGATTGCATCATCGTGACCGGCACTACCAAAGACGCGAAGCGGCTGGAGCTCGCCAAATTGCTCGGGGCCGACTTCACCATCGACGTGCAGAAAGAAGACCCGGCCGCCCGCATTCGCGAGATCGTGCCGAAGGGCGTGGACATCTCCATCGACTGCACCGCAGGCGCAGGCACGGCGGCCATGCTGCTCGGCATTACAGCGTTGAAGCGCAAGGCCGGCATTCTGGTGATCCAGGGCAATGAGATGCCGACCTTTCCGGATTTCCCGATCTATCGCGTAACCCAGAAATACGCCCAACTGAAAAGCGCCCGCGGCCACAGCTACAAGGCCTGTGAGCTGGCGCTGAAGCAGTTGTCGTCTCACCGTTTCCCGCTGGAGAAGGCCATCACCCACACTTTCGGACTGAAGCAAGTGGACGAGGCCATCAAGGCGGTGGCCGGAAAGGGCCCCGCCGACGTGATCCACGTCTCGGTCAATCCCTGGCTGGACGCGGCTTAAACCGGCAGAACTTGGTTTGAAAAACGGGCGCCTTCGGGCGCCCGTTTTGTTTGGCTCAGCCGTAAAGGCGAACGATGCGATCTTGCGCGATGTTGGACTTGGCCAGGCTTTGGGCGATCTGCGCTTCCGAGGCGAAGGAGGAAATGACTACCGGCTCGTCATCATAGCGCGCGAAGAAATCGTCGGGGCCGATGATCTCGCAGCCGGCCTGACGGCGGCCCCATTTCTGGTTGTCGCGGTCGATGATGCCAACGACGTTGGCGTTTCTGAGAAGGGGCGTCCGGTCGAACAATTGCGCGGTATGCACCCCCGCGCCCCAGACATAGACGCGGCCCATGCCCGCACCGAGGCGCCGCGATGTGGCGTTCCATAACGCATCGTCACGGGCAAGCAGATCGTCCAGGAATTGCTGCGTCTGCGCGACGTGAAGCTTGGAGCCCGCGCTTTGCGTCGCTGTCCCGCCTTTGCCGGCAATGACGGCAATGACAGGATAGATCTCGCCCGTGAACGCGATTCGCATTTCGATTGGAGCCAGACCGGCTTCGTTCAGCATGCGAAGCAGCGCGCTCTCCGAGAAATAATGCAGATGCTCGAAGGTGAACCAGCCGGGCGGCATCAGATGCGGAGCAATGGCGCAGGGAACCTCCAGCAGCACCACGCCATCATCGCGCAACGCCTGACGCGCCCGCACCAACGCGCCGAGCGGATCGTCGAGGTGCTCGAGCACATGCGAAAACAGCACGATCGCAAGCCCCGATTGCCGCGGCAGCATCTCGGCTTCGCCGCCACAATCGACCGTGATGGAGAATAGATCGGCGGCTTGCGCCTTCGCCTTCGGCGAGGGATCGCAGCCTTCCACGTCCCAGCCGGCGCGGCGGAAATGCGCCAGGTGAAATCCCGTCGCGCAACCCACTTCATAGGCCTTGCCGGTGCGCGGCGCGCGCGCCTCGGCCAGCGTCAGGAGACGCCGGGTGGACGCGGATGGCGCGGCGGCCCGTGCGGCTGCCGGATCGAAACAGGTGTAGTTGGAATAGGACGCGTAATTCTCAGCAAGCACGGCGTCCGGTGCCGGCCGCACTTGAAAGATGTGCCCGCAAACGCAGCAATGGCCAAACCCGATCTCCACCGTGCCGAGGCCGGCCAGAGCCAGAACCTGCGTCTGAACCTCACGGCTGTCGGACGCCCGGCAGAGCGGGCAGGAACGGAGCGGCTTGGCTTGCATGGGGGAGATCTCCTCTGCCACCATTCTCACAAATCAAAATTAATGGGATGTTGACCATGCCGGGCACGGCCGGCAGGGATTTTGCCGCGGCCGCCTCAAGCTTGACCTGGATCAAAACCGCAATCCCAATGCGGGTTAGCTTGCCCCTACGATG
>DATLVC010000242.1:0-4573 GCA_035577685.1 Micropepsaceae bacterium | reverse complement strand
TCGGCCTGGCGCTTTCCGATACGTCACTCACCGTGGCGACGCCCCTGAAAACGCTGGCTCGCGGCAAGTTCAAGACCGACGCCGCCGCGATCATGGCGCTCATCGCTGAGCACAGCATTGGGGGCCTGATCGTCGGTCTGCCGCTCAACATGGACGGGACCGACGGACCCTCCGCCCAATCCGCCCGCGCCTTCGCCCGCAATTTCGCGGCAGTCTCCCATTGCCCCATTGCCCTGGTAGACGAGCGGCTTTCCACCGCGGCTGTGACACGGACCTTGATCGACGCAGATGCGTCCCGCCGGCGGCGCGCGGTCCTGGTGGACAAGATGGCCGCGGCTTACATCCTGCAAGGCGCGCTCGACCGCTTGCGTCACAGCCGCATCTAAGACGCAAGCGCAGCGCGGATGCGGGCCGCGACAGCCTCGCGCTCCGCATCATCCTTATAGCCGACGCGCTTCCAGATCATGCGGCCCGAGGCAAAGAGCCCATCGCCTTTACGCCGCGGCACGATGTGAAAATGCACATGCGGAATGCTTTGGCTGACCACATTATTGAGGGCAACGAAGCTTCCTTCCGCGCCCATGGCCGTCATGACGGCAGCGGAAAGCCGCTTCACCCGGATCCCCAGCCCCGCCATCACCGCGTCAGGCGTCGTTGCCAGCGTTTCGTAATGCCCCCGCGGCACGAGCAGCACATGGCCGGGCATTAGCGGCCGGTAATCCAGGAACGCAACCGAAACATCGTCTTCGAAAACCCGAAAGCTCTTTTCCGTGCCCGCGGCGATCGCGCAGAACAGGCAGGGTTTGGCCGCACGTTTTGCGTGACCCGTCTTCGCGGCTGACACGGCACCTCCCGGCTTTTTCGCGAATATGTACAGCTTTCTGTCGCGCGGCCAGCGGGAACGCTTTGCTTCCGAGCCTGACCCGCCTATAAGCCCAGTTTTGATGCAGACCTTGCGCCACGTCACTTCGATCAACGATCTCGGCCTCGATGAGATCGAGACGATCTTTTCCCTCGCCCAAAGCTATTTGCGCAATTTGCGCGATCCGAACCTGCCCCACCGGATCGGTCGCAGCATCTCCGACGCCCAGGGCTCGGTGCTCGCGAGCCTGTTCTACGAACCCAGCACCCGCACCCGCCTTTCCTTCGAAAGCGCGATGCTGCGGCTTGGCGGCAAGTCCATCGGCAGCGCTGACCCCGCGACCAGTTCCGCCGCCAAGGGCGAAAGCCTGGCCGATACAGTGCGTGTTGCCTCCAACTACGCCGACGTCCTGGTCATTCGTCATCCGCGCGATGGGGCCGCCAAGCTCGCGGCCAGCTATGCCAGCGTCCCGGTGGTCAATGGCGGCGACGGCGCCCATGAACATCCGACGCAAACGCTGTGCGACCTCTTTACGCTGGTGCAGGAAGGCAAGAACCTCAAACATCTGAACGTGGCGATCTCCGGGGACCTCAAAGGCAGCCGCACCATTCATTCCTTCGTCTATGCGCTGGCGCGTTTCGGGGCCAACATCATGATGATGCCGGCCAAGGGAATGGAACTGCCCGCCCACGTCGATTGGCGGCTGAGAAACGAGTTTGGCTGTTATGCCGTACCGCGGGCGCGCTACGAAAAGGACAATGCTTCCGTCGACGCACTCTATATGACCGCCGACAAGCCGCATCAGCTTTCACTGATCTCCAATGTCGACATCAAGGTCCGCAAGAATATCGATGCGATGTATGTCACGCGGTTCCAGAAGGAACGCTGGACCGACAAGACCCAGGACTATCCCACCATCGATCAGCGTTTCCTGAAGGACAAGAAGTTCTCCAAGACCAGCCTGCTGCACCCGCTTCCCCGTGTCGGCGAACTCGACATCTCCTTGGACAGCGACCGCCGCGCGGCCTATTTCCGTCAGGCGGCCTTCGGTGTGCCCATCCGCATGGCGCTGATCGCCTTGATCCTCGGGCTGGGACGCGATTACGCGTTGGGGAAATATCCGGACGGCTTCAAGCCCGAGGAGCATCCCCTTTACGACCAGCCCAACGCGGTGGGAATCGATTGCGCCAACGCCAACTGCATCGTCCACGATCCGCAGGAAGGAAAATATGCGCGCAACCGCTTCCATCTGGTGGGCGAGAACCGGCTCAGATGCTTCTATTGCGAAACCGACATTGTCGAATTCGTCGTCGCGCACAAGAAATCGAAGCACTACGAAACCGAAATCGCAAAGCTGCATGATTTTGCCGGGAAAGACCGCGACATCGTGATTTTTCCCAGTCCAGTAGAGGCGGAAGCCGCCGGCTTCACCCTTCCCAAGCGCCGCCGCAAAACCGTCAGCGGGTAGGATGATCGAGACGCTGGCGCTTCTGTCGTGGGCGACGGCGTGGCCTTACATCCTCGCCACGGTTGTCCTGTCCTATCTGCTGGGCTCCATTCCGTTCGGGGTCATTTTCGCGAGGCTCGCGGGCGCGGGCGACATCCGCAAAATCGGGTCGGGCAATATCGGAGCAACGAACGTGCTGCGCACCGGCAAGCGCTGGGCGGCAGCGGCGACGTTGCTCTGCGATGGGCTGAAAGGTTTTGTTGCGGTCATCGTAGCCGCCAATATGGGTGGGCAGATTTTTGCGGTGTTCGCGGGGCTGGGCGCTTTCATCGGCCACCTTTACCCGGTCTGGCTCGGGTTCAAAGGCGGCAAGGGTGTTGCGACCTTTATCGGAATCGTTTTGGGGCTTTCGCCTTTGATGGGTCTTGTCGTTTGCGCCGCTTGGGTGGGGCTCGCGCAGACGTTCCGCTACTCGTCGTTGGCGGCGCTCGTCTCCACGGCGCTCGCGCCGCTCGGATTTTTCCTGTTCGGCAGAACGCTTTTCGCCTTCCTGACCTTCATTCTTGTCGTTCTCATTTTCTATTCGCATCGCGCCAATATCGCGCGCCTCATGAGGGGCGAAGAACCAAGAATTGGGGCAGCGTGATGCATGGCCGGCCCTTGCGCGATGACGAAAGACGCGCCTGGCTCCGGCTCGCGCGGACCGAAACCATCGGGCCCGCCACATTCGCAGCGCTGAGGCTGCGCTTTTCCGATATTCGCGAAGCGTTGGATGCCGCTCCGCGCCTCGCCCGCCGCGGTGGCGCACAGGAATTGCGCATGCCGAGCGAGGCGGAAGCGCAAGCCGAAATCGACGCGGTCGCGAGGCTTGGCGGACGGATACTGGCCTCGGTGGAGCCCGATTATCCCTCCGGCCTCGCTGCGCTCGATCCGCCGCCACCGCTGATTTGCGCTCTGGGTCACCTTTCTCTTCTCAAGCGCGACATGGTGGCGATCGTGGGCGCACGCAACGCCTCCGCCCTTGGCATCAAATTCGCGACACGGCTGGCGACCGATCTCGGCACCGCAGGCCTCGTCGTCGTTTCCGGTCTCGCGCGCGGCATCGATCATGCGGCCCATAGAGGCGCCATCGACACCGGCACCGTGGCGGTTCTGGCCGGCGGCGTCGATATCGTCTATCCGCCGGAGCACCAGAGCCTCTATGACGAAATGAAGGCGCGCGGCGTTTTGGTTTCCGAAATGCCGCTGGGAATGGCGCCGTTGTCGCGCCATTTTCCGCGCCGCAATCGCCTGATCTCCGGCATGGCACGCGGCGTCGTGGTGATCGAGGCCGCCGAACGGTCCGGTTCGCTGATCACGGCGAATTACGCACTCGAGCAGGGCCGCGAGGTTTTCGCCGTGCCCGGATCGCCGCTCGATCCGCGCGCCAAAGGCGCCAACCGGCTGATCCGCGAAGGCGCAACACTCACCGAAGGCGCCGACGACGTATTGGCCGCGCTGCGGCCCATTCTCGGCCAAGCCTTCCGCGAGCCGGCGCAACGCGAAGCATCGCCGCCACCCATGGATGCGACCGCGGTGGAACATGAGGCAGATCGTGTGCGCACGCTGGTCGAGGAAAAGCTTGGGCCTTCCCCTGTTGAAGTGGATGAGCTCATTCGTCAGTGCGGCGCACCACCTGCGGCGGTGCTCACTGTTCTTCTGGAGCTTGAGCTTGCCGGCCGCGTCCAGCGCCAGCCGGGAAACCGCGTCTGCTGGCGCTAATCCCTATTCCGATTGTGGCTGTGCGATCGAGCGGGCTTCGGCGGCGGCCGCTTTGAGCAGGAGTACCAGCTCCGTCTGATCGTGAAATGTCGCGAGTTCTATTAAAGATACAAGCATCCCATAGGTGTATTCGGCGCACTCGACAGCCGTGGGGGGTCTTGGAACACCCAAGCTTGAGCGCGGCTGTTGTTTCCTAACCGGCGGGCCTACCATAGAAAATCTCTACTTGACGATTCGCAGGATAGCGGATGTTGCCCGGCCAGTACAATCATAGGTTGCTTAACTAATATTAACTACTAAAAATTGCAATATTGCGAAGTTGACAGGCGTCCGGTCCTTACCCCAGTGTCCGCGCCCGCCGCGCCAAACGGCCGCATCCAGGGCCCAACAGCGCATATTTGTCAGTCTCAGCAGCCAGGGCATATGTCAGAACCTTCCAGCGTCGTGGTTGTGGAATCGCCCGCCAAGGCGAAGACCATCAACAAATATCTCGGCCGGGATTA
>DATLVC010000241.1:0-2038 GCA_035577685.1 Micropepsaceae bacterium | reverse complement strand
CCGGCCTGGGGATATCTCGAAACCGATATCGCCACGCTCGATGACGAAGCCTTTCTCAATCGCGATGGCGCGTCAACGTCGCGTGCAGCGCTGACGAAGCAATTCAACGCCATTTTCGAGAAGGTCAGCAGCGGGAAATATGATGAAGCTGTCGCGATGTTGCCGCCTTTATCGGCCGATATCGATCGCGTGCTGGCGGCCAAACAGGCCGCCGCGCTGAAGCTTCAAATTGCCGACGCGACGCGAATGGCCGAACGCGGCATGCTTTGGAAGACGCGCGCGTCCGCGCCGCATTAGCGTTTTGGCAATTCTCGCTTGATCTGGGTCAAACAAAACGCCGTTTAACGCCTCTTTTACAGGTATTTTTCCGTATTACGGCGCCATGTCATTTGGCTTAAGTGTACATATGAAAGACGCATGTGAGCCAATGAACGTGCCTCCCGAAAAAATCTGTCTGGTGGACGACGATGAAGCCGTCCGCGATTCCATGAGCGCACTCTTGGAATCCTACGGCATGACGGTGGAGACGTATTCCTCGCCGCGTGCGTTCCTTGCGCAACTGCGCCCCAGCGATTGCATATTGCTCGACTATCATATGCCGGAGATGGACGGGCTTCAGCTTCTCGCGGAGATACGCAAGCAAGGCCTGTCCGCCCCGGCCATCCTGATCACCGGAAAAGGCGATTCCTTGATGAACAGTCGCGCCCTTCAGGCGGGCGCTCATCGCATGCTGAACAAGCCGGTCGACGATTCTGTCCTGGTGCAGTCCATCCGCGACGCGATCGCGGCTTAGGCCCTTGCCCTTCTCCCACCATTTTCGCGCGCGTATCGCTGCAAACCGCAGTGTTTTCGCCTGATTTTCCTGGGCCCGCTTGACTACGTAATGACCCTTAAGGGCAAGCCCTGAATATTATTGGGACGAAAGTCGGTTCATCCTCCCTCGCGTTCGTTGACGCCCACAGAGGTGCCCTTTGATGTCCATTTCCGAAAGTTTCCGGCCCACCAATGCTGCCCCCTCCCAGCCTCCCCTGGCGTGGCCGGTGGTTGGAGGAAGAGGACATGTATCGGGCAACTCTGCGGGCGCCGACGACGATTTGCGTGCCCTCCAGCGGATCGGCACCAAGGTCCGAATTGGCCGTGACACGGCGATTTTCAGCCAGGGCGAGCCAGCGGCTTACGTGTACAAAGTCGTGAGCGGCGTGGTGAGGCTGTGCCGCCATATGCCGGGTGGACGGCGCCACATCGCACAGTTTTCCTTCCCGGGCGAATTCTTCGGCATCATGGATTTGGATGCGCACAGCTTCACGGCCGAAGCCGTCGCCGATGTCGTGGTCATACGCTACGAACAGCGGGAGCTCGCAGCGCTCGGAGAGGAAAGGCTGAGCGTGCGCCGCCGCTTCCTCACGCTCCTCTCGCAGCGCCTCCGCGATATGGAAAATCATCTGACCGTTCTCGGCCGGCAAACCGCCAAGGAACGCGTGGTCTCCTTCCTGCTTTCGCTCGCCGAGCGCATTGGCATCGACGACGATGATCTTGTCGACGTGCCAATGAGCCGCCAGGACATGGCCGATTATTTGGGGCTCACCAATGAAACCGTGAGTCGTGTGGTGACCGAACTGAAGCGGGCCGGTCTGGTCGAAACCCCCAACCACCGCCAGTTCATTCTGAACGATTCCGATGCGCTGCAGGCGCTTGCGGATGGCGACGAAGAATTTGCGCCCTCGCCTCAGAATGGGGCTTCTGTGGGACAGTCGAAGGGCGTGCTTGCGTCGCCCGTTTCTTGATGCACAATGGAATTGCTCGAAGCTCGAGCGCCGAAAGAAAAAGGGCGGGAGCGCCTTCCAGCGTTCCCGCCCTTATAATGTCTATAAGGAAAACCGTTGCTTAGTTCGGGCCAGCGCCTGCGTTGGCTCCGGCTGCGCCGTTCGGGTTGCCCTTCACCGTCCCGTCAGGAAGCGTGACCGCCATGAACTGGCCGCCATGGGTGCCGTCCTTCAGGGGATGGATCACGGCCGTGATCTTCATGCCCGGGGTCAGG
>DATLVC010000240.1:0-3246 GCA_035577685.1 Micropepsaceae bacterium | reverse complement strand
GTGCCGCAGGACGAATTGTAGACGTCCGACGGCGTCGTCTGCTGCGACCACTGGATTTTTCCGGTCTTCAGATCGAGCGCCATCACCGCATCGCTGGTGGCGGTCGCCGGGTGGGAATAATTGTCGCCGGTCGTGATGTAGAGCAGCCCGCGCCCCGCATCGACCGTGGGACGGGACCACACGCCAGCGCCTGACGGTCCAAAGGTCGGCGTGCCGGCCGATGTCATGCCGGTCTTCTTGGCTGCGTCCACCAGAAAGGTCTTCCACACCACCGCGCCATCTTTGGCACGCATGGCGGTGATGCTGCCACGGAAGGTGCAGCATTGATATCCGGGATCGATGGAACGCGTTTCCTCCCAGGACGCGGCCGGCACGAAGACTATGCCTTGATATTCGGCGGGCGTGCCGGTCAGACGCGTGGCCTCATGGTCCTCGGGACGTTTGCGCCAGCGGAGCTTGCCGGTCTTGGCATCGAGCGCATGTACCCAGCCGTTCTGATCGCTGAAGACGAGCGTGGTCTGGGCGCCCTCGGTCGAAACAGCCATACCCGAGCGCACCGGGCCATTTGCCTGATAGAGCCAATGGATGCAGCCTGTCTTGGCATCCAGCGCCTGCACCGTCCCGCCCGCGCTGCCGGTGAAGAGCGTCCCGTTGAGGATGGCGGGCGCGCCGAACGCCGTGACATCGCCGGCAAAGCCGTAGGCCCATTTCAGTTCGAGTTTTGGAATATCCGCCGCTTTCAAGCCGGCGCTTTCGGCCGTCTGGAATCGCGTGTTCTCGGCTTGCGGCGACCATCCGGCCCAGCTGTTCGTGGCAGCGCCGGACATGATCGGCCGGTCCTGTTTGCAAAACGCGCTTTGCGGCGGCGGCGCTTCATCCGCGCCGGTGCCGAGGAATTTCGCCACGGCTTCACGGTCTTCGCGCTTGATAGGATAAGCGATACTCATCATCGCGCCGAAATCGAGCGTCTTCAGGATGCGCGCCGGTGACATCTGCTGCAGCGCCGTGCGCTGCGGAATGCGCGGCCCCACCTGGTCGTGGCAGGACGCGCAATATTTCCCATAGACCGCGGCGCCATTGCCCTCGGCGGCTTGCGCGGACGGTGCCGCGAAAATCGCGATGGCAAGGGCGCTCGCAACGCGCGCCAGGGACGACGGCGCGTTTATTCCGGAATGAGTCATGGCGTCCTCATTGAGCAGCAGCAGAAGCGGGAATGAACCACTGGATGCTAGCACAAAATGGGCCGCGGAAGCTTATCCTGCTCGATCCTTTTGCCCGATCATCGCGAGGATCGCGGCACGGTCTTCGTCGAGGCGCGGCGGGGCTTTGCGGATGGGCGCACGCTTCCCGTCCATAGCGAGGGGAGAGGCAAAAGTACGCGTCACCGCCCCACCAGGCAGCGTCAGCGGCTGAACCCAACCGGCGGCCTGGACTTGCGGATCGACGACACTTTCCGAATAGGTGTTGATGAGGCTTGCCGGCACCCCGGCGCGCTCGAATGCGCTGAGCCAATCGGCGGTATCGTGCGTGACGAAAATCGCGCTCAAAATTTCCGCAAGTTCGATCTGGTTCTTGGCCCGCGCCCGCACGGAAACGAACCGCGGGTCGGCCACCAGTTCCGGCCGAGCGATAATCTCGCAAACGCTGGCCCATAATTTGTCGTTTCCGGCAGCAATCACGAAATAGCGGTCGCGCGCCGGATAAGCCTGATAGGGCGCGTTGCGCGGGTGGGCCGAGCCCAGGGCTTGTGGGTCCTTTCCGGTGCCGAAATATTCGCTCGTCTGCAGCGCGCCGATGGCGAGCGTCGTGCCCAGCATGGGCACGTCGATATGAACGCCCTCGCCACCGTCGCGCACGCGCGCGACAGCGGCGGCGATAGCAAAGGCGCCATAGAGCCCGGCGGTGAAATCGGCCACCGGCACACCGCATTTGACGGGTGCCCCGCCTGGCGCGCCGGTCACGCTCATGACCCCCGAGGCCGCCTGCATGGTGACATCGAAGCCGCCTTCGCCGGCACGCGGTCCGGTTTGTCCGTAGGCGGAGATCGAACAATAAATCAGCTTCGGATTCTCCGCGTGAATGCGCCGCCAGCCCAGCCCCAATCGTTCCATGGCACCGGGGCGATTGTTCTCCAGCACGACATCGGCCTTGCGCATGATGGCGAACGCGATGTCCCGGTCCGTGGGAATTTTAAGGTCCAGCGCAATCGAGCGCTTGCCGCGATTGAGGGACGCGAAATTCTCGCTGAAGCCATCGGTGTGGGGCGGCCAGGCCCGCAGCATGTCTCCGCCGGGCGGCTCGATCTTGATGACATCCGCACCCATGTCGGCCAGCAGCATGCCGCAAAACGGCCCCGCCGCGACGTTGCAGAACTCCGCCACGATCAGCCCGGCCAGCGGGAGCGCCGTCGCATCCATCTCGCTATGCATCGCCAATCATCCGGTGATCCCGCAATTTTCCGGCCCCGCCGCCGCCGAAACCTCCTATCATGGTTCGTGGTCAAATTGACTAGGGTTTAAGCCTGCCTGTAGCCTCTGCCCTTAAGTGTTCCCACGAGGCGCAGAGGAACATCGAAGGGAGAATTCTGCCCATGACCATTTTCGGTGTTGCCCTTCTGGCGATCTGCACGCTTGTCGGGACACTGCTCGGCGATGTTCTAGGCGTCGCGCTTGGGGCCAAGACCAATGTCGGCGGCGTCGGCATCGCCATGATGCTGCTGATGGCCGGACGGGTCTGGCTGATGAAAAAGGACAAGCTCACCCACGGGCTGAAGCTCGGCATCGAATTCTGGGCGGCTCTCTATATCCCCATCGTGGTTGCCATGGCATCGATCCAGAATGTGGTCGCCGCCGTGCGGGGCGGCCCGGTGGTCCTGCTTGCCGGCTCGGGCGCGGTGCTGATCTCGCTTGCGGCGACGGCCGTTCTAATACGCCTGACACGCCAGCCCGAAACCACCGACCGCGCCGAGGAAGCCCATGCCGCTCGCGTCTTGTCCGGCGCGGCGGAATAGGAGCGGCACATGGGTGATATTCTGAAGCGCCTGGCCGACGAACACGGCCTGATCGTCGCCTTCGCCGCCGTGGGCGGCGTGATGTGGCTGTCCTATATGCTGTCGAAATATCTGACCTTCGGCCGCATCCACGGCTCGGCCATCGCGATCATTATCGGTCTTGCGCTCGCTTATGCCGGCGGCATCGCCACCGGCGGCAAGAACGGCCTTGCCGATATTCCCATGTTCGCCGGTCT
>DATLVC010000239.1:0-5539 GCA_035577685.1 Micropepsaceae bacterium | reverse complement strand
CCAAGAACCAAAGCACCACAATCAGGGCGAAGCCGCGTGCGCCGCGCTTCGGCGCCTGCTGTACGCGCGCCTTCACGGCACGATGCTGGACGGCGACAGCTTGCGCCGGAGTTCCTCGGTCAGCGCACGCGCATCCTGTTGATTATAAACGACACGCGGAGTCAACAGGATCAGCAATTCCGTCCTATCCATCTGCTTATCGCGCGTCGAAAACAACGCCCCCAAGACCGGAATGTCCTGGAGAAGCGGGATGCCGGAATTTCCACGCAGTTTTTTGTCGCTGATCAATCCGGCAAGGCTGATCGTCTCGCCGTCCTGCGCAATCACCTTGGTCTTGATCTTGCGCTGCTGGAAAGTCGGAGAATTGATGGAGGACGACGTCGTCTGCACGACATCGCTCACCTCCTGCTCGATATCGAGCGTCACCAGCCCGCCGGAATTGATGCGCGGGGTGACGGTGAGGATGACGCCGGTCGGCTGATATTGGACATTGTTCACGACCGGTGCCCCGGCCGTGATCACCGATTCTGCACTTTGGGTGATGGTGGGAACCAGATCACCAACCTGAAAACTGGCCTGCTGCTTGTCGAGCACGAGCAATTTGGGCGCCGAGATGACCTGAACATCGGTGATGTTCTTCAGCGCTTCGATCGCGAATTGCATGCTGCCGATCGTGTGTGCGACCGCGAAGCCTGGGAAATTCGGCGCGAGCGTTCCCGGAAAAAGCATGGAATTGGTGGAACCGGTCGGCGTTGGCGTCGCGCTTACCGCGTTGCTGAGGGTGATCTGGCCCTCATGATTGGCGAGATAGAACTGCGTTCCATATTGCAGCTCATTGGTGAGCGTGACCTCGGCGATCGTCGCCTCGATAAGCACCTGCATCGGCAGAATATCGAGCTTGCGAATTGCCGCTTCGATGGTCGCGTATTCCGAATCCGTTGCGACGATGACAAGGGCGCTGTTGCTGCGGTCGGCGATGATCTGGGGCCCGCGCGCGTTTGCCCCTGTCGTGTCGGGACCTGGCGGCATATCGGGTGTGGCGTTGTTCGACTGCGGGGCTTGTCCGGGGCCCATGCCGCCGAAACCGGTGGCGATGGGCTGTGTCGGCGCCTGGTTGTTCGCAGGCGTGGGCGGCGTCGCCGCCGGACCGGTTATCTGCGTCCCACGTGCCGTTGGTGGCAGATTACCCGGCGCCATTTCCATGTCGCCCCCGCCCCCCGAAGGCGGATTTACCGCCCGCTGCAGAATGGGCTGGATGTCCGTCGCCTGCACGTTCTTGAGATAATAGACGTGGATGCCGCGGCCCGCATTTTCCTTCGCCGCATCGAGCTGCGCAATGAGTTGCGTCACGCGGTCGAGATAGGCGGGTTGCTGGGCGATGACCATGACCGCATTCGCTTGTTCGACGGGCACGATCTTGATCGCGCCCGTGAGCGCGCCGTCATTGTCGAGTTGAAGTGCGGCCTGCAGATCGGCCGCGAACCGCGACGGGTCGCCCGATTTCGCCGCGAACAGCGCATAGGATTGGGCGGCCAGATAATCGACGTCGAAAACGCGGATCAGATCGATCACGTTCTGCCGTGCCGCGGCCGAACCCGTGACAATGACGACGTTGCGCGTCGGATCGGCCACGAGCTTGGCACCATCGCCGACATAGGTTTCCAGCATCGCCGTCAATTGCCGCGCAGAGGCAAAGCGCAACGGTACGATTTGGGATCCGGCTTCCGAGCTGGCATTCCCGACAACCGGCGAGATGATGCTGTCGTCCCCAACGGCGCCGATGCGGAAGATGCCATTCTGAAAGGTCATCTGCCCGCCGGTCTGGTTGAGCAGGCTTTGCAATGTCGGCAACAGGGCTTCGCGTTTCAGCGGTTGCGGCGTCTGGATTGTCACTGTCCCCATGAAGCCGGGATCGATGGTGTAATTCACCTTCAGGATCTCTCCGAGGATCAGCCTGGTGATCTCGCGCACATCCGTATCGATGTAATTGAGCGAAATATCGCCGCTTCCGGAAATCTGCGGCGGGGGAAGAACGCGGCCGAGGGCGTTCTCGTTTCCCGATTGACGGACAATAGGACCGGGTGTGACGGACGGAGTGGGAATGACCCGGCCATTGACGCGGGTGGGTGGGCTTTCCTGGGCCGGTACGACTTTCGCCGTCACATCGACGGGCGGTTGGGTCGCCGCGGCGAGCGGCGCGCCGGATTGGACCGTCAAGACAACGGAAAGTGGCACGCAAAGAAGCGTATGACGGAACCGGCGTGTCGGAAAAATCATCATCGATATCTATGGCCTATCGACCGGTCCGCGGATTGGGCTGAGCGGTTGTTTGGGCGGGTCTTTGTGTTGGTGGGACGCCAGAACGTTGCGGCAAGGCCGGCGGTTTGGCGGCACCTGCTGCGCCCGCCAGACCGTTCGGTTTCTTTCCCGCCGGACCTGGCTTCTTTTTCATGGCCATCTGCGGCGGCTTGATGCCTGCGCCATTGGCCGGTTTGACGATTTGCTCGCCGCCAAGTTCGCTTTTCAGCAGCACCTCGTCGGGCCGGATGGAGGCGACCATCCAGCCGTCGATCTCCTGCCCCTCCTTCACGACGAGGGGCTTATCGCCTTCGCGTTCGAACAAAGCTTCGCGCGCTTCGGGACGAATGCTCACGCCTTCGAGACGGCCAGGCATTTTGGGCGGTTCTTTCGGCGCTTCGGCGACTTCTTCCGGCGCGGCATCGGCGGGCTGGCGTGACGAGCTGAACAAGGGCCGCTCGAGAATTTGCGCCACCAACGCATCGATATCGGGTGCGGCAACCTTCTGTGTCACGGCTGCCGGCCGAACGCGAACCGGTTCGTTGGAGGCGGCCGCATCGCCGGAATCCTCGGAGAGGAACGCGACCAACATCACCATCGCAAGGCCAAAGCCAAGGCCAATGGCAATGGGGCGAAGCAACCGTGAGATCATGAGCATCGCCACCGCCTATTTCGCGCGATAGCCAAAGACATCGAGAGCGATTGAGAGATTGGGATTTTCATCCCCGCCCTCGGATTCGCCGGCGGTATGAAGTTCGAGATTGCCCACGGAAAGAACCGGGTGCGCTGCCTCAATGCCGAGCAGAACCGTCGTCAGCAGCTGCAGATCGCCGGCAAACGCAACGCGGACGCCGACGCGCCGGAACGCTCCATCCGATTCCGGGGGCAGCGTCGCCGCGCTGGTAATCTTGGCGCCCTCCTCCTCGACCATATCCTTCAGGCTCGATTGCAGCGCAGCAGCGGCGATCGCGTCGCTTGCCCCTGCGAGAAGAAGATCGGCACCTGGCGGATTCTTGCCGCGTTGCTTCGCCAAAGCGCGTAACCGCGGCAGATCGTTAACCGCGTTCCTATCACGGCGCACCAGTTCGCGGCGTTGTTCCAGCCTCTCCGCATTGCTGTCGTAGAAGGCAAGCACCGGCGACAGAATTGCGAAATAAACCGCGGCCACGACGATCACGAGAATCGCTAGTGCCGCAGCCTTTCCGGCATTTCCTTCGGGCAATCCGGTCACGGCGCCCCCGCTTGCGCTAGTGAAACCGAGATCGTGAAACGTTCGAGATCGCCGTTTTCGCTTCCGACTACGGGTGAATCGAAGCTCGGTTCGCGAAACACGGGCGAATGCGCAAACAAGCCGACAAGCTGCGCCGCAGACGGAGACAACCCGCTCAAGGTCAGCCGGGTTCCCCGCAACGTGAACGCCGTCAGATAGGAATCATCGGGAAGCGCACGGGTGACCGCGGCCAGCGTCGCCAAGCCGCTGCCACGGTTGTTCCGCTTGAAGAAATCGCCGGTCTGGGCAAGCTGATCGGCAGATTGACGAAGGTGCGCCGCTTCGTTCGCCCGATCTTCCAAGGATGCAATCGTGGCGTCAGCCGAGGCAATGGCCCATTCCTGATAGACAAAAGGTGTCGCAATCAAAACGAGGGCGAATGCGCCGGCCATTGCGGCGCGCGGCACCAGCGGACGTTCGGACCGCACCGGATTGTTGGGCGCCTCGCCGCTGATCGGAACCACGCTAATGCCCAGCGGGCCGGAGTCGATTTCAACGCCCTTCGGGTCGAGCCCCGCGCGGCGGGCGGCTTCAATCAGCGGATCCACCGGACGGCGCGGTACGAGGAAGAGATCCACCTCGAGCCGCCCCCGCGCCATGTCCTGGCGGCGGACACCGTAGTTCCAGTAGATCTCCTCGCGCGCGAAGGGAGTCTCGCGGTCGATTTCGAAACCGAGCAAATTCTTAAGATCGCGGCGCGCGGCCGCCGGAAAGGACATGCTCTTCTTCAGCACCCACTCAGGGGGGAGGCGCAAGAGCAGCGAGGGGGGAACGGATTTCTCCTCACGCAGCGCCGCAGAAAGCTCACCCAACCCCGCCTCATCCGCGCTTGCCTGCGCGATGGAGGTACTTGTTCCCTTCGCGCGTATCAGCAGGGTGGCAGTATCATTGCCTATATCGAGAATGGCGGCGTCGGTCAGACCGGCAGAGTCACGCGTCACGAAGTCCGGGAGAAGCCCGGCAAGCTGTCCAAACCACCAGCTGAGAAAAACCCGCATAAGTTCTTGCAATCATTTAGATAGAGAGCGTGTGACAGCACCGTTCAAAATCTCTGTAGCGCCAATTTGTGACAGTTCGGCGATCAGTTTGTGACAGCAGGAACAACGTCCACCATCGGCGCAGCAATCAGTGGCACCCAAATGCGGCCAGCGCTGAACGCGAGCGCCATGCGGATGAGTGCCGGGGGCTTCGTCTTATCGGCGATGGCCGGCTGCCAGCCCGAAGCGCTGACGTAATAGGAAAAATTAAGGTCCCGAACGCCCTTGGCCAATTCAGTGGCTGTGCTGTCGGTCACGTTGCTCGGACCTTTGAAATGAGGCCGCCAGGTCAGCACCAAGCTATCTCCCACCACGTGAAGCTCCACCTCATAGAGGCCGCCGCGTGCAAGGGCTTCGGGAAGCTCGCTGACGAACGTCAAGGATGTGCTGTCGCCCTTGAAACCGGTCCCCGAGGAGACGAGATTGCGAACCAGATTTTGAACGGCGTCGAGATCGCCTTCACGGCTGTCCCGGCGTTCCTGGACCTGCCAGGCCTGCCCGGCAAAGCGCACCCCATTGCTGAGCGCGGCGAGGATCAGACCCAGCACCGCGATAACGATAAGGAGCTCCAGCAGCGTAAAGCCACCTGCCCGATCACAAGTGTTGTCGCGCCTAGCCATTGCCATCCGCGAGATAAGCCAGCCGCTGGGATTGCAGCAAGATGGTCCTTATTCCCGCGCCGCTGCCCCAACTCAGCACCACTTCGACCGTGTAAAGACCGAGCGGCCTCTGCTCCGCAGGTCCGGATGCGCCCGCATGCAGAACGGGTTCGGAAATCCGTACCTCCCAGGAATAGCCGCCGCCATCATTGCCCGATTGTATTCCCGGCCGAAGCGGCGTGACTGTGCCGATGGCCGCGAGATGCGATTGGGCGCGCCGCGTCGCGTCGATATATTGGTCACCGAGGGTGGTGTTCCCAAGTCCGGTACCGACC
>DATLVC010000238.1:0-7638 GCA_035577685.1 Micropepsaceae bacterium | reverse complement strand
CTTTGCTACGCGACCTCCCGTTCGCTTCGCTCACTCCCGAGTTTCTGCGTCCTCTCATCGCGTTCAGTAACCAAAGAAAAAGCCGGCCCGTTAGGCCGACTCTTTCTTTGGTGCGGATGAGAGGACTTGAACCTCCACGTCTTTTGGACACTAGTACCTGAAACTAGCGCGTCTACCAATTCCGCCATCTGGGCAGGCTAAAGGCCTGGGCGGGGATGTTTAGGAGCGAGGCTCGGGCCTGTCAACGCGCCCCAAGCTGATCGATTTTCCGCGCCGCAAGCGCGTCGGTTAAAAAAAATAATCGTCAGTCCCTCAGCTCGGGTTAGACTCGGTTTTCGAGAACTGGAACGACGACGGGAGCGACTCGCTCAATGCACTTTAATTGCACCTCTATTGGCACCGTATTTTCAGTCCCCAGCCACACCAAAAGCCGCGGAATGCTTGAAAAGCACCCTCTCCATCCCCTCAAAACGGGGGGGAGGGGTATAACGCATTCGCATCTACCCGAAGACCGGACCTTCCGGTAAGGAAAGGGTGGAATCACCACCGCGCAGACTGGAATCCATGACGGCGATCCCCTCCTCCAAGCTGGTCACTATTTTCGGCGCTTCGGGTTTTCTGGGCCGGCACATTGTGCGGGCCCTTGCCAACGAAGGCTGGCGCGTGCGGGCGGCGGTCCGTTACCCCAATACCGCCCATTTCCTCAAACCCATGGGCCGGGTCGGCCAGATCCAATTGCTCAAGACCAATGTCACTGACGATGCCGCCGTAGATGGCGCGTTGCGCGGCGCGGATGCGGTGATCAATCTGGTCGGCATCCTGGCCGAGAGCGGGAGCCAGCGTTTCACGACGCTGCAAACCGAAGCGGCGGAGTGCATCGCCCGCCTGGCGGCCAAGCATGGGGTGGCGCGGCTTCTCCACGTGTCGGCGCTGGGCGCGAGTACGGAGTCACCGTCTCACTATGCGCGCAGCAAGGCAGAGGGCGAGGAGCGCGTGCGCGCAGCCTTTCCGGGTGCCACGATTTTTCGCCCCTCGATTGTGTTCGGGCCCGAGGATGATTTCTTCAACCGCTTCGCCTGGCTGGCGCGGCTTTCACCCGCATTGCCCCTGATCGGCGGCGGGCACACGCGGTTCCAGCCCGTCTATGTCGGGGATTTGGCGGAGGCGGCGCGTACGGTGCTGAACGATTCAGCGACGGCTGGCAAGACCTACGAACTTGGCGGGCCTGAAGTGATGACCATGAAAGAGGTCATGCAGCTCGTGCTGAAACAGACCAATCGCCGGCGGCTGCTTGTCCCGGTGCCGTTCGCGCTGGCGCGCATCAAGGCCGCGGTGCTGGGCCTCTTGCCTAATCCGCTGCTGACTCTGGATCAGGTGCGGCTGCTGCAACAGGACAATGTCGTGTCGGCAGATGCGCTCACCTTGCGCGATCTGGGTATCGTACCGACCGCGGCCGAAGCCATCCTGCCATCCTATCTCTGGCGCTTTCGCAAGACCGGCCAGTTCGAGACGGTTTCACCGTAGCAGGGTTGCCAGAAGCGCCACGCCCGTCGCGATTCGATACCAGCCGAACGGCTTCAGCCCGTAACGGCCGACAAAATCGATGAAGGTCTTCACGACCACATAGGCGACGACAAAGGAGACGACAAAACCGACGGCAATGATCTGCAGATGGCTCGCCGAGAGTTCGGCCCGCTTCTGGTACAGTTCGAGTACGGACGCACCCAGCATGGTCGGCACTGCGAGATAAAAGGTGAAATGCGCCGCCGTCTTGCGCTCGACGCCAAGAAGCTCCGCCCCCAGAATGGTCGCGCCCGAACGCGACACGCCCGGGATCAGCGCGGCACATTGGCAAAATCCGATCTGCAACGCCTTTCCCAGTGGCAGATTGTCGGCCTCCTCCCAGCGCGGACGCGGCGCGATCCGCTCGAACAGTAGGATCAGCACGCCGCCCAATATCCAGGTGGTCGCGATGGCCGGAAGCGCTCGAGACGGATCGAGCAGGACCGCGTTGATGAATTTGATCAGCAAAGCGCCGAGCACCGCGGCAGGCAGGAATGCCACGATCACGTTGATTGCGAATTGGCGCGCCTTCGGTTCGGTCGGAAGACCGACCGTAACGTCCCAGAATTTGCGCCAATAGACGGCGACCACCGACAGCACTGCACCGAGCTGGATAATGACCGTGAAGGCCTCCCAATCCCCTTTGTGGAGCCCCAGTATGTTCTCGGTCACCAGCAGATGGGCTGTCGAGGACACCGGCAGGAATTCCGTAAGTCCTTCCACCACGCCCAGCAAAATCGCATTAACGATGTCGTTCATCATAGTCCCCGGGTGATGCTGGAATTCCTACGCGGAATTGCGCGCTTGTGCGATGCCAAACCTGTCGCAGCCGAGGGGAAACGGGTTATAGATGCGTAATAGATGTGCAAACCGCGTCTCGCGAGGTCCGATGGCATCGATTCCCTGGACGGCCACCGTCGATTTTCGGCGCATGGCGTATTGTCTTGCCGCGCTTGCGGTGGCGTTTGCTGGTCCCCTTCCCGGCTTTGGCTTTGACGCCCTGGCGCATGGCATGGCGGGCAAGGATGCCGACTTCGTCGCCCATTCCGTGGGTCCGCAGATACTTCCCTTTTTCTATCTCGGCGCCAAGCACATGGCGACCGGTTACGATCATCTTCTGTTTGTGATCGGAACGGTATTCTTCCTCTACCAGCTCCGCCATGTGGCGATCTATGTCACCACCTTCAGCATCGGGCACAGCACGACACTTCTTTTGGGTGTGCTCGGTGGCGTTCACGTCAATCCCTTTCTGGTCGACGCGGTGATCGGATTGTCGGTCGCCTATATCGCATTCGACAATCTCGGCGGGTTCAAGACACTTCTGGGCGTTCAGCCGAACACAAAGCTCGCAATTCTGATCTTCGGCTTGGTGCACGGGTTCGGCTTGGCCACGAAGGTCCAGGAATTGAACCCGTCGCGGGACGGGCTCGCGGCGAACATGATCTCGTTCAACGTTGGCGTGGAAATAGGCCAATTGCTGGTGCTGAGCGTCGCGCTTGTCGCCATCGTCTGGTGGCGCAAGACGGCGGCGTTTTCCAAACAGGCGGTCTTTGCGAATGCGGCGATCATGGCCGCCGGGTTCGCGCTGATGGAATATCAATTGGCCGGCTATTTCGTGAGCGGAGGCGCGTGATGACCGAAGAAAGAAAGACACCGTCCTTGAACCGATCGCGGCTGATCGCCATTGCCGCCGCGGCCTTTCTCACGGGCAGCGCGATTTTCGTCCTGTTCGTTTTGCCGGCGGAATTCCACCGCGATCCCACCGGATTTGGCCGGCTGACGGGCCTCGACAGGCTGGCCGGGCCGGAGGTGGTGACCGTCGCCGCCGCGCCGGCTGGTCCGAATGCCACCACGCGCTTCTACGCGACGGCCTTTCGCACCGATACGATCGTGATCACGCTGCCGCCGGACGAAAAAAACGAGCTGGAATACAAGGTGAAAATGCGCCCCGGCGACACGCTGACCTATAGCTGGAACGTCACCGGCGATGAGGCCCATCCCGAATGGTTCTATTACGATTTCCACGGCGAATCGCGCCCGGTGCCCGAAGGCGCCAAAGCCACCGTCATGGAATATCGCCAGGCAACGGGACTGAATTCCGGCGGTGCACTGGTGGCGCCTTTCGAAGGCGTGCATGGCTGGTACTTTCAGAACCAGTCGGACAAGCCCCAGACCGTGCATTTGAAGATCAGCGGGTTTTACGAGCTGGTCCCACCTGGGGAATATGGCAACGAGGCCGGCGTCCAGCCGCTGCCGAAGGAACAGGGCTGAACCGGCGCTAACGCCCCGCCAGACGCGTGAGATATTTCGCCTGCAATTGGCTGCCTATCTGTTTGTCATAGGCAACCAGGGCCAACGCCGTCACATCGACGGATTCATAGATCTCGTGGAGGATCGCCGCGAGTTTCAGCAATGAATCCGGCGCGAGTTCGGCAAACGTCATGAAATCGCGCACATAGACCGCATCGGCCCAAACAATCTGGCGCACCCAGCCGGACGGATCGTTGTTGACGAGCACCGGCTTGAATGTGCGTCCCGATGGAACCAGCGTGTGAAACGCAAAACCCTGCGCGCGCAAGAAGGAATCGATATCGGCAAAAAGCGGCTGGTCCTTGTAGAGGGGCAGGAATTCGACTTCGATATGAACCGCGAGGATCGACCGCAAACGCTCAATCGCGCCTTGCAAGACCAGAAGCTCTCCGCCCTGGACATCGACCTTCAGGAAATCGGCATTGGCCGTTTCGCTAAGATCGTCCAGCCGCCTGGTTTCGATCGGGCGCGTCCCGACCACGCGGAGCAGGTCTCCGAGATTTTGAAACTTGTCTGCGAGCGCGATATTGGGCTCGAACAGCGACGAGCAATAAGGCGAGGTGCATTCATAGAAGGTCCGCCGGCTGCCATCACCGATGGCATGGGGAAGGTAAAGATGCGTCGAGCCTGCCTGCCGGTTGAGCTTTTCGCATTCGGCCACATCCGGTTCGAAGCCGACCACCTCGCACGGAAGTGCACCCATCAGCTTTGTATAGACGGGCCCTTCGGGACCTTCCGCGGCTCCGACGTCGATGATCTTCGCGCGGGGCAACTGAGGGAGCAGGGACGCAATGGGAAACAAACGTAGCACTCCGAGCCGGCTGGCCAAGCTGGTGGACTGTGGAAATTCCAGCTATCGCCTTAAACTGGCGTCGCACGATTCGCAATCACCATGGCCCGAACTTCAAACCGCAACCGCAAACGTAATTCCTGGCTGCGTCGCATCCTCCTGATTCTGCTGGGCGTGACGGTAATCTTGCCGGTGGCGCTGATCCTTCTGTTCCGTTTCGTACCGCCGCCGATCACGCCATTGATGCTCGGAACCTGGCTTTCCGAAGGACCTATCACCAAACGCTGGGTGCCACTCGGTTCCATTTCGCCCAATCTGGTGCGCGCGGTCATCGCGTCGGAGGACGGCAAATTCTGTTCGCATTATGGATTCGATCTGGAAGCCATCGACAAGGCGCTCACCCACAATGCGTCGGCTTCGACCATGCGCGGGGCCAGTACCATCAGCCAGCAGACCGCCAAGAACCTGTTCCTGTCCCCGAACCGGACCTGGACGCGCAAAGGCATCGAGGCCTACCTCACCGTTCTGATCGAGGCCCTGTGGCCCAAGAAGCGGATCATGGAAACCTATCTCAACATCGCCGAATGGGGACCGCGTCGCTTCGGGGCGGAGGCTGCCGCTGAAGCCAATTTCAAGAAGCCCGCGGCAAAGCTCTCGGTTCTGGAAGCCGCACGGCTCGCCACCATCCTGCCCAACCCGCGGGCCTATCGCGCCGACGTGCCCGGCCCCTATGTCGCGCGGCAGTCCGCCGTGATTGCTGCCCGCATCGCTGAGGTCTCGCGAGACCGGTTGGACGCGTGCATCTATCGCTAGTTCCCCTCCTCTTTTTCCGGGGACAACGTCACGGCGAGGGGATTGCAGGCGCGCCGTCATCGACTAGATTGGCGGCCATGCGCCGCCTGACCCATCTTATTCTCTCGCCCGCCTCGCGCCTGGTGCGGCTCATGCTCGGTGAAAAGCGGATAGCCTGCGATCTGGCGCATGCCGACGACCCGCTGGCGCATTTGCCGGTTTTCCATGAGCTTGATGGGACCGCGATTGTCGGTCTTTGGGCCATCGCCGATCATCTTGAAAACGAGCATCCCGAGCGCCCGCTGCTGCCGGCGGACGCAGCCGAACGCGCCGAAGTGCTTCGCCTCTTCGACTGGGCGATGACCAATTTCCACGAAGAAGTGACCAAGCGCATCGTCTTCGAAAAGGGCTCGCAGACCCAGACCGGAAGTCTCAATCGCCGGCCGCCCAATATGGAGACCGTGCGACTCGGCCGTCAGGCTTTGGCCGCGACTCTGCCAGCTCTGGGCACGCTTGCCGAGACGCGCGGCTTTCTCGCAGGGCGCGACGTTTCACTCGCCGATCTCGCGGTCGCCGCACATCTTTCCGCGCTCGATTATTTCGGCGAAGTTCCCTGGGCCGAGCAAGTCGCGCTTACGGAATGGTACACGCGCCTGAAATCGCGCCCGTCTTTCCGCCCCTTGCTCAACGACCGCGTGCCTGGGCAACCGCCGGTGTCCCATTATGCCGAGCTTGATTTCTGAGGCGGCGAGACCGCCGGCAGGAATCCGCGAGACGATCCGCGCCCGCGCGAACGAGGAAGGGTTCGATGCGGTTGGTTTTGCGGCGGCCGCAAAGCCTGAAGGCGCCGCGGAAGGGCTCGCGGAATATCTGGCATGCGGCCATCATGGAGACATGGGCTGGATGCAGGCGACATCCGAGCGACGCGCCGATCCGCACGCGCTCTGGCCCGAAGCGAAAAGCATCATCACGCTCGGCGTCAATTACGCGCCGGTGACGGACCCGTTGGCCGCGCTCAGCCGGCCGCAACGCGGCATCGTGTCGGTCTATGCCCAGGGCGCCGATTACCATGATGTGCTGAAACGCCGTCTGAAGCGGTTTGCCTCCTGGATCGTGGAGACCTATGGCGGGGATGTGAAGATTTTCGTCGACACCGCGCCGGTAATGGAAAAGCCGCTCGCGGCTGCGGCCGGCATCGGCTGGCAGGGCAAGCACACCAACCTGGTCTCGCGCGAATTCGGCTCGTGGCTGTTTCTGGGCTCGATCTTCACCACGCTTGTGCTTACGCCCGACGCGGCCATGCAGGACAATTGCGGCACCTGCTCACGCTGTGTCGACGTCTGCCCGACGCGTGCCTTCCCTGCGCCCTATCAGCTCGATGCGCGGCGCTGCATTTCCTATCTGACCATCGAACACAAGGGCCACATCGCGCTGGAATTTCGCGAGCCGATGGGCAACCGGATCTATGGGTGCGATGATTGCCTCGCGGTCTGTCCCTGGAACAAATTTGCGCAAACCGCTCGCGAGGTGGCGTTTCATCCGCGCATCGAACTGACCCATCCGCTGCTCCGCGAGCTTGCGCTGCTCGACGATGCGGGATTTCGGGAAATCTTCCAGGGGTCGCCGATCAAGCGCATCGGTCGCGACCGCTTCATCCGCAATGTGATGATCGCCATCGGCAATTCCGGCGAGCCTTCGATGGTGCCTGTCGCCGAAGCGCGGCTCAGCGATCCATCGCCGCTTGTCCGCGCGATGGCAGTGTGGGCGCTGTCGAAGCTTCTGCCGCGCGACGCCTTCGCTGCTCTGGCCGCACGGCATGCGGACCGTGAATGCGATTCAGACGTAGCGCAGGAGTGGTATCACCCCCTCACCCCGCCCCTCTCCCCCTGCGGGGGCGAGGGCAGTTAGGGATCGTGGACTTCCAAGGCCTCGATGCGCTTGCGCACCGTATCGGCAGCCGGGCTGTCGGGCGCCCGCACGAGCACTTGCACGAAATCCGCGCGCGCCCCGGTCTTGTCCCCGGCTTCCATCTTCATGACACCGCGTTCGACGAGCGCATCGGGGAAGGTCGGATCGAGCGCCAAGGCCGCATCGATATCGCCCTTGTAGCCTGCTTTGTTGCCTTGCGCCTGACGCGCGCTCGCCCGCAGCACATAAGGTTCGGGATGCGTCTTGTCATAGGT
>DATLVC010000237.1:0-7242 GCA_035577685.1 Micropepsaceae bacterium | reverse complement strand
TGTTCCGATGTGGGGAAGCCCCGACGGGCCGTAGCCGGTCTCGAATAGGATTTCGTTAACCGCGATGCCCGCGGCGCGTCTTTTTTCGATACGCGCGAGCAATTTGCGCGCTTCGTCGAAGGGCCAGGCCCGGGCGGAGAGGGCAAGCTCGCGATTGGCGCCAGGTGTCATCATCATCCTTAATGTTAAGCGTATCGAAAGGCGGCGAAGCTAGGCTCTCTCCCTACACAAGGTCAACGCGAGCGCAAAGCGCCGGCGGTGCGGGCGGAAGGCCCGCGAGGGAGTGCAAGAGTGATCACCGAGGGGGCTGAGAACCAGACTCTTTCGCGAGAGAAAACCCTGCTGAGCGGCAGGATCGCGATTCTGCATGCCCTCAGCCGCTACACGCTTTTTCTTCCCTTTGCCTCGCTCTGCCTGGCCGTGTCCGTGCTTGAACGGCCCGCTTCGTTTTCCATTGCGGTCGTGCCCTTGATTCTCCTGCTGGGGGCGACCTTTTTCTCGGGCCGGCTGAAACGGGGCTACGAGGAGCGGAGGCCGGACGAGGATCCGGCGCTTTGGGCCAGGCGCTACACCATTCTGTCGGGTGTGACCGGCGCCATCTGGGGCCTGGGCGCCCTGGTCTGGTTCGTGCCGAAATCCTTCCCAGCCGAAGCCTATCTGGTTCTCGCCTTCCTCGGCGTGTCGGCCGTCGAATTCGTTGCCCGCGCCGCCCACCGGCCGGCCTATCTTGCGCATGCGGCCGGCTCGTTGTTGCCTCTGGCCCTCCTGCTCGTCCATGAAGGCGGCATCTATCAGATGTTGTCCGCCATTCTGGTGCTGTTCTTCGGCGGGACGCTTTACAATTACAGCGGCCGCGTGGCCGAACTTCTCGATGAAAGCATTCTTCTGCGCCAACACAATGCGGAGCTGATCCAGCACCTCAGCGCGGAGAAAAGAGCGGCCGAAGCGGTGCGCGATGCGGCGCAGGCGAGCGAACGCGCCAAATCGGCTTTCATCTCCAATATCAGCCACGAGTTGCGCACCCCGCTGAATGCGATCCTGGGCATGGCGCAACTTCTCGAGCGCAGCGAACTGACAAAAGCGCAGCGCGATCATGTCAAAGTCCTGCTGGAGGGAAGCCGCGGCCTGAAGACGCTGCTCGACGATGTCATCGCCCTTTCGCAGCAGAACAGTGAGTTGATCCCGCTCTCCGAAGATGGCTGCGATGCCGGCCAGGCTCTCAGAACCGTGGCACGGCTGCTCCAGCCCAATGCCTGGGAGAAGCGGTTGCGTCTGTCCGTCAATATCGCCCAGGGCTTGCCGCGGGTGGCCGCCGATCCCCGGCTGGTCCGCCGCGTGCTGCTTAAACTCGTCGGCAACGCGATAAAATTCACCGAGCGCGGCAACATCGAAATCATGCTCGACTCCGCAGCCGATGAATCCGGCGTGCAGCGCGTGCGCTTTGTCGTTGCCGATACGGGACCCGGCATTCCGAGCAATCTGCTGAACACGATTTTCGATCCCTTCACAAAGGAAGACGATTCTTATGCGACGCGCCATGTGGGGGCCGGTGTCGGTCTCGCCGTGGCCAAGCGCCTCGTGGAATCGATCGGCGGCAGCATCGGTGTGGAAAGCGAGCCCGGTATGGGCGCGAAATTCTGGATCAATTTCCCTGCCGTCAAGACGCCCGTAATGGAAGATACCCCCGGCGAAGATCACGTGACGCCGCCAAGCGGGCTCTCCCTGCTCGCTTATCTGCCGGATGCGACCATGCGATCTGCGGTGGAGCGGCTGCTTGTGCCCTTCGGCAATACCGTGAGCACTGCCGAAACGCTGGCACAGGCGGTCACCATGTCGGCCCGCGGCGATTACGCGTTGATCATTGCGGCAGCGGCCAATGTGGATGCATTCGCAGCCGCGCCGGGCCAGCGGACTCCGATCCTTGCGCTTGCCACCACGGACGAACGCAGCCCGAATGGCGCCGATGCGCTGTTGCGCTGGCCTGCGGGCCCGAACGCACTGTTTTCTGCTGTCGTTTCCATTACCGGGGACGGGCCGAAGCAGGCGGACAGTGTCAATGAAGAACACATCGAAGCGGCGATCGACGCCAAGGCGATTTCGGAATTGGAGAAATCGCTCGGCTTCAAGACGCTGATCGATATCTTGCAGTCCTACATGCATACGGCGGACGAATTGGCCGCTGCGCTGGCGACGACATCGGACAAGGAAGAATGGAACCAAGCGGCCCGTCTGGCGCAGGATTTCGCGGGCGCGGCCGGCGGGCTGGGCTTGACCGCGCTCACCTCCGCGGCGCGCCTGCTCGCACAAAGCGCACGCGACGGCGCCGACGGCCGAGCGCTTTCGACGGCGGCGGACAGCGTGCTTTCGGAGCATAGCCGCGTGCGCGAAGCGCTGCGCCGCCTTTATCCCGATCTGGCCGCTTAGGCCGCCGATTTCGTCTGAGCGCGTGAGCGCTGGCGCAGCCGGGGCAGAACATGCCGGCCGTAGGCTTCGATGAAGGCCTGCTGATCAGGGCCCGCTGAGTGAAAGATCAGATGGTCGAATCCCATATCGATATAGTTCTGCGCGAACTTGATATGGTCTTCCGGATCGGCCGAGATACAGACCGCCTTCTTCACAATATCCGGCCCGATGATCTTGCCGTTCTGCTCGGACATCTCGGGCGTATAAATTTTCTCGGTGAAGAGCGCCGGCACGAAGGTTCCCGCCCAATAAGCCATTCGTAATTCGACGGCTTTCTCGACATCGTCCGTATACGCTACAGCAAGCTCGACCATGCGCGGCATCGTCGAGGGCGAACGGCCAGTCTCCCTTGCGCCGGCTTCGAAATTCTCCAATATCTTGCGATAGGTTTCGGGCTCTTCGCCGCCGACCGTGATCAGGGCGTCGCCGCATCTGCCGGCGGTCTCCGCACTTTCGGGAACCAGAGTAGAGACATAAATCGGGATGGCTTCGTTCGGCCTCGTATAAAGCTTGGCTTTGCGCGTCTCGTAATACAGGCCTTTATGGGTGATCTTTTCGCCGGTCCAGAGCGCGCGAATCAGTTCGATCGCCTCGATCATCTGCGCGCGGCGGTCGTTGTAGCCCGGCCATTGCCCAGTCGCCGAATATTCATTGAGCGCCTCGCCGGTGCCGACGCCGAGAAAGAAACGCTTCGGCGCGAGACAGGCCATAGTGGCTGCTGCCTGCGCGACGATGGCGGGGTGATAGCGCAGGATCGGACACGTCACGCCGGTGCCAAGCATGATTCGTTTTGTCCTGGTGGCCACGGCACCCAGCCAACTCCAGACGAAGGATGCCTGGCCTTTTTCCGCCCAGGGATGGAAATGATCGCTTGCCTCCACCGAATCGAAACCGGCCGCTTCGGCGGCAATCGCATAATCGAGCAGTTCCTCCGGCTGGTATTGCTCGGTTCCAGCTTTCCATCCCAATCGCAACATAGGGCACTCCTGATCCTTCGGGCGACACGCCTGACGAACCAACGCACGAGCCTCTTCCCGCGTTCCGGACGATGGCCTTTCGGTGGACCGGCGAACTCGTCATATTCCCTGGCGTTCCCTTTCGCGCGCGAGGTCGTGGATTTGCGTCTGCCCCATATGGATTTGCCGGCGCTTGCGCTGACCGGCGGCGGCGCTGTGCTGGCGAAGCCTTCAGGTGAGACGCGCGGCCTGTCCACAGCCGAAGCACGCAGCCTCCTCGCGACCGGCGACATGCTGGTGTGCCACGCGATGTTCGCAAGCCAGCGATTGGGCGCGCGGCTGTTGAAGCCTTTGTTCGATGTGCTGGAATTGTTTGCGTTTGTGCGACCGGGCGTGCCGTGCCTGCCAAGCCCGCTCGGGCTTGCGAGTGCGCTG
The DNA here is from genome assembly GCA_035577685.1 of Micropepsaceae bacterium. Classification (GTDB taxonomy): domain Bacteria; phylum Pseudomonadota; class Alphaproteobacteria; order Micropepsales; family Micropepsaceae; genus CAIYRG01. The sequence goes on along the minus strand of DATLVC010000237.1, from coordinate 3,388 downwards.
AACCTCGCGGCGCCCCACAATGCGGACGAATCTGCCCGCACGCTGCACCGGAGCACGGCAGCCCTGCTGGACATGCTGGCCATTTTGCCCTTGGACGAAAAATCCCGCGCGCAAAAAACCGCTTCCTTCATGACGAAAGCCGGCTGGCGCTGGGGTCCGGCAATCCTCGCCATCCTGGGGGAGCCGGAGCGCATGGCGAGCCCGCTTGCCGGAATCGATGCCTGGCGCGGACTGCCCGAATGGGAGGATGAGCCCCCGTCGGCGCGCCCCGGTAGTCAGCCCGTCGAAACCGAGGAAGCGCTGCTGCGGCTCTCCGCTCTGATCGGGCGCAAAGGCGCCAGCCGTCCGCAGCAGCAGGATTTCACCGCCGCGGCCACCGCTGCTTTCGCGCCGCGCCTGCGCGTGGGATCGCCGCGCATCGCGCTGGTGGAAGCAGGCACGGGCACCGGCAAGACGTTGGGTTATCTCGCGCCGGCCTCGCTGTGGGCGGAGAAGAACGGACCCGGTCTTTGGATTTCGACCTACACCCGCAATCTGCAACGCCAGATCCTGCAAGAAACGGAAAAGCTCGAACGCGGCACGTCGGCACGCTCTCTCAAAGTCGTGGTGCGCAAGGGCCGCGAAAATTATCTGTGTCTGCTGAATTTCGAAGACGCGGCGAAGCGCAACGCCCAGGCGCCCGGCCAGCGCGCAGTGGCGCTCGGATTGATCGCGCGCTGGCTGACCACCGTGCCGGATGGCGATCTTTCCGGCACGGGCTTCCCGGCTTTTCTTGGCGCCAGCGTTCCCTTGCGCGAGCTGACCGACCGGCGCGGCGAATGCATCTATGCCGCGTGCCCGCATTATCGCGTCTGCTTCATCGAGCGGGGCCTGCGCCGCGCGCACACCGCCGACATCGTCATCGCCAATCATGCCCTGGTGATGGCGCAGGCGACCCATGACGGCTTGCGCGCCGAAGAAGCCGACGATGTCGCGCCCGAGCGGCGCGTCCGCTACGTCTTCGATGAGGGGCATCATCTGTTCGACGCCGCAGATTCTGCTTTCGCGGCCGAGTTGTCCGGCGCGGAGATGGCGGAGCTGCGCCGCTGGATCCGTGGACCGGAGGGGCGGCAATCCCGCGCCCGCGGGCTGAACGAGCGGGTGCGCGAACTCATTGCCGGCGAGGAAGGCGCGAGCGCTCTCGACGAAGCGGTGGCGGCCGCCGGTGCGCTGGCCGGCGAAGGCTGGCAGGCGCGGCTGCGTGGCGGCGGGCCGCGCGGGCCGGGCGAGATTTTTCTCGCCCATGTCCATACGCATGTGCGGGCACGCAGTGCCGATACCGGTTCGGAATATGGAATCGAAGCCGAGGTCCGGCCGCTGGAGCCGGAACTGCAGGACGCCGCGCGAAAGCTCGATCATTGGCTGGTCCGGCTGGGCGCGCCGCTTAATCGCCTGGCGGCGCATCTGCGCGCCCGGCTCGACAAGGAAGCAGCCGATTTGGAGTCCGGCACGCGTGTGCGGATCGAGGCGGCGGTCCGCGGGCTTGAACGGCGGGCGCATCTGCTCATTCCTGCCTGGCGCGCGATGCTGGCCGCGCTGGAAGAAGAGCCGCGTGAAAACACCGAATTCGCCGACTGGTTCGAGATCGCCCGCGACGATGGCCGCGACGGCGATATCGGGCTGAAGCGACATTGGATCGATCCCACGATTCCGTTCGCCGAAACCATTTTGAAGCCTGCGCACGGCGCGCTCATCACCTCCGCCACGTTGCGCGACGCCGGCAGCGAAGACGCCGCCGATGGCGACTGGCGCAGCGCTGAGGTGCGCGTCGGCGCGCATCATTTGCCCGAGCCCCCTGCCCGCGCCCTGTTCGGCTCGCCCTTCGATTAGAAGAAGCAGGCCCGCATCATCGTGGTGCGCGACGTGGATCGGCGCGATTGGGATCAGCTCGGCGCCGCCTATCGCGAGCTGTTCCTCGCTTCGGGCGGCGGCGCGCTCGGCCTCTTCACTGCCGTGAAGACGCTGCGTGCCGTTCATGCCCGTATTGCCGCGCCGCTCGCAACTGCCGGGCTTTCGCTCTACGCGCAGCATATCGACGCGCTCGACACCGGCACGCTGGTCGATTTGTTCCGTGCCGAAGAGAATGCCTGCCTGTTAGGGACCGATGCGCTGCGCGACGGCGTCGACGTGCCGGGACGTTCGCTCAGGCTTTGCGTCTTCGACAAAGTGCCCTGGCCGAAACCCACGATCCTGCACAAGGCCCGCCGCGCCCGCTTCGGCAAGAGCTATGACGACCTCCTCGCCCGGCTGCGGCTGAAACAGGCCTTCGGGCGCCTCATCCGCAGCGAAACCGACCGTGGCGTCTTCGTCATCCTGGATGCAGCCTGCCCCACCCGTCTTTTAGCCGCTTTGCCTCCCGAAGCCCCAGTGATCCGCTGCGGCTTTGCCGAAGCGCTCGCCGAAACGCGCAACTTCCTTGTCAATATGCATGCGCAGGTGGAAGCTTGATCTAAGAGAGACATAAAGCGAGGGGCGTCATGAAGCGCATTGGCATCGGCATCGCAGCACTTGTTCTCGCCGTCCTGATTTTCATGGTCGCGCGAACGCTGATGATTGCCGCCCCTGCGCAAGAAGCCGCCGCGCCACCCATTCCGGTGGATTCGAACGCCGTCGCACAGCATCTGGCCGAGGCCGTGCGCTTTCAGACTGTCTCCTATGGCGATGGGGTGAAAGAAGACGAGAAATCCAAGGCACTCGTTTCGATGCGCCTGTGGATGGAGCAAACCTATCCCTATTTCCACGAAGCGGCAGGCCCCGAGCAATTCGGCGATTCTCTGCTGTTCACGTGGGTGGGAAAGAATCCCAATCTGCCGCCCGTGCTGCTGATGGCGCATATGGATGTGGTGCCGGTCGTCCCCGGCACCGAGAAGGATTGGACGCACCAGCCTTTCTCCGGCGATGTCGCCGCTGGCTTCGTCTGGGGCCGCGGCACGCTCGACGACAAGGGCCAACTCGTCTCCATTCTGGAGGCGGCCAACCGGCTTGCCATGATGGACTTCCAGCCGGAGCGCACCATCATGTTCGCCTTCGGCCAGGATGAGGAAGTGGGCGGCGGAAAAGGCAATGCGGCCATCGCCAAAGCACTCGCCACCCGTGGCGCCCATTTCGCCTGGGTGCTCGACGAAGGCAGCTCGATCATGAACGAGCCCTATCCCGGCACGCGCAAGCCGGTCGCGTTCATCTCCAATGCGGAGAAAGGCTTTCTCACTTTGGAATTGACCGCCCACGGCCAAGGCGGCCATGCCGCGCGGCCCTCGCCCGATCTTGCGCTGCCGCGGCTTTCCAGCGCTATCCTGAATGTGGTGGGACACCCGTTCGAATCGGACCTCGATGATATTCAGCGCGAAAA
>DATLVC010000236.1:0-3432 GCA_035577685.1 Micropepsaceae bacterium | reverse complement strand
CCGCCGCTGACCTGCGAGATGGTGAAGCGCACGCGGCGCTTGCGCCGTTCAAAGAGTGCTTTCTGGTTGGCCATGGCTACTTCTTCTTGCCTTCTTTGCGGCGAATCCGTTCGCTCGCATATTTCACGCCTTTGCCCTTATAGGGCTCCGGCGGCCGATAATTGCGCAGTTCGGCAGCGACCTGGCCCACAAGCTGCTTGTCGATGCCGGTGATCTGAATCGAGGTCGGCTTCTCGCAGACAATCTGGATTCCGGCCGGAATTGGATGCAGCACGTCGTGGGAGAAGCCCAATTGCATTTGCAAATTCTTGCCCTGCACGGCGGCGCGATAACCAACGCCGGAAATCTCCAGCCGCTCGGTGAATCCTTCCGTGACGCCGCGGACGAGATTGCTCACCAGCGTGCGCTGCATACCCCACATGGCACGGGCGCGATCGGTTTGCTCGCGTGGCGTGATCGCGATGCTGCCATCGCCGACCGCTGCTTCGACCTCGGGCACGAGTTTCAGCTTCAATTCGCCCTTGGGCCCTTTGACCGAAACGGTGCCTTGAGCCACCTGAGCGGTGACTCCCTTGGGCAGCGGAACCGGCTTCTTGCCGATACGGGACATGTTTGTCTCCAATTCCTAAATCAAAATACGCGGCACAGGACTTCGCCGCCCACATTCTTGGCGCGGGCATCCGAATCCGACATCACGCCTTGCGGCGTCGAAAGGATCGAGATCCCCAAGCCCCCGCGATGCGGCTTCAGCTCATCGACCGAGCTATAGACGCGGCGCCCCGGCGTCGAGATGCGGGTCAGCTCCCGGATCACCGGGCGTCCGTCGTGATATTTCAGCTCGATTTCGAATTCCTTTGCCTTGCCCTTCATCTCGACTTCGGCATAGCCGCGGATGAAGCCTTCCAGTTTCAGCACGTCCAGAAGCCGCGCCCGCAAAAGGGACGCTGGCGTCGATATTTTCGACAGGCCCCGCAACTGACCGTTGCGGATGCGCGTGAGAAGATCGCCAATCGGATCGTTGATCGCCATCGCGTTCCCCTACCAGCTTGCCTTGGTCATGCCCGGCACCTGACCGAAATTTGCGAATTCGCGGAGTGCGATACGCGAGAGTTTCAGCTTGCGATAATAGCCCTTGGAACGGCCGGACAGTTCGCAGCGATTGTGGATACGCGTCGGCGAAGAATTGCGCGGCAGCTTGGCGAGCTTCAGCCGCGCCGCAAAGCGTTCCTCGGGCGCGACCGACATATCGTCCGCCTTTGCCTTCAGCGCCGCGCGCTTGGGCGCATATTGTGCTGCCATTTTTTCGCGCTTCTTATTCCGGTTGATCTGGCTCAGCTTGGCCATAGGCCTTTTCGCTCCTTCGGCTTTCAATTCATGAACGGCAAGCGGAAACCTGCGAGAAGCGCCTTGGCTTCTTCGTCGGTCCGCGCCGAGGTCTGAATGATGATGTCCATGCCCCAAACGGTCTCGACCTTGTCGTAGTCGATCTCGACAAACACCACGTGCTCTTTCAGGCCCATGGCGTAATTGCCGCGCCCGTCGAAGCTTTTTGCCGAGACGCCGCGGAAGTCGCGTACTCGCGGCAGCGCGACCGTGATGAGACGATCGAGAAACTCGTACATGCGGTCCTTGCGCAGCGTGACCCGCGTGCCCACCGGACGGCCCGCGGTGATCTTGAAAGCCGCAATGGCTTTCTTGGCCCGCGTGATCACCGCCTTCTGGCCGGCAATGGCGGTCAGATCGTTCTGAGCGGACTGGATCTTCTTCTGATCGGCCGCGCCTTCGCCCGCACCGATATTCAGCACGATTTTTTCGATACGCGGCGCCTGAAGCAGATTCTTGTAGCCGAACTTCTGCACCAGTTCCGGACGCACCACGTCCAGATAATGCTTCTTGAAGCGCGGCACGTAATTGGGATCGCGCGCGGTTTCACCGGCGGCCGGGGCGCCCTTGACCTCGCGACCTGCGCCTTTTTTCTTGGCGGACTTGCCGCCTTCTGCGCCCGCGGCTTCCGGCTTGGGCGCTTTGGGCGCCTTCTGCTTGGCCTCTTTCGGGGATCCTGCTTCAGACATCGAGAACCTCTCCGGACTTCTTGGCGAATCGCACGCGGCGTCCATCTTCCAAAACCTTGAACCCGATGCGCGTGGGACTGCCCGTCTTCGGATCGACATGGGCGATCTTGGACAGATGCAGCGGGGCCTCCTTCGAGATAATGCCGCCTTGCGCGCGCTGGGTCTGGCGCTGATGGCGCTTGACCATATTCACGCCGGCAACGACCACACGCTCATCGGTCGGGAACACGCGCAGCACTTCGCCGGACTTGCCCTTGTCGCGGCCTGAGGTCACGACCACGCGGTCGCCCTTTCTCACTTTCGCGGACATCAGAGCACCTCCGGCGCAAGCGAAATGATCTTCATATGGTTCTTGGCGCGCAGCTCGCGGGTCACGGGGCCGAAGATGCGCGTGCCGATCGGCTCGTTCTGCGCATTCACCAGCACCGCGGCGTTGCCGTCGAAGCGGATCAGCGAACCGTCGGGGCGGCGGACGCCCTTGGCGGTGCGCACGACGACGGCTTTCAGAACTTCGCCCTTCTTCACGCGGCCGCGCGGAATGGCTTCCTTCACCGAGACGACGATCGTATCGCCGACATCGGCATATCTGCGGCGCGAACCGCCCAGCACCTTGATGCACATGACTCGCCGGGCGCCGGAATTGTCGGCCACGTCGAGTTCGGTCGACATCTGAATCATTGACCTTACGCCTTCCCTTCGGCTTCGCCCGGGCGGACAACTTCCCAATGCTTCAGCTTGGAAATCGGTTTGCACTCGCGGATGCGCACGATATCGCCGACCTTGTAGGTCTTGGCTTCATCATGCGCGTGATATTTCTTGGACCGGCGCACGGTCTTGCCCATCACCGGATGGATGAAGCGCCGCTCCACCTTGACCACGACGGTCTTGGCGTTCGCATCGCTCACCACCACACCCTGCAGCACGCGCTTTGGCATCCGCGCTTCTCCTATTTCTTCGCGCCGGCGCGCTTGGCCGGCTTCTTGTTTTTGCCGGCGGCGGGTGCCGCTTTGACGATTTCTTTTCCAGACGCGCGCTGATTCAGCACCGTCATGATCCGAGCGATATCGTGACGCACCACGCGGAATCGCGCAGTATTTTCCAATTGTCCGCTCGCCCGCTGAAAGCGCAGATTGAACTGCTCCTTCTTCAGCTTCACCAGCTCATCAGTGAGCTGATCGACGGAGCGGTCGCGAAATTCCGAAACCTTGGTCATCGCGCGTCCCCTTACGCCGTAAGCCGCGCGACGAACTTCGTCGCTATCGGCAATTTGCCGGCCGCCAGCCGAAAGGCCTCCTGCGCGACATCGCGCGGCACGCCGTCCACTTCGAACAGGATGCGTCCCGGCTTGATCTTGCAGACC
>DATLVC010000235.1:0-6290 GCA_035577685.1 Micropepsaceae bacterium | reverse complement strand
CACCGCTTCCTCTGCCGCCGCCATCAGGGCCCGGGCCTTGTTGACGGTTTCCTGATATTCGGCCTCCGGCTCACTGTCGGCGACCACGCCGCCGCCCGCCTGCACATACATGGTGCCGTCCTTCACCACGGCCGTGCGCAGCACGATGCAGGTGTCCATGGAGCCGTTGGCGGCAAAATAGCCGACCGCGCCGGCATAGACGCCGCGTTTTTCCTTTTCCAATTCGTCGATGATCTCCATCGCGCGCACCTTGGGTGCACCCGACAATGTGCCCGCCGGAAAACCGGCCACGAGCGCATCGACCGCGTCGAGACCGGGACGGATAACGCCTTCGACATTCGAGACCAGATGCATCACATGCGAATAGCGTTCGATGAAGAATTGATCCGTCACCCGGACGGTGCCCGTTTGCGCGACGCGGCCGACATCGTTGCGCCCGAGATCGAGCAGCATCAGATGTTCGGCGCGCTCCTTGGGATCCGCCATCAATTCATCCGCAAGACGTTGGTCTTCCTCGGGCGTTTTCCCGCGCGGCCGCGTGCCTGCGATAGGACGGATGGTGACCTTGGAATCGCGCAGGCGAACCAGGATTTCCGGGCTCGAACCCACAATGGCAAAGCCCGGGAAATTCAAGAAATAGAGGAATGGCGACGGATTGAGCCGCCGCAGCGCGCGATAGAGCGCAAAAGGTGGCAGCGAAAAACTGCGGCGAAAACGCTGACTGGGCACGACCTGGAAAATGTCGCCGGCGCGGATGTATTCCTTGGCCTTCTCAACCATCGCGAGATATTCGGCGTGGGTAGTATTCGATTCCGAAGGGCCGAGCACCGGCTGCACATCAGGTGCGGGCGCCGGTGCGCCGGCTCGTTCCAGTTCCGCCACCATATCCTGAAGCCGTTCGGCACCGCGCGCAAACGCCGCGCGTGCGGATAAGCCTTCCTCCGGCCACACGGGCGTCACGACGATGATCTCGTCGCGGATATTGTCGAAGATGGCCGTAATCGTCGGGCGAAGAAGAATCGCCTCGGGCAGGCCGAGCACATCGGGAGGCGGAGAGGGCAACCGCTCCATATGGCGCACGATGTCGTAACCGAGATAACCGAACATCCCCACGGCCATCGGCGGCAACTCTGCCGGAAGCTCCATCTCGGCTTCCTTGATGAGCCGCTTGAGCGAGACCAGCGGATTGTCCGCATCCGGGTCGGGCATGAATCGGTCCGCGTCGAGGCGCGCGCTGCGATTTATCTCCGCCTTGCCGTGGCGACAGCGCCAGATCAGGTCCGGTTTCAGGCCGATGATGGAATAACGGCCGCGCGTCTCGCCGCCTTGCACACTTTCAAATAGAAAGGCGTTGGCGTGTCCGCCGGCAAGCTTCAAGAACGCCGAAACGGGTGTCTCCAGATCGGCGATCAGCCGGACATAAAGCGCCTGGGGCCGGCCTTTCTCATAAGCGGACGCAAAAGCGGGAAAGCCGGGGGCGATGTCCATAGAAAATGAGTTCTATTGCGCCGTGTCGCCGAGGACACGCTGGACGGTCGCCTGATGAATGTTGACGCCGGCTTTCTTGCGTGCCGCAGCGGCCACCGAATCCACCGCCGTCATGCTCAATTGTTGGGCGGCGCTGCGGCGGAAATTGAGATAGTCCGCGCTGGTCAGGTCAGGTTCCGGATGGACGACCTTCACGACGCGCGCGATAACGATTCCGTTGCCCTTGCCGGCCGGACCTGTAATCACCGTTCCGGGCGGTGCCGCGAACGCCTGAGACAAAAGTTGCGGCGAGAAGACATCGTTCATGTCGCCGCGTTTCAACGGCATGCTCGTCACCGGCGGATGGCCGAGGGTCTTGCCGGCGTCGGTGAGGCTTCCGCTCTTCATCGCTTCCGCGGCGAGGTTCTGAACCTTGGCTTGCAGCAATTTGGTCCGCGCTTCGGTGACGAACCCTTCTTTGACTTCCTCGCGGACGGAATCCAGCGGTTTCACGGCCGGTGGCGTCACGCTGTTCACTTTTACCGCGAAATATTGGCCGTCCTGACTTTGGAACAGGTCGCTGTCCTCGCCGGTCTCGGTCTGGAACGCTTGATCCAGCAGTTGCGGCACTTTCGGAAGATCCGCTTCGCTCTTCTGCGGCGTCATGCCTTGCCGGTCGGCTGCCGCAATGTGGTGAATGGTCAGGCCCTGCTTCATGGCCGCTTCGGCGAGCGTTTCACCGCTGCCGCGCTCGTCTTCAAATTTGTTCGCGATCTCGGTCAGCTTGGCGCCGGTGCGTGCCTTTACCAGATTGGCTTTGATCTCGTCCTTCACCTGGTCGAAGGTCTTCATCTCGCCGGGGATCACTTTGGCGGCGCGCAGAATCACCCAGCCGAAGGGTCCCTGCACAGGCGCCGTCACGCCGCCTTCCGGCACGGCGAAGACAGGCGCTGAGAGCTTGGGATCAAGCCCCGTCGCGGCCACGGTGCCGATCTTCAAATCCGCATCCTTCAGCCCGCGTTCGTGGGCGAGCGCGGCGAAATCCGCGGCCGTTTTGATCTTCGCTGCGGCGGCATCGGCGGCTTCCTTGGACGGGAAGGCAATCTGTTCCACCTCGCGCTGCTCCGGCTTCTCGTAATCGCTTTTGTGCGCGTCGTATTCGGCCTTCATATCCGCGTCCGAAACCTGGATTTCGTCGGCGACCTGTTCCGGTCCGATCTGCACATAATCGAAGGACCGATATTCGGGCGAACTGAACTGGGTGGAATGGGCTTTGTGATAAGCCTCAAGATCGGCTTGGCTCGGTTCCGGCACCTGGCCCGCTTCTTCCGGCGTCACGACCAGATAATCCGCGATCCGCTGCTCGTTAACGAAATCATAGAGCAGGCGCGCAAGACCCGGCGGTGCGGTCATCCCATCGGTGACGGCATCGAGCAATTGCTCGCGCGCGATGTCGCTTCCCGTGGCGGCAACAAAGGCTTCTTCCGAGAGCCCATTATCCTGCAGGGTTCGCTGAAACATTGTTGGATCGAAAGCGCCGTCCGCGCCGCGGAAATTCTGATTGGTTCGGATCTGGGTCGCGATGGTTTCCTGCGACGCGGTGAGGCCAAGCGCCTTCACCTGCTCATCCAGGGCGGCACGAGCGATCGCCTGGTCGAGCACATTTTTGTCGAGCCCGATGGCTTTGGCCTGCTCCATGGTGATCTGGTTCTTGGTCTGGGCCGACAAATTCCGAATCTGGTTCTTCAACTGCAGATCGTAATCGGCCGCCGAAATTTCCGTGCCTCCCACGCTGGCGACCACATTGTCGCCGCCGCCGCGGAAGATGTCGGCAACGCCCCAGAGCGCAAACGCCAGCACAAGCACCCCGATGATGACGGAGGCAACCCAGGATTTGGAGGCGGCGCGGAGTTGTTGCAGCATGGGAAAACCAAATGGTCTCGAAAGGCCGCGAATGATAGGGAGAGGCCGGGAACGCGGCAAGGCTTTAACGGAAATGGGGCCAGCCTGTAAGGGGGTCAAGCATTTCAATGAAACATAGGATCACGCATGCGCATGTTGTTGGCCGGCAATTGGAAAATGAACGGGCTGAAGGTGGCGCTGGGCGAAATCCGCGCATTGAAACGGGGACTTGCCGATGAAGCCGCGCGCGGGGACGTCCTTGTCTGTCCCCCCGCGACACTGATTGCCGATGCGGTCAAGGCGACCGAGGGGGGGCCCATCGCGATTGGCGGCCAGGATTGCCATGCTTTGGCTTCGGGCGCTTTCACCGGCGATATTTCCGCAGAAATGCTGCGCGACGCCGGGGCGACTGCGGTCATTGTCGGCCATTCCGAACGGCGCCAATTCCACGGCGAGACCAATGTCATTGTGGCGGGCAAGGTCAGGGCCGCCTATCGTGCGGGCCTTATGGCCATTCTGTGCGTCGGCGAAAGCGATAAGGACCGCGTCGCGGGGCAGGCCGTGCCGGTTGTTACGCAGCAGCTTCAGGCCAGCATCCCGGCCGAACTCGACGGCGCCCATCTGGTCATTGCCTATGAGCCGGTCTGGGCGATCGGCACCGGGAAAACACCCCAAATGACGGATATTGCCGAAATGCACGAAACCATTCGCGCGATCCTGGCCAAACGATTCCCGGAGCAGGGTGCAGAGATGCGCATCCTTTATGGCGGCTCGGTCAAGCCGGACAATGCCGCCGACATCCTGGCGGTGCCTAATGTTGACGGTGCTCTCGTGGGCGGGGCCAGTCTGAAAGCGGCGGATTTCCTGGCGATCATCCGCGCCGCGCCGCGCCGCCGGGAAGGCTGAACGCCACCGGCCCCCGCTTTGGATCTTGGGTTACGACCCGGTGAAAATTCGTTAGGATTTTCAATAATTTCCATACAATTGCGGCGCGGTTTTCGCACCTTCTCTTAAAACGCTGCGTGTTACCCCTATGGCTTCGGCCGGGGATAACACATGATTGGAAAACGGCTTTACGAGACGGCGCGGGTGCTGGTCTATGATCCAGTCGCACCCAACCGCAACGGCACGCGGGCTTCGCTGTTTTCCCTTGGCTATCGCAACGTCGAGACCGTACCGGCTCTAGACCTGCTGACAACGCGTCTCCAGAAAGACTCGCCCGACCTGCTGCTGGCGGAAGTGGCTGGCGCGGAAGTCGAAACTTGCGCCCTGGTCCAGGCGATTCGCCAGGGCCGATTGGGGCACAATCCCTTTATCGTGGTTGTCGTCACCACCTGGCGGCGCGACGGCTCGATCATCGGCCAGGTTTTGAATTCGGGGGCCGACGATCTCGTGGCCCGTCCAGTTTCGGCCACTGCGCTGGGAGAGCGCATCCGCCTGCTCATCGAGCGCCGCAAGGGTTTTGTGGTCACCTCTGATTACATCGGTCCCGACAGGCGGCGGAATACACGCGCAGCCGAGCCGGGGGTGGAATGCATGGAAACGCCGAACCCGCTGAAGCTCCGGACGCTCGATCATCTTTCCGAAGAAGAGATCGCCCGCGAAATCACGGAGAGTGTGCAGAAGGGTAAGGAAACGCTCAATCTCGAGAAGCTGCGGCGCGACGCGGTGCAGCTTTGCCTGCAATGGCGCATGTTGGAGCAGCGTCACCCCGGGGCCCGCGATTTCTGCGAGATTCTGCCGCGTATTGGCCGACTGGTCGCGGAGATGAAACGCCGCGTGGTGCTCACCAAACAAGACGCCGCGCAGGAATGGTGCGATTCGATCATCCAATCCATTCAGAATCTGACCGCACTGGGTGAGCGCGATTCCCAATCGGAGTTTGCTCCCGATTACCGGTCGCTCCTGAAGCTCCTTGGTCACGCCTCCCTGACGCTGGGTCATATGTTCGCGGCCGCAGAGGTTGAGCCGGCCCGCCTGGTCGAGCTCGACCGTATTGTCGCGGTTCGCACGGCCCGTTCCGCGGCTGCCTAGTGCCTAACGGCTGCAACCACGGCGGAAACCTCAAATTGCGCGCATGAATTCCCCGGTTTTGGCCAGGATTTTCCGCTTCCCGCGGCCGGTCTTTCGATTTCTGTTTGCTGGATAACCGATTTCGTCTATTGACGCGGGGCCTCGGCACATCGATATCCCCTCCCTCACAGGAACCGGACACCCGGCAGCTCATGCAAGCGGTACTGATCATCATTCATCTCTTGGTCGCGATGGCACTCATCTTCGTGGTGCTGTTACAGCGCTCGGAGGGCGGGGCGCTCGGGATGGGTGGCGGCGGCTCGGGACTGGGCGGCTTGTTTTCTCCGCGCGGCGCCGCGAGCACGCTGACCCGGACGACCGCGATTCTGGGGCTCGTGTTCTTCGTCACCAGCATGTCTCTGACGTTGTTGTCGCTGGGTGCGCGCCGGCCCACGTCGATCCTGAATCAGGTGGCGCCCGGCCAAACCGCACCCGTCAATCCCAACGCGCCGCCGACCTTGCCGTCGCGTGCGCCGGCCGCACCGCCGGCCTTGCCGAGCGCCAATCCCGCGGCACCGGCAGCGCCCGCGCTCCCGGCTGTCCCGGCGACTCGGTGAGTCGCGAAAAGATCAAGCGATCTTCTTCTGATGAATCTGTTAGTTGCGCCGCAAAAGCGCTTGAGCGGAGACATCCCTTGAGCCATGGTGCAATTCCATGGCGCGGTTGATCTTCATAACCGGCGGCGTGGTCTCTTCCTTAGGAAAAGGCTTGGCTTCCGCGGCTCTTGGCGCGCTTTTGCAGGCGCGCGGTTACACCGTGCGTTTGCGGAAGCTGGACCCCTATCTCAATGTCGATCCGGGGACGATGAGCCCCTATCAGCATGGGGAGGTCTATGTCACCGACGACGG
>DATLVC010000234.1:0-17222 GCA_035577685.1 Micropepsaceae bacterium | reverse complement strand
CCCACAAAAAGCGGTGAGTCCATAGCGGACGGCGCGGGGGCGGGGAGAAAAGTCTCGAACGTCAGCGTTTCGTCAGGCGCGGGGGCCTCTGCGGCAATCGGGCTGTCATCGGCTGTGGCGGTATCGATGATCTCAATCTCGACGTTTTCTGTTTCAGGCTGTGGCGCTGCAGGCTTGTCACTGGCCTCGATAGCCTCAAAACGAGCCGCCAAATTGCGCACGGTCTCCTCGAGCGCCTCCTCCGAGCGGCTCTGCTTTTCGGCCCGTTGCAGGCGTTCGCTGATTTGTTCCAGGCCGCGCTCGATCCCGCCGAGATATTGACCAAGCGATTGTTGTACGCGCTGTTCGATGGAATCCATCCGCCGTTCGAGCGCGGACACCGTCTCATCAAGGCGCGCAGCGGAATCCAGGCGCTCCCCGGTCTCGGCGAAGCGTTCCTCATGGCGGTTCACGCGCGCGTCCAGCGCGGCAAGTTTTTCGTCAACGGCCTGGAAGAGAAGATTGGACTCATCCCGCGCGGCCAGCATTTTGCCGGCCAACTGCTCCACGGCCCCACTCAGCGCCGTGACCTTGCCGGAGGATTCAATGGTGGTTTTGGCGATCTGATCGGACAGCCGCGACAGGCCCTGATGAAGACCACGCACGGCGTCGCGAAGCGCGCCCGTATCGGTATGGCGTTCGGCACGATCGATGCGGCTGGTTAGAAGCTTGAAGGCCTGTGCCTGGTCGCGCGTTGCAGCGTTGATTTCGGCTGCCGCCGCATTCATGGCGAGTTGCGCTTCCACTTGCGCGCGCTCGTTGTTCTCAAGCCGGCGGGCCAGATTGCGGAAGGTTTCGTCGATTCGGCGAATCGTGGCGTCGGATGGTGTTTCGGTGCGCGGCATCCGGGCAGGGAAATCATCGGCGCGCCGGGTCGCCTCTTCTGTCTCATGCGAGTAGCGCAGAGACGGGGTCAATTCATCCGGGGGTTCTGTGGCTGGCATTTTGCGGGCCTCATCGGTCATGATCCGCCGCGTCAGCCATTCGCCGACGGTGGCGCCTTCGCGTTGAGCGGCGCTACGTGCCAGCTCCCGCGCCTCGGGCGGGATGCCATTCACATTCCAGGGGAGCGTGTGCTTCATGTCGCCTATGGCGGCGTCTCCAACTCAAGAAAAAGTACCGGGCGCGAGATGTTGTGTAAAGGAACCTTAACGGCACTGCCGCTGAATCCTGGGGAGTTTTGCAACTGCCATTAACAGAACAGTTACAGAACACCCTTAACGGCCGGTTAGCCCGGAAACGTCTCTTCACCGGGAATGCCTGCTTCCCGCAGCTCATGCTCAAGCGCTCCGGTCAGCCATGCGCCTGCCATCCGAAAATCCGAAAGCAACGACCAGATAGGATAACGCCATGTCGCGGGACGGTTTTTCTCGATTTTGAGATGCGCGATCCAGGCCGGGCCGTAGCCGGTGGCAAGAGCCCCGAGCAATAGCTCGTAACTGAAGCTGACGATGGCTGCGACGAAGAGCACGCTCGCCGTGCCCGTGCCCACGATGTGCCAGAGTCGGGTCTCGGGATGGGCGTGCTCGCGCAGATAATAGGGCCAGAACTCGCGGTAGGTCTGTATGCGCGGTGTCTGTGCCATCCGAATCACTGCGGCTCGGGCAGATTGAGATCGGTTGCGAACAGCTCGGCCGCATAGATCATGTTTCCGGTCACCGCGATTCCGATGCCGGTTTTGTCGAAGCCGGCATAGATCAGGTTCATCTTATGGTCGGGGCTCTTGAGCCAGATATCGAGAAAGCCCCGGGCGTAGGCATCCGGATCGAAGCGGGCACCGGGCGTGAAATATTGCGCCGCCGAATTTTCTCCGACGAATCCCCGGAATTTGGGGTCGGTGAGCAGGATATTGATCGCCAGATTGCCGTCCGGATTGCCGGCATCGAAGGAATGCTTGGAGGCCATGTCGTCGGAATGTGTCTGGGCGGCCTGCATCAACTCGGGATCGAGGATCAGGGCTTTGGCTTCGCTGTTCAGCCGGTGCCGTTCGGCTTCGACCAGCACGAAGAGACGCTCCTTGAGGGCAGCCACCGGGACACCCAGAGACGGCGGTGCCTCGGCCATCGGGCGGTTTGCACAGGCGCAAAGTGCGAGTGCGAGGATCAGGGCGGAGAGCTGCTTCATGGCCTATCCAGGTTACAGGGTTTGCGGCCACCGGCACAGGTAACCCGTCCTTTACCACGATAGGGGATTCTTCCGCCCGATAGTTTCTATGCGAGGAAGCATGCCGATTGCCCGCCCGGCCGAACTCGTCATGGGTTCGGCGCAGCTTGGCCTCACTTATGGTGCGGCAAACCGTAACGGCAAGCCCGCGCGCGAAGCGGCTTTGCGCCTGGTAAGGCGCGCAGCCGATGCCGGCGTAGCCACTTTCGACACGGCCCGCGCCTATGGCGACGCTGAAGAGCGGCTTGGCGAGGCGCTGAAGGGACGGCGCGCCATTCGCACGGTCACCAAGCTGGCGCCGTTGAATGAGCTTCCTTCGGATGCTTCAGACGCAGCGGTCATCGCGGCGGTGGATTTGAGTCTGGAGCAATCCCTCACGGCGCTGCGACGCAATTCGTTGGATTGCCTGCTGCTGCATCGCGCCAGCCACATGACCGCTTTTGGTGGCGCCATCTGGGCGCGGCTCAAGGAACATCTCGCGAATGGTGCCATCGCGACGCTTGGCGTTTCGGTGCAGTCCGCGAAAGAGGCCCATATGGCGCTCGCAGAGCCATCGGTCACTCATATCCAGCTTCCGTTCAATCTTCTCGATTGGCGATGGCGCGAAGCGGGCGTCATCGCCGCCCTTGAAGCCCGCAATGATGTCACGGTTCATGCGCGCAGCGTGTTCCTGCAAGGCTTGCTCGTCGCGGACGACCCACATCTGTGGCCGCGTGTGCCGGGGATCGAGCCTAGTTGTCTCGTCGCCTGGCTGAAGGAAACCGCGAATTGCTTCGAGCGCGACTCGATTGCCGATCTGGCGCTCGCCTATGCGCGGGGCCAGGATTGGATCGACGGGGTCGTTATCGGCCAGGAGACCGAACATCAGCTCGACGAGAATTTGCGGCTTTGCACCCGTCCGCCGCTCGCGGCCGAAGATTGCGCCCTGATTGCGGCATCGGCCCCACGCGTGCCGGAAAAGCTTCTCGATCCCGCCCAATGGAAGTCGCAATGAAGCACCAGGCTCGGTTTCGTCTCGATGGCCGTGTCGCCTTCATCTCCGGCGTGGCGGGGCATCTTGGACGCGAGATGGCATTCGCGCTGGGAGAGGCGGGCGCAAGGCTCATCCTCAATGGCCGGAACGCGGCACGGCTTGGTGCGTTTGCGTGTGAGCTAAAAAAGTGCGGGATCGCCGCGGAATGCGCCACCTTCGACATGATGGATTTCGAATCGGCCCGCCGGTTTCTGGGTGAAGTCCCCCAATTGGATGTTCTCATCAACAACGCCGTGACCATGACCCCGAAAAGTCTTGCCCAGGTGACGCCCGAGGATTTCGACCTGTGCTATCGCAGCGCGGTGACGGCGGCCTTCGAGGCGGTGCGCGCAAGCCATGGGGCACTCACACGGGCAGCCAGCGAATTCGGCGATGCCAGCGTCATCAATATCGCGACCATGTATGCCTCGGTGAGCCCGGACCCGAAGCTCTACAGCGAGCCCAAACAGATGAGCCCGCCGCATTACGGAGCGGCCAAAGCGGGCCTGGTTCAGCTCACCCGGCATCTCGCGGCCGAGCTCGGTCCGTCCGGCATCCGTGTCAACGCTCTTGCGCCGGGACCGTTTCCCCGCGAAGAAGTAGTGAAGAATGATCCTCCTTTTGCCGCTCGGCTCGCGGCGCGCACCATGCTGAACCGCATCGGCCGAGCGTCCGAAATTGCCGGACCAGTGCTTTTCCTGGCGAGTCCCGCCGCCAGCTTCGTCACCGGGACGGTGCTGGCTGCGGACGGGGGGTGGACGGCTTGGTAGGATGAAACTCGACATCTCACGCGCGGTAGACATGGCCCTGTTTGCACCCTTCCGCAGCTACAGCGACCCGGTTTTTCCGGCCACGCTGCATGAGCGGCTGAAGAGCTTCAGGATCCTCGACGAGGTTGGGGACCACGCGCTGAGACGGCTGCTTGCGGAATCCGATTGGTTCGGTCTGCCGGGCGGTACGCTATTGCCCCGTGACGGGGAAGACGAGCGGGCCGTGTTCCTGGTGGTGACCGGCTCGCTCGGGGTTTTTGTCGACGAAGAAAACAGCCCCAAACGTCTGGTCGCGACGATCCCGGCGGGTGAGACCGTGGGGGAGATGTCGATGCTCACCGGTGAATCGCATTCCGCGACCCTGGTCGCGTTGCGCGATACCGAGCTTTTGCGGCTGCGCCCGAAGGCGTTCGAGATGCTGCTGGCGCGCT
Source organism: Micropepsaceae bacterium (assembly GCA_035577685.1). Taxonomy (GTDB): domain Bacteria; phylum Pseudomonadota; class Alphaproteobacteria; order Micropepsales; family Micropepsaceae; genus CAIYRG01. Next base: position 12,807 of record DATLVC010000234.1, on the reverse strand, counting down.
ATCCGCGGCTGATGCTGAACCTCTTGAAAGTCGTGATGCGGCGGTTGCGGGAAACGACGCGCGGCGGCCATCAGCGTACGCGGCCCAAGACCTTTGCCGTTCTTCCGCTGCAGCGGGGCTTGGCCGATCAGCCGGTCGCCCGCAGCATGGCCGCGATATTGATCGAAATGGGCGCCAAGGCCGCCGTGTTGGACAAGTCGGCGAGCGATCAAGCCACCGATTGGTTCAATCATTTCGAAGCCGGACATGACGTCGTGTTCTATCAGGGCGATCAGCCCGACAGCACATGGTCCCAATTCTGCCTGCGCCAGGCTGACCGTGTGCTTCTGATCGCGAGCGCCGACGAGAAGGTGCCGCTGCATCCCTTCGAGCGCCGCTATTTCAAGCGGGAGCTGAATGCCACCCCCGAACTGCTGCTGCTGCATCCCGAGACAGCCTCGCGCCGCGGCGTGCCGGAGCATATCGAGCTGCGCCGCGATCTTTATGGGACCCATCATCATTTGCGCGTCGGCAATACGTCCGATTTGAAAAGGCTGGCGCGGTTCATCGCGGGCTCGGCGGTGAACATCGTGCTCGCGGGCGGCGGCGCGCGGGGGTTTGCCCATATCGGTGTACTCAAGGCGCTCAAGGAGGCGGGTGTACCGTTCGACTATGTCGCCGGTACCAGCATGGGCGGCATCGTAGCGGCCGGTGTCGCGATGGAATGGGATATCGACGAGATTTCCGAGCGGGTGCGCGATGCCTTCGTCGTCAACAAGCCGCTTTCCGATTTCACGATTCCCCTGATCGCGCTGTTCCGCGGCGCCAGGGTGAGCGCGCTTCTGCAGAAGCATTTCGGCGATGTCCGGATCGAAGACCTCGCCAAGCCCTATTTCTGCGTCTCGTCCGACCTGACCTCGGGCCGCGATTACGTGCACCGCAGCGGCCTTCTGTGGCGCGCCCTTCGCGCGAGCGTGGCGCTGCCGGGCATCTTGCCGCCGGTCACCGAAGGCGGACATCTTCTGGTCGATGGCGGCGTGATGAACAATCTTCCTGTCGACGTCATGGCGGCGGAAGCCCGCGGGCCCATCGTTGCGGTGGACGTCGCAGGCGAGATCGATTTGCGCGCCGACGATGAACGCTACGGCGAACGCTCCATCTTTTCGCTCATTGGTCAGCGCATGCGTGGCTCGCCTTCGATCATCTCCATTCTGATGCGCGCGGGCACGGTCGGCAGCGATCTTCAGCGGCGCAGCGTCCGCGCCCAAGCCGATTTCCTGTTCGAGCCGCCGCTTGATGGAATCGGCATGCGCGACTGGAAATTCTTCGAGCAGACCATCGCCCAGGGCTATGCCCACGCGATGGTGGAGATCGAAAAGCACGGTGTGCCGCTGTCGGATTCGTGGGCCGCGGGGCCGGCGCTCTCGCTGACGCGAGCGGTCGCGCGGGCTTAGGTGCTCTATTCGCCGTCCACGATGGCCCAATCGTTCGGATAGAAGCCGTTGAAGCCGGTGCGCAGCGCGATGGAATAGGCGCCGACGGATTCCATCACAATGTAATCATCCTGCTGAATGCCCTGCGGCAGCAAAAGCGGCCGCGGCAGCACGTCAAGCGTGTCGCAGGTCGGTCCGAAAATCTTGAACGGCTTGAGTTCGCCGCGCCGCTCGCGCACCCGCCCACTGGGCCCGAAGGAAAACACCCGCCGCGGATAATCGGCGGTCCAGGCCGGCACGTTGAGTTCGTCGAAACTGCCATAGATGCCGTCATTCAGGAATAATTGGTCGTCGCGTCGCAAGATCACCCGCGTCACGAGCGACACGCCTTCGGCACAGAGCGCGCGGCCCGGCTCACAATAGACGTCGGCACCCGGTTCCATGGGAAAATCCGCAATCGCCTGGCGAACCGTGTCGAAATACCAATGGAAGGGCGGCACGTCATTGCCGACATAGGCGCTGGGAAACCCGCCGCCGACATCGAGTGCGGCGATACTGACGCCGCCGGCCGTCACCGCGCGGCGAGCGAGTTCGACAGCCTGGGCATAGGTGAAGGGGCTCAAGCATTGCGAGCCGACATGAAAGGTGAGTGCCGGCTTCGCCCCCGCGCCGGCGATACGTTTCAGTAGCCGTCCGGCATTGACCGGCGTGGTGCCGAATTTGCTCGACAGCTCCAGCATGGCGCCACCTAAGGGAGTCGCGACCCGCACGAAGATGCGCAGGCCTTTGCCGCCGTCGGTTTCGGAAAGCAGCTTGTCGAGTTCCGGATCGCAGTCGACCACATAATCGGTCAAGCCGTGCTGGCGCCAAGCCGCGCCGGCTTCTCCCGGAATGCGCACCGGTGCCATGAAATGGCAGGTCGAATCCGGATAGCGGCCGCGGATCAGTTCGATCTCGGCAAGGGACGCTGTGTCGAAATGGCGAATGCCCGCGGCATAGATCTGGTCAAGCACATGCAGTGCGGGATTGGCCTTCACCGCATACATCGTGGTGCCGGGGAAGGTCTCGAGGAAACGGCCCGCGGCGGCGCGAAAGCGCGCCGGATGCAGCGCATAATAGGGCAGCGTTGGTTTCGTCTTCTCGATCAACGAGGCGAAAGAGGAGTAATGGACGAGCGCCGGTCCCCGATTGTCAGGAGCAAGGGTCCGAGGCGGTTGGATATTCATGAACGCGGACCCCAAACGTAAGGCGCGCGCTTCTTAGGCGCACGGGGGGGCAGGGTCAAGCGATGCCCGTCGGGTCAAGAGGCCCGCCTAAGCTTAACTGCTGCAATCGCCGGACTGCGGATCGCGCACGATACTCAGCGTGCCTTGAATCATCTTCTCGTGATCCGGCGTCGTGATCTGATCCATGGCCTGCTGCGCGAATTTGAAATCGTCCGATTGGCACGACTTCAGCCCCGCCAAAGCGCGCTTAATGTTATCGGTCTCGATACCGGTAATGATCTTGTTAGGATCGTTCTTGGCGTGGGCGCGAATGAAGCCTTCCAGGCTCGTCTTCATGCGCTGGTAGCGGGCATCGCGGTCCGGCGCCAACGGTACGTGGCAGACGTCCAGCTCGGCCTTATAGACGCGCATCAGCATATACATACACGTGACCGAGGTCTCGGCGCGGGCGGCGGCCAGGGGCGTCAGCACCATCGCCGACGACAACAGCCAGGGGATAAGGGTCTTGCGCATGCATACCTCCGAAACCGTCACGAATGTAACGTCACGCACCTATAGAAGTTCGTGAATCTTAGAAATTCAAGAGGCCGAAATTGTGGCAGCGCGGGCCGCCCGCAATTGGCGGATGGTCGGACGGCCATCGACCGATGGCTGATAGAAATTGCTGATTTCGGAGAAAGCCCCCTGGATTTCGCTGAGCGGAATGTTCTGGGACAGGTCGAAAGCATCCGCGCCGACGCGGGCATAGAAGGCGATCTGATCTTTCAGGACGTGCCCGCTGACGCGGATTTCGCCTTTGTAGCCGAGCCGCGTCCGTAGCAGCCGGGCCCAGGAGAAGGCACGGCCATCGCGGAAATAGGGCACGTGCAGCACGATGGTCGCGAGCCGGTGAAGGCTGGGGCCGAGTCTGTCCGGGGATTCGGCGGTCTCAAGCTGCACGCCAAGCGGCGCGCCGCGCGCCAGCAGCGCATCGGTTTCGGCGACGAAGCGCTTGAGCGAAACGATGATGGCCCCGTCGGGCAGGGCTTCGCCATCCGCAACATTCGCGAAGGGATCGGCGATGATCTGGCCACCCTTAACGAGCATAGAGGCGCTCCTTGAACGGGGCGGGGCCGATGCGGCGATAGGTGTCGAGGAAGCGTTCGCCGCTTTTGCGCATTTTCGTGTAGGTGCCGATCACATTCTCCACCGCATCCACGATGCCTTCGGTGTCGAAGCCGGGGCCCATGATCTCCGCCAGGCTCGCATCTTCCGCGCCGGAGCCGCCGAGCAGGATCTGATAATTCTCCACACCTTTGCGGTCGACGCCGAGGATGCCGATATGGCCGACATGATGATGGCCGCAGGCGTTGATGCAGCCGGAAATCTTGATCTTCAATTCCCCGAGATCGTGCTGGCGGTCGAGATCGGAAAAGCGCTTCGCGATCGCCTGCGCGATCGGGATCGAACGCGCATTGGCAAGATCACAATAATCCAGCCCGGGGCAGGCGATGATGTCGGTGACGAGGCCGTGATTGGCGGTGGCCAGATCGAGCGGCACGAGCTTCTGCCAGAGCGCGAACAAATCCGAGATGCGCATATGCGGCAGCACCAGATTCTGCTCGTGCGTGACGCGGATTTCCGTCTGTCCGAACGCGTCCATGATGTCCGCCAGAGCTTCCATCTGGTCCGATGAGCAATCCCCCGGCGTCTTGCCGATAGGTTTGAGCGAAATCGTCGCGATGGCGTAGCCCGGTATCTTGTGGGGATGCACGTTGGTCTTCACCCAATCGGCAAAACCGCGGTTCTTCCGCTTGGCGACTTCGAATTCGGGGCATTCCGCGGGCAAGGTCTCGAATGCGGGTGGCGCGAAATAGGCCGCGATGCGGGCGATTTCTTCAGCAGGCAACGCGAGGGTGCCGGTTTTCTTGATCTCGGCGAATTCAGCTTCCACCCGGCGGCGCATCTCTTCGAGTCCGATCTGGTGCACCAGGATCTTGATGCGCGCCTTGTGGATATTGTCGCGCCGCCCGGCCTCGTTATAGACGCGCAGCACCGCCTCGCAGAACGCCAGGATGTCCGCCTTGGGAACGAACGGACCGATCTCTTGCGCAAGATAGGGCGTGCGCCCCAGGCCGCCACCGACATAGACGCGGTAGCCGATCTCGCCGGATTCGTTCCGCACCACCTTGACCGCGATGTCATGGATCAGCAGCGCCGCGCGGTCCTCGTCCGAGGCGATGACACAGATCTTGAATTTGCGCGGCAGGAACGAGAATTCCGGATGCAGCGTCGACCATTGGCGCAGGATTTCGGAAAGAATACGCGGGTCTTCGATCTCGCCCGCCGCCGCACCGGCAAAGGGATCGGCGCTGATGTTGCGCACGCTGTTGCCGGAGGTCTGGATGCAGTGCATCTCGACCTTGGCCAGGTCCAGCAGCATGTCGGGGACTTGCGGAAGCTGCGACCAATGGAGCTGAAGATTCTGCCGCGTCGTGAAATGGCCGTAGGAATGGTCATATTTGCGCGCGATCTCGCCCAGCTTGCGCAATTGACGTGCGCTCAGCGTGCCGTACGGAATGGCGATCCGCAGCATGTAGGAATGAAGCTGGAGATAGAGCCCGTTCATCAGCCGTAGCGGCTTGAACTCGTCTTCAGTCAGTTCGCCGGCGATGCGGCGGGCCACCTGGCCGCGGAATTGCTCGGCGCGTTCGTGCACGAATTGCGCGTCGAATTCGTCATAGCGATACATCAGCCAGCCTGCTTTCCAAGGTCGGTGCGGACGGTCGGCCCGGCGGCACGAATGACTTCGCGGACTTTGACCGGGACCGCGTGCCCGCCATCGATATGCACGTCGAACAGATAGGGCGCCACCACTTCGCCCTTCAGGACCCAATCGGCCGCCCCTTTGAGAGCCGTTTCCGCCTCAGCGCCGGAAAAAATCTCGGCCTCGTCGAAACGCGGCACCCAGCCGCGGCCGCCCCAATAGACGACCTCGCCGATTTTCAGGCGATTGGCGGTGAGCACTTGCGGCATCCGGTCAGCGGGCCTCCAGAAGACGGGGCCAAAATCACATCCCGGAACGGAGAAATCAAGAGATCACACAATTTTCATGTGAAAATTTGTATTTAACAATATTTATACTGTTATAACTCCTTCCGCACCGCGCTTTCGTGCCATTTGTGCAAGGCCCAATATTCCAGCAGGGCCAGCGCGAAAAAGATGGCTACGCCCAAGGCTGCCAGCAGGAACAGCGCCGCGAACATCCGCGCAATCTGCAGCCGGTTGCCAGCTTCCACGATGCGCCAGGCCAGCCCCGTGGCGGTGCCGGAGCCTGCTCCATATTCGGCCACCACCGTTCCGATCAGGGCAAGGCCGCCTGAGGTCTTCATGCCGTTCAGCAAATAAGGCAACGCCGACGGAAGGCGGAGCCGGGTGAGGATTTGCCAATTGGAGGCGCCGTGCAGCCGGAATAGGTCGACGAGATTGTGGTCGGCGGAGCGCAAACCCAGCGTGGTGGTGGAGAGTATAGGAAAGAAAGCGACGATCCAGGCCAAGATAAGAAGCGCCAGATTGATGCGTTCAAAACCCACCCAGATGATGATCAACGGCGCGATGGCGACGATGGGTGTCACCTGCAAAATGACGGCGTAGGGATAAAGCGTCATTTCCACGATGCGGCTTTGCGAGAACAGCACGGCCAACGCGACGCCGCTTATGACCGCGAGCGCGAACGCAAGCAGCGTGATCCGCAGGGTGGTCCACAGCGAAGCCATCAGGGACGGAAAATCATCGAGCAGCGCCTGCCAAATCGCCGAAGGTGCGGGGAGCACGAAGCGCGGGATGCGGTAGGCGGCGACGAGCGCCTCCCACAGGATGAGCACGGCAAACCCAAGCGCCACGGGCAGCAGCATGCGCAAAATTCGTGGCAGGTGAATCATGCGGCGGCCTCGGTGGCGTGGCGAAGCCCGCGCGAGACCGCGCGTGCGGCATCGGCGAATTCGGGCGACATGCGCCATTCGGACGTGCGGTTAGGCGGCGAGGCGAGTTTGACTTCGTTGGCGATGCGGCCAGGGCGGGGCGTCATCGTCACGATGCGAGTGGAGAGGAACGTGCTCTCATAGACGCTGTGGGTGACGAAGACGATGGTGAGCTCGTCTTCGCGCCAGAGCGTCAGCAGATCTTCGTTCAACGCATCGCGGCTGATTTCGTCGAGCGCGGCGAAAGGCTCGTCCATCAAGAGGAGTTGCGGTTTCGCAGCCACGGCGCGCGCTATGGAAACGCGCATCCGCATGCCACCGGAAAGCGCACGCGGGAAAATTTCGGAAAAGCCCGTGAGCCCGACGCGCGCAAGGGCAGCTTCGGCGCGGGCATTGCCTTCCGCGCGCGGAACACCGGCCAAATCCAGTGGCAAACGAACATTGTCGCGCACGATGGCCCAAGGCATCAGCGTCGGGTCTTGAAACACGAAACCGACGCGCGGCTTGCCTTCAGGCCAGATGAGCGTGCCCGCGCTGGGAGAGAGCAGTCCGGCGATGATCCGCAGCGTTGTCGATTTGCCACAGCCCGACGGGCCGAGCAGAGACAGGAATTCGCCTTTCTCAACCGCTAGATCGATAGGGCCGAGGGCCTTTACCCCGTTCGTGAAAACGCGTTCGACATTGCGCAACGACGCGATGGTTGTCATTCGCACAGCGCTCGTTTCTTTATTTTCAGCGTTAACTTCCGATCAGCGCGAATCGGGCACCAGCTTTGGGGAGATCATTACAATTAATCTTTAACACCGAAGAAGATTGGGCGGCGAACCATTTCTTCCTACACAAACGGGCATGTCGCAACGTGGCCAAACAGTTTGCTTAGCGCACATGACCGGGCGGCCGTTTCGAACCCATTTGGAGAAGCGAATTATGAGCCGTCGCGATCATACCCATTTCAGTTTGAGCATTTTGACCCGTTTAGCCGGCCCCGCCGCCCCGGCGGCGATCCTCGGATTGCTGATGCCCTGTTTTGCCACATCGGCCTCGGCAACACCGACCACGACTTGGGATCTCTATCAGAACTGTGCGCAAATCGTAGGTTCGGGCAGCGCGTGTATCGGCAGCGGAAGTGGCGCTACCAACGGCAATGTCTATCAGTTCACCAGTGCCACGTCGCCCAGTTTGAGCCTCACAGCATCGGCCTATCATTCGAGCACGAACCAGAGCCTCGGAAGCGCGAGTTTCCTTGGCGAATACACCGGAAGCCAATACGGGCTGGGCGTGGAGAATCTCTCGGCGCCGGAACATGCGGTCGATAACCAGAGCGGCGATGATTTCATCGTCTTTGCCCTGCCCACCGGCACGAATTTCGACAAGCTCCAGATCAGCCTGAGCCCTTTTGGCACTACCGAAGATATGAATGCATCGATTTTCTATGGCACCCCGACGGCAGCTCTCGGCATCGGGACGACTCCGAGCGCGAGCGCGTTTTCCAATCTGTCGATCAACAATCTTCTTGCCGACGGGTTTTCGGAGGTGACGACCACGAACCTGCTCAACAAATCCAGCATCCAAACCATCAACATTACGAGTCCCAGCATCATCAATTACGTCATCGTGGCCGCGGACCTGACGCCGGGACGGCACGAGACGGATTATTTCAAAGTCAACGCCATAACGGCGATCGACACGCCGCCAGCAAACGTACCCGAGCCCGCGTCGCTCGCGCTTTTTGCCGCCGGTCTCGTGGGTTTGCGCACGCTCCGCCGCCGCAAGGCAATCGCGTAGTCCCGAATCCATATCATCATCTATTCAACGGCGGCCAGACGGCCGCCGTTTCTATTTGTGCTCCGCGATTGCTTATTTTGTTACAGCCGCGTGTTGGGCGTTCAGCGCATAGCCCTTGTCGACGAATTGCAGTGTGTAGGCATCGTGATAATCGAGGCTCGCCGGGTACACGCTTTCCTTTGTCATGTTGTCGAAAAATTCCTGCCAGCGCGCGTCAGTCATGGCGCCGAGCCCGAGCCGTTCGGCATCGCCCGATAGAGCGATACCGTAAGATTTCATCTTCTCGACAGCCTGGCGGATGATGTCGTCGGTCATTTCCGGATTGTCATGTTTGATGAGCGCATTGCCGGCCGAAGGATCGCCATAGAGATAATGCATCCAGCCTTCGATGCTGGCGTCGATAAAGGCCTGCACCACCTCGGGATGCTCCGTGATCCATTTTTCCGGCACCAGCACCATATTCGCGTAGCCCGGATAACCCGCATCGGCGAGCGGGAATATCTGCGGTTTGAAGCTGCCCTCCTTCTCGACCAGATAGGGCTCGGACGACAGATAACCCTCCTGAATGGCCGATTTGTCGACCAGGAACGGCGCGAGATTGAAGGTGTATTTGCGGATTTGCGTATCGCTGAAGCCGAATTTCGCTTTTAGCCAGGGCCAGAACGTCACCGTCGCGGCATCCCCGATCATGATCGGCTTTCCCTTCATGTCGGAAATCGATTTGATGTCGTCGCGGGGATGGGTGATGAGCACCTGTGGGTCCTTCTGGAACACCGCCATCACCGCTTTGATCTTGGCGCCCTGCTGCACCAGGTTCAGCGCGATGAAATTGTTCGAGCCCATGCCGAAATCGGCGGCACCGCCTGCCAGCACTTGGGGAACATTCACGGCCGCGCCACCCTGCCGGATGGAGACGTCAAGTCCGCGTTTGGCGTAGAGGCCTTCCGCCAGCGCCTGATAAAAGCCGCCATGCTCGGCTTGCGCCTTCCAATCGGTGACGAAGCTGATCTTGGTCTGCGGCTTTCCCTGTGGGGGAGGCTTTGGCGTCTCGCCCGGTCCGCACGCCGCCACGGCAAACAGCGCGGCGACGACAAACCATCGCATGAACATGCTCATGTGCCGCTCCTCACTCTACGCATCACCGGCAATGGTGCAGGCGGGGACCGGCAGAAGCAAGCTTCAGGGGCTGGCGGCATCGCGGCGAAAGACCTGGCGCTCGCCGGTCTGACCGTTTTCGAAGACATAGGTTTCGCCGCCGGTGCGCGGGGGCGGGGACGCAACCGCCGTATTGGGCGGGTTCGTGATGGACGGCTCCGTGCGCGGCGACGCATTCGCACTGGCGCTACCGCGGCCGTTGAACAGACGATCGAAGAAGTTGCCTAGGCCTTCAAGGCCCCGCTGAAGGACATTCTCGCCGTCGGGCGAATCACTTTCCGCAATGGCAGGTGGCACCGGCTCGGCGCGCGCCAAATGCGCGAATGGAACGTTTTTGAGCGCGACACGCATGAAGCCGGACCAGATCTGAGCGGGCAGGGCGCCGCCGGTGACTTTCTTCATCGGCGAGAAATCGTCATTGCCGACCCACACGCCGGTGACAAGCTCGGGCGAAAACCCGACGAACCACGCATCGCGGTAATCCGCACTGGTGCCGGTCTTGCCCGCGACTTCATGCCCGGGCACGGCGGCGGCACGCCCGGTGCCCGCCTGCACAACCTGATACATCATGCTGTTCATGGTGAGGGCTTCGTCTTCCGTCAGGACGCGGGCGGGCGGCGGCACATCGTGACGATAGAGGATATCTCCATTCGGTGAGTTCACGTTGATCACCGTGTAGGGATGCACGGGATTGCCCAGCGACGCGAAGCTCGCATAGGCAGAGGTAAGCTCAAGCGGTGTGACGTCCGAGGTGCCAAGCGCCAAGGATGCGACCGGCTGAAGCGGCGAGCGAATGCCGAGCCGCTGGGCGACGGATACGATGTTGGGGAGACCGACCTCCTGGCCGAGTTGAACTGCGACCGTGTTGATGGATTGCGCGAAGGCATCCTGCAAATTCACCGGCCCGATATGATCGTCGTTATAATTGTCCGGCGACCAGTTCTTGATGGTGATGGGCTCATCGACACGCACGGTGGCCGGGGAGAGCCCATGTTCGAGGGCGGCGAGATACACGAACGGCTTGAACGCCGAGCCCGGCTGGCGGTGTGCTTTCGTCACCCGATTGAAGGCGCTTTCCGCATAATCCTTGCCGCCGATCAGCGCCCGTACGGCCCCGTCCGGAGTCATGGAGACGAGGGCAGCCTGGGTGGCGTGGGCGGCCGCCGTTCCCCGCTTGTTGAGGGCGGTTACGATTTGTACGCGCGCCGCTTCCTGAAGCGACGGATCCATGGCGGTGGTGACGACCAGGTCGCCGGTGGCCGACGGGACAAGTTGCTTCACCTCATCGGCTGCCGCGTCGAGATAATAATCGCGCGCGAGGTTTTCGGTCGGATCGATTATCGTAGCCGGCGTGGCGCGGACCTGGGCTGCTTGTTCCTTCGCGACGGCGCCGTTCGCCACCATGGCGGTGAGGACGCGGTTGGCCCGCTGCTGGGCGGCGGCAAGATCGCGCCGGGGCGAGAAAGCGCTCGGCGCGCGGGTCAGGGCGGCCAGCATCGCGGCCTCCGGCAGCGTCACGTTGCGCGCCGATTTGCCGAAATAGACATGGGCTGCCCCGTCCACGCCATAGGCACCCGAACCGAGATAGAGGCGGTTCAGATAGAGTTCCAGAATCTGGTCCTTTGTCAGGCGGCGTTCCAGTTCGAACGCGCCGGCGATCTCGGTGAGCTTGCGCGAAAAGGTGCGGTCCGGTGACAGAAGCACGATCTTCATCACTTGCTGCGTGATGGTGGAACCGCCCTGCACGATGTGGCGGGCTTTCAAATCGACCATCGCCGCACGGAACAATCCGCTGGGATCGACGCCGTGGTGGCGGTAGAATTTGCGATCCTCCATGGCCAAGAATGCCGCCGGCAGATAGGGCGGCATTTCGGAGAGCCGCAGCCTTTCGCCGACGATGGCGCCCCGCACGCCGAGCACCGTGCCTTTTTCATCGGTGAAGGTCAGAGCCTGCGGGCGGTTAAGAGCGTAAAGGTCGGTTTTCGGAATATTCGGCGTGGCCGCTGCGATCACCAGGAACAACACCACGCCACCGATCAGCGTCGTCCCCGCAAGGCCGCCGAACACAATCGCCGGCCAGCGCAATTGGTGGCGCCAGTCCGAAGGCCATTGGAGCCGGGTCGCCCATTCGCGAAAATCGCGCAGCCATGCGGGGGGCTCTTTTTGTTCGGCCGGCCGCTTGAAAGCGGGACGCTCCTCGCCCATCTGGGTGTTATCTCCGAAAATCCTGCCCAGGAAACGCACCAGTGCGGGCAATGTCCCGGGCCTGCTGGAACAATTTCCGCGGCCGATGCGGCAACGAAATCGGTCCGGATGCATTGTAATCAGTAAGCGGAAGCGGCGCGGGAGTGGCGCTGACAAAGATCAAGTCCGCAGCATTGGGTTATGGCTAGGGTTGCTCAAGATTGGAGCGCTTCGCCATGGCCAATGCGAAAAGCAAGAGACGCACGTTTGAAAGCCGAGCCGAGCGGCTCAATGCTCTTGCGGATTCAATTGCAGTGCACAATGACATTGACGGCAAGGTCGCAGACCTCTTCCGCGAAGCGGCAGCGTTGGCCGAAAAATCGAGCCGGAATTCGAGCCGGTAAGATCGGCGCGCAACGTTCGAAGATATCGCTGCAATAATTTTCGCTGCGGCTCTTGAAGCGCAGCGCTGTGATGGCCAAATCCACCAAATCCACGAAATTGCGAACAGAAGAACAGACTGACGCCGAGGAGGCGGAGCAGACCGTTGCTTCTGTTGCGCGAAGCGTGCCGAGCATCGGCGTGCGCGTCCCGGAAGATTGGGCTGCCGATATTCTTCGCGCCGTCCTCAAATGGCAGATCGAGCAAATTCGAATGGAACCCGCAAAAGATGAAGAAACGGTCGCCCTTCGCGCCCGCGACTCCCGCACCATGAAAGAGATGGTCCACACCATGGAAAAACTCGACGCGGTGGAAAAACGCCGCGACAGCAAAGGACGCAAATCGAAATCCCGCGATGACAGGGCCCTCAAGGAAGAATTTGTCCGCCGCCTCGATCAACTCCTTGCCGCCCGAATCGCGGGCAGCATTCCTGGAGAGCCTAAAGGCGGATGATATCGCGTTCCTCAGCGACGACTGGCCGTTCTGGGCGCGGCCCGAGCAGCTCGCGCCGGAGGGCGATTGGCGCATCTGGCTGTTCATGGGCGGACGCGGCGCGGGCAAGACGCGCGCCGGCGCCGAATGGATTCTGGATGCTGTACGCAGCGGTGCAATGCGCCGTGTGGCCCTGGTCGGCGCGACTTATGC
>DATLVC010000233.1:0-2577 GCA_035577685.1 Micropepsaceae bacterium | reverse complement strand
ACTATACAGCCTGGCCGCTCGTGGTTCGGAGCCAACATGAGCTGCTTTAATGTCGAGAGGACATCCGGGCCGTGGCAGGCCTGCAGCTGATGGGTGCCCTTCCCTCGCCGTGCGTCGCACGGCTCGCCGGGCATGACAGATATGTTTCCGGAGGCGACTCAGGGTTTAATGATTACCGCCCAATGCTGCGGAGGCGCCGTTTCCCGTGCCTGCCGGCCCGAGGTGCGCGCGAAGGTCGCAGCCGGGCTTCGCGGGGCGGCCCCGCTTTTTCCCTTGAGTTTCCGCTATTTGCGCGCCCCGCCTCGGCGGAAACAGCCCGCCGCCTTCAATTTGCCATCAGCCCCGTATTTTATGATATGCGTAAGATGTATGGCCGCTCGGCCATTAGGAAACACAAATTGAGGGAGTTCCCGTGGCTCGGATTTTCACTTCAGCGATGCGCGTCGCAACGGCAAGCATCGTAGCAGCTGGTTTCGTGCTTGCGTCTCAGGCTGCCCAGGCAGCCGCAGCCGGCAATGCCAAGACCGGCGAAGGCGTGTTCATGGACAATTGCGGCGTTTGCCACACGGCGGCAAAGGGCGCGGCCGCCAAGATCGGGCCGAACCTGTTCGGCGTGGTCGGTCGTAAATCGGCGACCATTGCCGGCTATATGTATTCGCCGGCAATGATGAAGGCGAACCTGACCTGGGACGTGCCGACCCTTCAGGTCTATCTGATGGGCCCGCAGAAGAAAGTGCCGGGCACCAAGATGGGCTTCCCGGGCTTCTCCGATCCGCAGGACGAAGCGGACGTGATCGCCTATCTGGTCACGCTGAAATAGCGTTCCCGCGTTTCTGAAAACTGCCGTCTGGGGCTTCGTTCTCGCGAAAGCCTTAGGCGGCAGTTTCGTTTTCAGGCTGCGTCTCCGGCGTCCGTCTTGACATGGAAGGGCGGCTGAGTAGGTTAGCCGCCCTTCTCTTTTCGTTCGCAGGAGTTCCCCATGGCCAAGCCAACCACCGTCAAGATCCGGCTGAACAGCGAGGCCAATACGGGCTTTTTCTACGTGACGAAAAAGAACACGCGCACCATGACCGAGAAAATGTCGGTCAAGAAATACGACCCCGTGGCGCGCAAGCATGTCGAGTTCAAGGAAGGCAAGATCAAGTAAGGCGCTTTTCGTCCGTCTTCGCCGCTCCCGCCGAAATTCTCTCTCCTGCCACACCCTTGCCGGGGTGCTTTATCGTTATCATGTCAAACCATCGCGTTTGGCGTTGAACGGCATTTGGAGAGGCAAAAATGACCATCCCCATCGATTGGCGGGCTGAGGCGGCGCGCCTCACCTTCCGGGACCAAGCCTTCATCGGCGGCCGCTTCGTGGATGCGGCCAGCGGCGACACGTTTGACTGCGTGTCCCCGGTCGATGGCGCGGTGCTGGCGCGGGTGGCGGCTTGCGATTCCGAAGACGTGGACCACGCAGTCCGCTCTGCCCGCGTGGCCTTCGAAGACGGCCGCTGGGCAGACCAATCGCCCAAGGCGCGCAAGCGCGTTCTGGTGAAGTTCGCCGACCTTATCCAGAAAAACGCCAACGAGCTGGCGCTGCTCGAAACGCTCGACATGGGAAAACCGATTCTGAACGCCCGCAATGGCGACATGCGGGCCGTGGCGGAATGCGTGCGCTGGTATGGCGAGGCCATCGACAAGCTCTATGACGAAATCGCGCCGACACCGAAGACAGCGCTCGCTCTGATCACGCGCGAGCCGCTGGGCGTGGTCGGTGCCGTCGTGCCGTGGAATTTTCCTCTGCTGATGGCCGCGTGGAAATTCGCTCCCGCTTTGGCGGCCGGCAATTGCGTGGTGCTGAAGCCGGCGGAGCAGTCGCCTTTGACCGCGCTGCGCGTGGCGGAACTGGCGGCCGAAGCCGGCATACCGCCCGGGGTCTTCAACGTGGTTCCGGGGTTCGGCGAAACCGCGGGCCAGGCGCTTGGCCGGCACATGGATGTGGATGCACTCACCTTCACCGGCTCGACGGAGGTGGGAAAATTGTTCCTCAAATATTCGGCCGAGTCGAACATGAAGAGTGTGAGCCTGGAATGCGGCGGCAAGACTCCCAACATCGTGTTCGCCGATACGCCGGACCTGGACGCGGCTGCACGCGGCGCCGCGGATGGCATCTTCTACAATTCGGGGCAGGTGTGCGACGCGGCCTCGCGCCTGTTGGTGGAAGACAAGATCCACGACGCGTTCCTGGCAAAGGTGACGGCGCTGGCGAAGAACTATCAGCCCGGCGATCCGCTCAATGAAAAGACCCAGATGGGCGCGATGGTGGACTCGGTCCAGACCAAGCGGGTGCTGGATTTCATCGCGCGCGGCGAGGATGAAGGAGCCGCGCTGGCGCTCGGCGGCAAGCAGGTGCGGCAGGAGACCGGCGGCTTCTATATCGAGCCCACGATTTTCGATGCCGTGCAGAACCGCATGATCATCGCGCGGGAGGAGATTTTTGGGCCGGTGCTGTCGACGATCGTTTTCAAGACGCCCGAAGAGGCTGTGAAAATCGCCAATGATTCAAAATACGGGCTGGAAGCCAATCTCTGGACCAAC
>DATLVC010000232.1:0-2471 GCA_035577685.1 Micropepsaceae bacterium | reverse complement strand
TCTCTTCGCTTCCTTCATTGGAGAAGCAGGCCGAGGCGAATATCTCATCCGGTTCAGCGACGGCAATCTCGCTGGCGATGACGACATTCTGCGGAAGAGCTTCGACCTGACCGCCCGGGAGGCCGAGGTGCTGCTTTGGCTGGCGCAAGGCAAATCCAACCGCGACGTGGCCTCTATTCTCGCCTGCAGTCCGCGCACGGTGAACAAACATCTGGAGCAGATCTATCACAAGCTGAAGGTTGAGAATCGCACGGCCGCGGCCATGCTCGCCTTGCGCGTGCTCAGCAGGAACTGATCCCGAAGCCTGGCAACTCAAACATCCGCATCCGGGACGATTGTCATGCTTTCGATATGGCTCCCACGAAGGATGCTGAGATTGGCGGGTTTCCCGGCGCGTTCGAGCGTCAAGAGCCGATGCAGATCATCGACACCGGCAAGGATGTGATCGTGGAATTTGAGCAGAACATCGCCAGCCACAAGACCGGCACGCGCGGCTGAACCGTCCGCAATGATCTCCGATATCATCACCGCGTTCGCGGGCCGGTTGAGCCCACGCGCCAGCCGGCGGTCCAGCGTGATCGTCTGTGCCACCACGCCGAGCTTCGCGCGCCGAACCCGCCCATCGCGCATCAGGCGTGCGGCCACGTCTTCGGCAGTGTCACTTCCAATGGCGAAACAGATGCCTTGCGCCGCGCCGGCCATGGCCGTGTTGATGCCCACGACAAACCCGCGCCCATCGACCAGTGGCCCGCCAGAATTTCCGGGATTAAGCGGCGCATCCGTCTGGATGACGCTTTCAATCAGCCGACCCGAGCGGGCCCGCAAGGTGCGTCCCAATGCGCTGACGATTCCCGCGGTCACCGTGGTCTGATAGCCGAATGGATTGCCGATGGCGACGACCAGCTCGCCGATGCGCAGCCGCGAAGACGAGCCAAATTTTGCGTATTCGAGCCCAGTCGCCGACATGCGCAGCACGGCGATATCGGTTTCCGGATCGTCGCCAACCATGCGCGCCGGGCTTTTCAAGCCGTTCGGCAGGGTGATGAGGAAATCCTTTTCGCCGCCAGCGACATGGCTGTTGGTCAGCACATATCCATCGGGCGTGAAGACAACGCCCGAGCCCTGACCGCCGGGCTTTCCGTCCCTGCGGAGCGCGATAACGCTCGCAACCGCGGGGCCGGCTGTCTCATAAGCATGGGCAACGCGCGCCGAATAGGGATCGAGTTCGAAGTCCTCGGCAAGATTGGAAGCAAGATTGGAAGCCAGCATGGGATTCAAATAGGCGTCGCAACGGGACCGCGCACCCAGCCAGATGTCCGGGTTGCTCCTGCCCATTCGGCCGATAGCAAAGCCGCCTCGCAATTCCCATCCTGATACCCATCTAAGCCTTGGAGGTATCGATGTCCGTTCCCAATATTCTTGTACAATTTTCCGACGCCTTGGCTGCGCTCGCCGCCAATGCGAGCGGCTTCCTGGCCGAAATCCGAACCGGCGATGGGCAATGTTTGAATGGCGTGCTGTGGAAGCCGAACGCCGTCGTGGTTTCAGAGCAGGTGCTAGCCGACGCATCGGACTATGAGGTGGCTGTCGGTGGCCACAGCATGAAGGGACATCTGGCCGGGCGCGACCCCGGCACCAATGTCGCGGTGTTGAAGCTTGACGAGGACTTGCCCGCGAACCTGCCCTCCTTCGCGGTTCCGAAAACAGGCGCGCTCGCGCTCGTCCTTGGCACGGGTACGAATGGCGTCACCGCCCGATTGACGCTTGTGCGGTCGGTGGGCGGTGCCTGGCAGAGTCTGGCCGGCGGCACCATCGATCAGCGGATCGTCCTGGATTCGCCTGTCGGATCGGGCGAAGGCGGACCCGTTCTCACGGCCGACGGAACGCTTCTGGGAATTTCCACGCGCGGAGCCGGCCGGCAGGGTCTGGTCATTCCGGCCTCCACCATCGACAGGGTCGCGGCGGTGCTTCTCGAAAAAGGCAGCGTCGAACGCGGATGGCTGGGCGTCTCGCTACGCCCTGTCGCGCTTCCTGAAACGCTTCGGCCGGAGGGCCAACGCGTCGGGCTGATGGTGATGGATGTAGGCGACGACAGTCCGGCGGCCAAAGCAGGCATCGTCGCGGGTGACATTCTGCTCTCGGCGGGCGGTGCTCGCGCGACGCGCTTCGGCAGAATTGCCCGTCAGTTCGGCGCCCATAGCATCGGCAAGAAAGTCGAGATCACGCTGGCACGGGCGGGAGCCATCATCACGAGCGAAGCCACGATCACCGCACGAAACCCGGCATGAACGCTGCCGCTCTGAAATTCATGGCCCAGCCACTCCGCGTCAGCATCCTCGCCGCGAACCCGCAGCACCTGGCATCATTGTCTCAGCTCGTTCGCGACCTTGGGCATGTCGTCGTTAGCGTGTCACAGCGCCCGTCCGTTGTTCTGACCGACGGCGCCCATACGCTGGCAACCCGCGTTCCAG
>DATLVC010000231.1:0-5795 GCA_035577685.1 Micropepsaceae bacterium | reverse complement strand
GGCCACTTTTTTTGCGACACCGATGCCGCCGATCCGGCCGCAATCGATTTGGATGTAGCCCACCTTTCCATAGTCGATGAGGTGGCGCGCCATGTGAAAATTGTGCGCCCCCTCGCCAGCGGCGAGTCTGACCTTGGGGCTGCGCGACGCCAGGGCGCCGTACGCATCGAGGGCGGCGGTGTGGAACGGCTCTTCGATCCAGAGCGCGCCGGCCCGCTCGAGCGAAGGCAGGCGGGCGGCCGCCGCGTCCACGTCGTCGCCAAAAATCTGGCCCACGTCGACAGCCAAGATGCCGTCCTCGCCCAGGCCTTCGCGCGCGGCCATGAACTGATCGATGTCGCTCTTGAGGTCGGATTTCCCGATGGGTCCCCAGCCGAACTTTACCGCCCGAAACCGCTCCGTTCTTGCTCGCCGGGCCCGCTGCAGGGTTTCTTGGGGCGTGTCCCCGAACAACTGCGAGGCATACGGATTCTTGCGAAATGCCTCCCGAAACCCAAGCAGCCTCCACACCGGCTCACCGCGAACTTTTCCGAGCAGGTCCCACAGCGCGATCTCCACCCCGGACCAGGTATGCGGTGCCTGCAGCAGATCCATGCTGTCGTGGTCGATCTGCGCGGCGATGCGCGCAATGTCGGCGGGCCCGTCGAGTGTCTGCCCGAGAACCGAATCACCGACCGGGCGGCAGGCGCCGTGCGACATGGGGCAGACAAAGGCCGCGATCGACACCAGCGGAGAGGCCTCGCATTCTCCCCAGCCCACATGGCCCCCGGCCGCGACTCGTACGAGCAGCGCATCCTGACTCCCATCTCCCTCCGTGGTCACCTGGGGCATGGACAGATAAAAGAAATCGACCGTGTCAATTTTCATGGCGGTCCGATGACGCCCGGCCTTAAGGGTGAGCCCGGATGGTCAGGCCACCGTCCACGACCAGCGTCGTGCCGGTGACAAAGGATGCGCCCTCGCCGGCGAGAAACAACACAGCTTCGGCGACATCCGCCGGTAAGCCGCGGCGACCCAAGGGGTGAAGCGCCGCGGTCGCGGCGTCAAGGGCCGAGGGGTCCGGTGCGCGGCGCAGGTATTCGTCCCAGAGGCGGGTGTCGATATAGCCGGGGCATATGGCGTTGACGCGGATGCGACGCGGCGCAAGCTCAAGCGCCAGGTTGCGTGTGAAGGCGACCAGCCCCGCCTTGGAGCACGCGTAGGGCAGAGAATCCGCAAAGGCGTGCGTCGCGTGGATGGAGCTGATGTTAATGATGGCGCCTCCGTCCGATGAGAACAACGCGAGCGCGGCTTGCGTCAGCAGGAACGCGCCACGAAGATTGACGCCGAGGATCTGATCCCAGTCCTCGATCGTGGTCGACTCGAACGATTTCTCGATTTCAATGCCGGCATTGTTGACGAGGATATCGACACGCCCGTGCCGGTCCTTGATCCGACCCACGGCAGCGTGAACCTGGTCCGCGCGGCACAGGTCTGCCGCCAGGAACTCGACCGGTCGATCACGATCCGACGCGGTCAACTCGGCTGCCGCCTGCAGACCCGCGGGCGCATCACGATCCACGATGAACACCCGTGCGCCGGTTCTCTGAAAGCGCTGCGCAATGGACCTGCCGATCCCCTGGGCCCCGCCGCTAACCACGGCGGTTCGATCTTGCAGCGGCCCGCGCGGTTCCTTGGCATCCATACCGGGGCGAATATACGTTCCTCGGGCATCTCGCACCACCCCCCAGGTCGCGTGCCGCTGTGCACCGGCGCGTGCCCCATATATCCTCAAGGCCGGATCGCGGGAGAGCGTCGATGGATCTGAGCGTGAGCACCGACTGGAGCTACCAAGGGTTACGCGCCGTGGTGCTGGAAAATCGCCACATTCGCGTCGTGATCTTGCCCGAAGCAGGTGCCAAAATCTGGCAGATCACGCATAAACCGACGGACACGGATGTGCTCTGGAACAATCCGCGCATGCCGCCCGCTCGCCTGCCGATGAATTCCCGCTACGATGACGTGTGGAGCGGCGGCTGGGATGAGCTGTTCCCGAACGACGAGGCGGCGCCCATAGACGGAGAGGCGTATCCCGACCACGGCGAGGTCTGGACCAGCCCGTGGCACGCCGAGCCGTTCGCCACCCGCGATGAAGTCGGGGTACACCTCAAGTTGGTGACACCGATCAGCGCCATTCGCCTGGAAAAGACCATCCGCGTTCGACGCGACAGTTCCCGTATCGCGTTCAGGCACAGCCTGAGCAACCCCGGATTTGCGCCGTTTCACTTCCTGTGGAAACTTCATCCGGCGCTGGCGGTGACTGCGCAACATCGCATCGACTTCCCTGCGATGAAAGTGATCCTGGAACCTGGGTTCCCCGGAACGCTGGGGGGAGCGCAGCCGCTCTTCGAGTGGCCTTACGCCGAACTCAATGGCGCGAGCATCGATTTGCGCTGCATACCTCCTGCATCCGCGCGCCAGTTGTATTTTTTCTACGGAACGCAGATGCAGGCGGGTTGGTGCGCGCTGACCAACACCGCCACTCGCCTCGCGTGCGGCCTGGTCTTCGACAAAGAGGTATTCCCCAGTTGCTGGCTGTTCGCGAGCTACGGCGGCTGGCGAAACCACAACGTCGCGGTGCTCGAGCCGTGCACCGGCTATCCAGTGAATTTCGACGCCATGCGCGCGGCAGGCAGGCACCGGACGCTCGCGCCCGGTGAGAGTCTGGACACGGACGTCCTCTTCGTGTTGCAGGAAGGCGTGCAGGCAGTCACGCGGATCGATCCAGACGGAACGATCGTCGGCAGCTAGAGCGCAGCCGGTTCCAGCGACAGAAGGATGGCCGCCACGATGGCAAGGAGGACGCCCACGCCTTGGCCGAGCGAGAGTTTTTCATGCAGCGCCAGGACGCCGAAGGCAACGGTGAGCAGCGGAAAGAGCGAGATCAGCGAGATCACGATGGACGCCTTGCCGCCGGATTCGAGCGCTTTGAAGCTGGTCAGGGCGCCCAGCCCATTCAAGGTTCCGCCCGCCACGGCCAGCCAGAAGATAAACGGCCGTACTTGCCAATGCAGGGTCACCGTCGCCGCGAGCACCACAGAAATCGCGATCATCGCGTAGGCGAACCACAGGAACGACAGCTCGCTCGAGATGCGATTGGTCGCAAGCTTCTGCGTCACCCCGGTGATCCCCCAGAAAACGAGCGCGATGGCGGCAAAGAATATCCAGGAGTAGGGCATGTTCATGCTGTGCTCAGCAGGTAAATCGCCACCAGCGCGATGGCTAGGCCCGCTATCTGCGCCCGGCCGAGGCGTTCCCGCAGGAAGCTCAACGCCAGGATCACGGTCACCACCGGAAAGAGCGCGGTTGCGGGCACGACCACGGATGCCTTTCCGCCCACCCTCAGCGCGCCGAAAAAAGCGATGTTTCCCGTTCCCCCCAGGATACCGGTCAAGAACGCCCAGCCAATCCCGGCTCTGCGCTTAGCGCCGCCCTTGAGCCTGGGCGATCGGGCGACATAGACAATGAGTGGCAGGAGCCCGAGCGTGAAGAAAATCTGGTTGGTGTTGGCATCGACGCCGTCGGCGGCCACCTTCGACACCGCGCCCCACGCGCCCCAGCAGACAATGGTCAAGAGCGAGAATGCCAGCCAGCGAGGCAATCCTGCGAGGGTTGCTGCAGAGTTGGGCTCCGATGCCGATGGCGGCGGGACCATATGCACTCCTGGTTTCACGCAGTATAACCGCGAGCACGACCTTCGGCAGGGGCTGGGCGATTAGGAGGGGACTGCGTTTTGCGCGAGGGAGTTGGCGAATCGCGAGCGGGTGGTCATAACGAAGACTCACCGGGCGCGCAGCAGCAATTCAACGGCACCGTGCGTTTCCGGACTCAAGCTGGAGAATGCATCCTCTGTGAGCATTCCAGCCGCGCGAATTCGCGCCAGCATTGTCAGAGCAGTTGTCTGGGAAACATTTGCGAGACATCGCACGGAGGCGCGACCCAAATCTCTTTCGGCCATATTATTTGTACCATACCGCATAATAATGCTATCGTGTTCCGTGACAAGAATGTTGGTCACGACTAATTCTTTGAAATGGCACAAAAATCTCAACGGAAACGCGGCCGACCTCGAGCTTATGATCCCGAGATTGCACTGACGCGCGCCATGGACATCTTCTGGGACAGGGGCTATGCGGCCACATCGCTCGACGATCTGAGTCGAGCCATGGACATGAACAGGCCGAGCATTTATGCGGCTTTCGGGGACAAGCAGGCGCTCTATCGCCAGGCCCTCGATCACTATCGAGCGGGTGTACGCGCCGCGATTAAAGGGGTGTTCGCCGAAAAGCGGCCGCTGCGCCAAGCTCTTCGTGACTTCTATGAGCGCGCCATCGAGATCTATCTCTCTGGCAAGACTGCGGCCCGCGGCTGCTTCATGATCGGAACGGCCCTAACCGAAGCCGTCGCCAACTCGGAATTGCGAATTTCCCTAGCTGAGACTGTGCAAGGACTTGACCGGTTGCTTGCCGCGCGGATCGCCCTGGGACAACAGCACGGCGAAGTCAATGCGGATGCAAATCCTGACGAGTTAGGACAGGTCGCCTCCGCGATGCTCTATTTACTGGCGATTCAAGCTAGAGTGGGCGCGACCCGCAAGTCGCTCAGGGCCACAATAAACGCTGCGCTCAATTCAATTTGCACACGGGACACGCGCGCGTGACCACAAGGCAGCCGACGGACCGCAGCGCTCTGTAAACGCCGCACTGCAGCGCGGTTTGGCGGTTCCCCAATCACGGGATATGGAAGTCGACCATGAGATCGGCCCATTATGTACTATTTCGCATATTATTATTGACTCCGGGCCGGGATGAGGCATATTGTATGCGAACCGGTACACAATATCGGAGCACCTCGATATACAGCTATCCGCTATCGGAGGAGTAATCTAATGAAGCGATTTTCAAAGAACTTGCTGACCGCACTGAACCTTCCCGCGATGTTTATGGTTGTGCTGACAACGCCGAGTATTGGAGCGGAGATCGCTAGCGATGTCGCACCCCCGCCAGCGCGTGTTGAGCGGTTTGAGCCGCGCGACGGTTATATCTGGGCACCAGGATATTGGGAGTGGAAGGACCGTTCGTATCACTGGGTATCCGGAACGTATCTTCTCGAACATCGGGGGGCTCGCTGGGTTGCAGACCGATGGGAGCCAGTGGGACCGCACTGGCAGCGCGTGGCCGGGCACTGGAGCACTGAAGCGCGCGGCAGCTTAGCGGCGCGGGGTGTGAGTGAGGCTCAGTAGCTGAACTCGTGGCTCGTCGTCGCCCTGATCCAGTTGAAGCCAATTGGGGCAGAAATGCTTCATTGCTTGAAGGCCGACCCGGACCAAACCTCGCAAGAGCTGCTGGCTGCGTTCCTGACATTATACAAACGTTAAATGGCAGCTCTAACGAGTCTAATAAAGCGGTGCAAGTTGTTGATTATCTGGCTCCCCGGGGCGGATTCGAAATGGACGAGAAAACGCCAAGAATTCTAGGGATTTTTGACCTCAGTTCGCTTGAGATACCCCCAAAAACACCCCTTCTAAAAGGTGGCTGTTGCCGGACGTTGTCGGATGACAAAACACATCCGTCCGCTCGCATATGCGCATATATCAGCCCTAGCTGGAAAGGGACCGGCCAATGATCGATCAGCTCAAGTCGCTCGGCATGGCATAAGCGGGGATCGATTGCGGCTATGACCGTCGGATGGTGGGCAATTGCGGCAGCGCCGAGCAGCGCGATTACCAGAAACCAAATCAACATCACCGGGCCGAA
>DATLVC010000230.1:0-2688 GCA_035577685.1 Micropepsaceae bacterium | reverse complement strand
GAACGGTTCGAGCAGCTCTGCCGGCGGAATTGGGCCGTTTACGCCGACCGGCACGGCTTCAATCTGATCGTCATCAAGGAACCGCTCGATACCAGCGAGCGGGCGCAAAAGCGCAGCCCCGCCTGGCAGAAATGCCTGACCCTGGGGGTGCCCGGAATGAGCGAATATGAACGGGTCGTCTGGATCGATTCCGACATCTATCTCAATCCCGCGGCGCCTTGTGTCGCCGATGGGGTGCCGCCCGAGTGGATTGGGGTGACCGACGAGCACAGCTACCCATCGCCGGATGTCCGGCAGGCCATCCTCAAAGGGGTAATCGCCGCTGCGCCGCAAACCGCCGAACTGGGCGGCAAATCCTATTGGCAGGGCTGGTGTGACGCGGGCGCGTGGCATGCGGCCCTGGGGTTGCCCGGCGGCCAGGCGCATATTGTGCAGACCGGCGTGATGGTGATGTCGCCCCGGCATCATCGAGCGATGTTGGAGCATGTTTATCACGCCTATGAGGACGCCGGCTGGAATTACGAGATGCGGTTTCTCTCGCATGAGATTCTGCGCGGGCAGCTCCAGCATTGGATCGATCCGAGGTTCAATGCGCTGGTGTGGTGGCTGTTTCTGCAAGCCAATACGGGAAGCGGGCGCGTTACGACTGCGGCGGAAATCCAGCGCTTCGTGCAGGAATGCTATGCGCGCAATTATTTCCTGCACTTCGCCGGCTGCGCCCAATTGATGCCTGTGCTTGGGGTTTAGTCCAATGTGTCATGGCCGGCTCGGTCCCCGCCTGCGCGGGGACCCATCCAGCAGGCGAGCGTCCGTGAGCCGAAAATTTTTTCCGCAAGAAAACCTTCGCGGACATGACAGCGAGGGATTTGACTAGGCCTTGCCCACGAAGCCGTCCATGACGCGCTTCGAACCGGCCTTGTCGAAATCGACCAGCAGCTTGTTGCCTTCCACCGCGACAACACGGCCATAGCCGAATTTCTGATGGAACACGCGCTCGCCCACGCCATACATTGACGTGCCGGTATCGGCGGTCGCCACCACGCGCGCTTTGGCTTCGATCACGCTGGAGCGGCCGCGCGCGCCCTCATGCGCATTCGCGAAAGGCGAAGACGAACCGCGCTGCGCCTGGGCACGCCGCCAGCCGGGGCTGGAATAGGTGCTGTCGAAGGCCTGGGTGCCATAGCCGGAATTGTTGTCGCGGAATCCGCCACCGCCGTAATTGCCGTAAAAGCCTTCACCGGCGACATTGTCGACATGGGCGGGCGGCAGTTCGCCGATAAAGCGCGAGGGCAGCGCGCTCTGCCATTGGCCATGCACGCGCCGGTTCGCGGCGAAGCTGACGAACACACGCGATTTCGCGCGGGTAATGCCGACATAAGCGAGACGGCGTTCTTCCTCGAGACCCGCAGTGCCTTTTTCATCGAGCGTGCGCTGTGAAGGGAATAGCCCTTCCTCCCAGCCCGGCAGGAACACGGTTTCGAATTCCAGCCCCTTGGCCGCGTGCAGCGTCATCAGATTGAGACGGTCAGTGGGGCCGCCATCGTTCTGCTCGATCTCCATCACCAGGGAGACATGTTCCAGAAACGCGGTCAGGTATTCGAAATTTTCCATGGAGCGGACAAGCTCTTTCAGATTTTCCAATCGTCCGGCGGATTCGGGCGATTTGTCCGCTTTCAACATGTCCGTATAGCCGGATTCATCCAGCACCATCTCGGCCAATTCGGTATGGGGAAGATGTGCCGCCTGTTGCCGCCAGCGTTCGAAGGAACGCGTCAGCGCCGCCAGGGCCGCACGTGCTTTGGGCGCCAGCTCGTCGGTTTCGGAGAGCTCCACGGCGGCGGCAAACAGCGGCACGTTCACGCTGCGCGCATGATTGTGCAGCGCCTGGATGGTGGCATCGCCCAATCCGCGCTTGGGCTTGTTGACGATGCGCTCGAAGGCCAGATCGTCGTCGCCCTGCGCGATGACGCGCAAATAAGCGAGCGCGTCGCGGATTTCCGCGCGTTCGTAGAAACGCGGGCCACCGATTACGCGGTAGGGCAGAGCGAGCGCCAGGAACCGTTCTTCGAATTCGCGCATCTGGAAGGAGGCGCGCACCAGCACCGCCATCTGTCCCAGCGGTTGGCCTTTGCGGTGCAGATTTTCCGCTTCGGACGCGACGTTGCGCGCTTCCTCTTCGGCATCCCACACGCCTTGCACACGCACCTTCTCGCCGTCGGCGCCGGTGTCGGTCCACAGCGTCTTGCCGTGCCGCGCGCGGTTGGCGGCGATGAGGCCAGACGCGGCCCCCAGGATCGTCGCGGTGGAGCGGTAATTGCGCTCTAGCTTGATTACCTTGGCGCCGGGAAAATCGCGCTCGAAGCGCAGGATGTTTTCCACTTCCGCGCCTCGCCAGGCATAGATCGACTGATCGTCATCGCCCACCACACAGATGTTCTTGTTGGCGCCTGCGAGCAGCCGCAGCCACAAATATTGGGCGACATTGGTGTCCTGATATTCGTCCACCAGCATATAGCGGAAGCGATGCTGATAATCGTCCAGGATTTCGTGATTGCCGCGCAGGATCGCGATGGGCTCCAGAAGCAGGTCGCCGAAATCGGCGGCGTTCAGCGCCTTCAGCCGCTTCTGATACAGCGCATAAAGATTGCGCCCCTTGCCGAAGGCGAAAGCCTGGGAATCGCCGTCCGG
>DATLVC010000229.1:0-14042 GCA_035577685.1 Micropepsaceae bacterium | reverse complement strand
ATCACCGCGGGCGGCAGCACAGCTCCGGCTGGAACGGCCGGCGCGATCCCGGACCCAACGGCCCCAGCAAATCGCAGCGTCAATTCAAACATCGGAACGACCGCGGGAACCGGACCTTCCGCGAGCAATGCCACGGCGAATCCCGGCTTCCTGGGAAGCGTCCAAAGCAAATCGACTCCGGCCCGCGGCTTGAACCAAGCCGCCATGACACGCGTCGACACCAACGAACGCCAAATCACCGTCGAACTCAACCGCGCCTCCGCGGCGAGCACCGGCAACGCCAACGCATCCAATCAGGCATCTCTCGGCGGCGGAAGCAGTCCCGTCACGCAATAATCGTCGCACGCTCTCAGAATGATCCGGCCGCAGGCGTAAAACCAAAATAGTGCGAACCGGATTCCTGGCCGGCACAGGACGTTAGCCCCGTTCCTGTCCGGCCGTTTTTTTGTCATCGCCGCGCGCTCGCGCGCCGTGAAGAAAAAGATCCACCGCACGATTCACCGTCGCTTCGATCTGCGCGTCGTCGGGCGCGCGCAGTTCGCCGACGAGAAGGCGCATCTGAAGCTCCGCTATGACCATGGAGCAAACCATTCCCGCATCGCGTTGTGCATCGGCAACATGAAGCACCCCGCTTTGATGTTGCCGGGTGAGCCATTGCTCGAGCACCGCCCGGACTTTGCAAGGTCCCTCATCATAAAAAGCGTGCGCGAGTTCGGGCGTGCGAAGCGATTCGGCGATCACCAGCCGATAAAGCGCCGCTTGCCGGGGGGCGAGAACGAATCGCGCCACCTTGCCGAGAAAGGAACGGAGAACCTCATCGGGGGTGTCCCCGTCTGCGCAGGCGGTGCCGGCGATCATTGTGTCGAGCACGGCGCGGCGCGCGGCAATCACAGCGGCGAACAGCGATTCTTTCGTTTCGAAGAGACGATAAAGAGTCTTCTTGGACATTCCGGCCCGCCGGGCAATGTCGTCCATGCTCGCTGTGCCATAGCCCAATTCCAGAAACATGCTTTCGGCGGCGTCGAGAAGGAGCTGCCGGCGTTCGGGCTCGGCGATCTGGCAAGGACGCCCGCGCCGCAGCCGCAAACGGCCGCCGTCTTGCGTGCAACCGCCGATTGTCAGCAGGTCGGCGGCGCTGCCCGGGGAAAAATCGTCCCTGTCTCCCATTGACCTGGTTCCCGCCAAGAGCAGCCTTAAGAGTCATCAAAATGTTCTTCGGACGCAGTATATGGCCAATTGACAAAAAATAGGGAACTTTCTAGTTTCCAAAAGCAGCGTGACTTCCTCGCTCAATTCGGCGAAAGCTGGCCGGGAATCGTCGCTTTTCAGCCAAGGCTTGGGTCGGCGATTAAGCATTTTTCGGCTATAGGACAGATGCAAATTGAGGGAATGCAGGCGTGCGCGATTCTATTTATAGCTCTATTTCCAAAGTTCTTCTGGCCTCCACAGCGGCGGCGAGCCTGGCGGGTTGCACCGTCCTGGGCCCTGATTTCCTCCGGCCGACAGCGCCAACAGTGACCGCCTACACGGCGGCTCCCCTGCCCCCGGCAACGGTCTCGGCCGATACGCCCATCGCAGGCGATGCGCAGCGCTTCCTGCAGGACAACGATGTGCCCGGCGAGTGGTGGACCCTGTTCCGCTCACCCTTGCTGAACGACCTGGTGACACAGGCCCTAAGGGCCAATCCGGATATCGACGCCGCGCAAGCAACATTGCGCCAGGCGCATGAGAACGTCATCGCCCAGCAAGGCGCGCTGTTTCCGCAGGTCAATGGCACGGGCCAGGTCGGACGCCAGCAATCGACAACCACACGCAATACGCTGGACCTTTTCAATGCATCGGTCAGCGTGTCTTATTTGATCGACGCCTTCGGCGGCGTTCAGCGCTCGATCGAGGCCCAGGGCGCGCTCGAGGAAAATTCGCGTTTCACGCTCGAGGCAACCTATCTCACGCTGACCTCCAATGTGATCACGGCGGCGATTCAGGAAGCCTCGCTGTCATCGCAGATCGCGGCGATTCAAGACATCATCACCGCCCAGGCCCAAGAACTCGATCTGCTGAATCAGCAATTTGAGTTGGGCGCGGTGGCCCGCGGCGACGTGCTGGCCCAGCAATCGCAGCTCGCTGCCACGCAGGCGAGTCTGCAGCCGGTTCAGAAGCAATTGGAGCAGGTGCGCAATACGCTCGTTATTCTGACCGGACGCTATCCCTCGGAGGGTCCGGTCCCGAATATTGAGCTCGCCGATTTGCAATTGCCTGTCGATTTGCCGCTGAGCCTGCCTTCCAGCCTGATCGAGCAGCGCCCCGATATCCGCGCCTCCGAAGCCTTGCTTCATAATGCAAGCGCCCAGATTGGCGTTGCCACCGCCAATTTGTTCCCGCAATTCACCGTCACGGGCAGCTTGACCGACAGCGCTTTTCAGGTCGGCGATTTCTTCACCGGCGCAGACACCGGCTGGAGCGTTATTGCCGGACTGACGGCACCGATCTTCCGCGGCGGCACGCTTCGCGCGCAGCAGCGTGCGGCCTATGACGTGTTCGATCGCTCGGCTGCACAATATCGCGGCACCGTGCTCAACGCGTTTGCCAATGTGGCCAATGTGCTATCCGCGCTTCAACTCGACGCTGAAAACGTTAAAACGCAGCTTTATGCCGAGCAGACGGCTGAACAAGCCCTCGAAATCACGCAAGAGCGGTTCCAGGCCGGCGCCATCGCCTATCTTTCATTGCTCGATGCACAACGCACCTATCAGCAAGCGCGGATTGCGCTCGTGATTGCACAAGCCAACCGCTTCGCCGATACCGTCGCATTATTTCAGGCACTTGGCGGCGGCTGGTGGAACCGGCAGGATGCTCCCGAGTTTCATGATCCGAAGGGGCTTGCAAGAATTCCATGAACCGGCCTGAACGTCCCGAGCTTCTGGTGGAAGAGCGGCCACCGCGCCGCAGGCGTTTATGGCTGTGGATGATTGTGGTCGTGCTTTTGGCCGCTGCGCTGTTCGCGGCAATTTTCGCGTTTCCGATCATCGCGTTTACGGCCAAAGGTTTTCCGGCGCCGCCGCCCGCGACAGTGTCGACCACCACGGCGCAGTTTGAGGAATGGCAGCCCGCCATCCAAATCGTCGGCTCTCTCAAACCCGTACAGGGCGCCGATTTGTCGATGGAAGTGGCCGGCATCGTGGACGAAGTCGATTTCGACTCCGGCCGCGATATTGCTGCCGGGGCCCGGCTCATCCGGTTGATCGACGCCGACGATGTCGCCAAGCTGCACACGCTTGAGGCGGCGCGCGATTTGGCCCAGACAAATTACAATCGCGACCAGTCGCAGCTCGAACGCCAGCTCATCAGCCAGGCGCAGTTCGACGTGACCGCAGCCAATTTGAAGTCGCTGCAGGCTCAGGTCGCCGAACAACAGGCCATCGTCGCCAAGAAGACTTTGCTTGCGCCCTTCGCCGGTCATCTCGGTATACGCGCGGTAAATACGGGCCAATTCATCAACCCGGGCACGGTGGTGGTCACGCTGCAGGCGCTTGACCCGATCTTCATCGATTTCTCTCTGCCGCAGCAGCAGCTTCAGCAGATCAGAACCGGCCAGACGATCACCACAAAAGTGGACGCCTATCCAACCATCAATTTCCCCGGACGGATTACGACGATCGACCCGAAGGTCGATCCCGCGACACGCAATGTCTCGGTGCGCGCCACATTGCCGAACCGTGACCACAAATTGCTGCCCGGCATGTTTGCGACGGCGGAAATCACGACCGGCGTGAAGCAGCGTTTCATCACGCTGCCGCAGGCGGCCATCACGTTCAACCCATATGGCAACGTGGTCTATGTGGTGAAACAGGGAAAAGACCCTGCGGGCAAAGACATTCTCACCGGGCAGCAGACCGTTGTAACGACGGGCGCCACGCGCGGCGATCAGATCGCCATATTGTCCGGGCTGAAGGAAGGCGATATCGTCGTGAGCGCCGGGCAGGCCAAGCTGCAGAACGGCGCTCCGCTGATCGTGAACAACGCGGTCACGCCGACAAACGACCCAAATCCGCACCCGCACGAAGAATAGAGGCGAAGGGATGAACTTCACCGATATTTTCGTGAAGAAGCCGGTGCTGGCAACCGTCGTCAGCCTCGTGATTCTCGTTATCGGATTGCGCGCGGCTCTGTCTTTGCCCGTGCGCCAATATCCGCGCACGGAAAATGCCGTCGTGACGGTGACGACGGCCTATTACGGCGCCGATCCCGACGTGGTCGCGGGCTTCATTACGCAGCCCTTGGAAAACGCGATCGCCCAGGCCAATGGCATCGATTACATCACCTCGACCAGCACCAACAGCCTGTCCACGATCACGGTCAATCTGAGGCTGAACTACGATTACAACCGCGCCGTAACGGAAATCACCAGCAAGATAAGCTCGGTGCTCAACCATTTGCCGCCGCAATCGCAGCAGCCGGCTTTACAGGTGCAGGTCGGTCAGGCGATCTCCGCGATGTATCTCGGTTTTCGATCGAGTGTGCTGCAACCGAACCAAATCACCGACTATCTGGTCCGGGTGGTGCAGCCCAAATTGCAGGCCGTGCCCGGTGTGCAGACGGTGAACCTGTTCGGTGCGCGCAATTTCGCGCTGCGCGCGTGGCTGGATCCCGCCAAGCTCGCGGCCTATGGCCTGACCGCCGCCGACGTCAATCAGTCGCTCGCCACCAATGACGTGATCTCGGGCCTGGGCAGCACCAAGGGCCAGATGGTGCAGGTCAATCTCACGGCCTCCACCGACCTCCACTCGCTCGACGAATTCCGCAATTTGATCATCAAGCAGGCGAACGGTGCGATCGTGCGGCTTTCCGACGTCGCCACCGTTGTGCTCGGCGCGGAGGATTACAACACCAATATCTCCTACAACGGTCAGAATTCCATTGCGATGTCGATCGACATAGCGCCCGATGCCAATCTGCTCGACGTGATGAAGCAGATTCATGACGTCTTTCCGCAAATTCGCTCGCAGCTGCCGCAGGGACTTGAGGGCGCCATTCTCTACGACGCATCCCAATTCGTGAATTCGGCGATCAACGAGGTGGAAAGCACGATCATCGAGACGCTCCTCATTGTCATGCTGGTGGTGTTCGCGTTCCTGGGTTCGCTGCGCAGCGTCATGATTCCGATTGTTGCGATTCCACTATCGCTGATCGGTGCTTTCATCATGATGCTGGTGCTGGGCTTCTCGATCAATTTGCTGTCGCTGCTGGCCATGGTGCTTGCCATCGGACTTGTCGTCGACGACGCGATCATCGTGGTCGAAAATGTGCACCGCCATATCAATGAGGGTGCGCGGGCTTTCGATGCCGCGCTTCAGGCGGCGCGGGAGCTCGGCGGGCCGATTATTGCGATGACTGCCGTTCTGATCGCGGTCTACCTTCCCATTGCCTTCCAGGGCGGCTTGACCGGCGCGCTGTTCATCGAATTTGCCTTCACGCTGGTGGGCACCATCGTTATCTCCACGATCGTAGCGCTGACTCTGTCGCCGATGATGTGCTCGTTGCTCTTGAAGCCGCATGATGAGCAGGACCGCGGCCTTCAGGCGCGGATCACGCGTTTTATCGATAGGCGGTTCGAATCCCTCGCCGGTTTCTATAGCCGGCGGCTGAACGGCGTGTTGAATTATTTGCCGGTCACCATCGCGTTTGCCGTCATCGTCATCATCGGCACCTCGGCGCTGTGGATGACGACGCAGCAGGAACTCGCGCCCCAGGAAGACCAGGGGTTCATTTTCGCCTTCGGCCCCGGAACGCCCACCGCTTCGGTTACGCAATACACGGAGTTTTCGGCCGCCGTTTACGACAAGCTGAAATCGAATCCGGCCATCGATTTCATCTTCCAGATGGATTCGCCCAATGCCCTGCGGAAATTCTTTGCGCTCAAGCCCTGGAACGAACGCACGGAAAATTCCGTTCAGGTTCAGCAGGCGGTTCAGAGCGAGGTCACGCAGTTTCCGCCGTTCAACAATTTCTTCGTCTCCCAGCCTCCGCCGTTGCCGAGCACCTTCGGAGCGCCGGTGCAATTTATCATCAGCACCACCCAGCCTTTCGACCGCCTCAACGATTCGGTTCAGAAATTCCTCACCGAAGTGCGCAATAGCAAGCGATTCTTCTTTGTCGATACCGATCTGAAAATCGACCGGCCCGAAACGACGGTGGACATCGATCGTGACAAAGCCTCGCTGATGGGTCTCTCGATGAGCGATGTGGGCAACGCCCTTTCGGCGATGCTGGGCGGCGGTTACGTCAATTATTTCAGCATGGAGGGCCGCTCCTACCGCGTGATGGCGCAGGCGGATCAGCCCTTCCGGCTCAATGCTGATCAAATCCTCAACTACTATATTCGCGCGGCAAACGGCGCCCTTGTGCCGCTTTCCACGATCGCGCGCATCACCACCAAAACTACGCCCGAATCGGTCGCGCATTTCCAGCAACTTAACGCGGCCACGATCAATCTGGCGCCAGGCTTCGGCATGACCCAGGGCGATGCGCTGACCTATCTGCAGCAGGTCGCCAAGCAGACGCTTCCAGAAGGCTATATTATCGACTATGCCGGCACGTCGCGGCAATATATTCAGGAATCGAGCGGCTTCCTGACGCTGCTGCTTTTCGCGGCGGTGATCATCTTCCTGGTCTTGTCGGCGCTCTTCGAAAGTTTCCGCGATCCGCTCATCATCCTCATATCAGTGCCGATGTCGATCGCGGGCGCTATGGCTGCGATGCACTTGATCGGCGGCTTGCATGTGTTTTTCCCGACCATGATGCAATTCGGCGGCGCCACGCTGAATATCTATACGCTGGTCGGTATTGTCACGCTGATGGGCCTCATCAGCAAGCACGGGATACTCATCGTCGACGTCGCGAACCGGCTCCAGCGCGAAGGCCATGCCAAGCGCGAGGCCGTGGAAGTGGCGGCTGGCATAAGGCTGCGCCCGATCCTGATGACCACTGCGGCCATGGTGCTGGGTGTCATTCCCCTGCTGTTGTCAACCGGCGCGGGCGCGGTCGCGCGCTTTGCCATGGGACTTGTGATCTTCAGCGGCATTTCGATCGGCACGCTGTTCACGCTGTTCGTGGTGCCGACCTTCTATGTGCTGATCGCGAAGGATTTCTCGCTGAGCCGGGCCCGCGCGGGCGCCCTCCAGATTCAGCCCATTCCGGGCGAATAGGCTACGCCGGCACCGTGGTAACCGAACGATAACGCTTGTCCGTCGTCTCAACGTCGAACGGCGTGGGCAACCGCGCTTCATTGCCGAGATAGCGGATGGCATGCGCGGAGGCCGCGCGCGCAAAATGGAAATGCGCTTCCCATGACGCATCCGGATGGACCATGCGCGAATAGACATAGGCACCGTGAAACACATCACCGGCGCCGTTGGTGTCGACAATTTGCTCGCGTGGCACGGCCAGAGCCGGCATGGTCGCCATCGTGCCTTTTTCGTCATACCAAAGAAGCCCACGCTCACCCATGGTGACACCGCCGATGCGGCAGCCTTTCTCCTTGAGCAGGGCAAGCACTTCAGCGGGTGAACTTTCCAATTGCTCGCAAAAGCGTTCCGACACCACAGCCACATCGATGAACGGCAAAAGCTCCATGGTATTGCTGCGCACGCCGCCGCCATCCAGCGATGTGAAAATCCCGGCCTGCCGGCAGGCCTTGGCGTAATGCAGCGCCGCGTCGGTCTGGTGACCGTCGAGATGGAGGGCGCGGCAACCCGTGAGATTCAGCGGCGGAAACGGATGGAGATAATCGTCATCGCGGCAGCGCACGATGGCACGCTTGCCGTCCTTGGGCATCACGAAGGACAGCGACGATCGCCGCACTTTGCGGCCATGGACGGAGATCTGATATTTCGCCGCCATGTCTAGGAACATGCGGCCCAGCCAATCGTCCGCCACGGAGGTCAAGAGATCGGGCGGAATGCCGAGACGCGCGCAGCAAAATGCCGCCGTCACCGCATTGCCTCCAAACGAGACCGCATAGTCGCTGGCCACGTGCTTGTCGTCGCCGGTCGGGATGTGATCGGTGAGAAATGTCACGTCGATATAGGTCTGGCCGATAAAAAGGGCTTCCATCAATAACCACCTCAAATGCGTCCCGGCCCGCTGCACAACGCTGAGATTTCAAAGCTGAAAAATGCCGGGCGCCTCGGCGATACTGGTCCGTAGCCGCAGACGCGTCAAATTTTGTATCGGCGGGCGAAACCAAGAACCGCGAAAATGCTTGCAACAGGCCGAACGGACGGCGACAAAAGCGTTGGGGGCAAAGATACGGGCGGCCGGGAGCGACGGCCGGCATGACAAGCAGGTAGCGAAGGGATGACGAGCGGAAATTTGGTCAATCTCTACATCGAACAATTGCGCGCGAAATTCGCCCCGCTTATCCCGCGCGACCGCCCCATGGCCCTGGTGGATTTTCCGGATTCGACGAACTGCGGCGATCACGCGATCTGGCTCGGCGAACGAAAGCTTCTCGCAGAGCTCGGGGCCAATGTCGCTTATGCATGTTCGGTGCAAAGCTACGATCGCGACGTGATGGCCGCGAAGATCGGCAACGGCACAATTTTAATGCAGGGTGGCGGGAATTTCGGCGACCGGTACCCGCTGCATCACGAATTCCGTTTGCGCGTATTGCAGGATTTTCCGAAAAACCGGGTGGTCATCTTTCCGCAGCAGGTCACGTTCCTCG
This sequence comes from Micropepsaceae bacterium, assembly GCA_035577685.1. Taxonomy (GTDB): domain Bacteria; phylum Pseudomonadota; class Alphaproteobacteria; order Micropepsales; family Micropepsaceae; genus CAIYRG01. The sequence goes on along the minus strand of DATLVC010000229.1, from coordinate 5,317 downwards.
ACAATGATTATCTGCAGCGCACCGCCGATTTTCTGGCCGGACATCCCGATGTGACGTTGTTCGCCCGCGGCGTGGTTGCTCAACATATGTTCACCCGCTATTTCGGGCAGACGGTGCAGGTGGAATTGGCGCCAGACATGGCGTTCATGCTGGGAGAGCAAACCCGTCCGCGCGAAGCCGTCTATGACATCGTCTGGATCGCCCGGACCGATCAGGAACGCGCCAACGACCAGACCGAAGTCGCGGCAAGGCTCGCCTCGCAAGGGGCCGAGAAATATGTGCTGCCGCGCTTCCCCGACGGGGTCGAGATCAATTTCGTGGTCAAGCAGCGACCGCCCACGGTGTTCCTCACCGACTGGTATTCGCTGTTCTTCGAAAATGAGGAAGCGCGCCTCGCCTATCAGAGGCTGGATTTTGATGCGCGCGCAGAAGCCACCATCGCTCGGGCGCTCTATATTTTGTCGCTGGGCCGGGTGGTGATCACGGACCGCCTGCACGGCCATATATTCTGTCTGCTGCTGGGGATTCCCCACGTCTTCCTGAACAATGATTCCGGCAAGAACTGGAATTTCTACGAGACCTGGACTCGCGATTCGCCGCTGTGCCGTCTTGCACGAAATCCGGCGGAAGCATGGTCGCTCGCGCGCAGCGCGGTGCCGAAGCTGAAGGAAGGGACGGGCGGCGGATGGTCCTGGCAAAGCGCGAATGCTGAAGCTACCCCTGCCGATACGGGCGCAGGCCCGCCCTGACGCCCTGGTGCGGGAAGGGGGCTAGCCTTTCGCCGGCGCCGACGCGCGTGGGCGGTGGCCGCTCACCTCCGCGCCGGCATGAGGGGACAGGCTGAGAAAGCCGGGCAGCGCAGCCGCCCCGATGAGCGCAACCGCCACGAAGGCGAAGCGAAAATCGAGCACATTGAGCACATCCTCATCCGCGCCGCGCAACAGTAGCGAGGCTTGAAGCGCGATGCTTCCGAAGGCGACGCCCAGGCCGATGCCGACTTGCCATGTGATGTTGGAGAGCGTGTTCGCAGCCGTGCGCTGTGCCGGCGAAACATCGACGAAGGGAAGCGTGAACAGCCCCGTCAATCCTAGGGAGCGGAAGCCGCCGGTCAGAATCAACAGCAGCGTGGTCAGCCACACCGGCGTTCCGGGCGAAAGAAATCCGCAGAACGCGATGCAGAGACTGGAAAGGAGCGTATCGGCGACGAGCGTTGCGCGGAAGCCGAAGTGCCGGAGAATCCAGCTGGTCAGCGGCTTCATGGCGATGTTGCCGATCGCGTAGCCCAACGTCAGGACACCGGCGGCGAAGGCGGTCATGCCGAAACCGCGCTGAAACATCAACGGCAAGAGGACAGGTGTCGCGCCGACCGCCATGCGGAACAGGATTCCCGTCCACACCCCTACGGAAAAGGACTGCACACGCATCGCGGAGAGTTCGACCAGGGGATGTTCGTGCCGTTCCAAGTGCCTGACCGCCATCCATCCGAGCGCGATAGCCGTCGTGATCAACGCCGCTGCGGACCACCATTCGCGCACACCGACGCGATCAAAACCATACATGAGCGTGCCAAGCGCAAGGCCGGACAGCGAAAATCCCACGAGGTCGAAGGGGCGTTTCTCATCCTGCTGGAATTGCGGGACATAACGAAGGACCGCCAGAACCCCGACGATGCCGAGCGGCACGTTCAGAAGGAAAATTCCCCGCCAACTCGCATAGGTGGAAATGAAACCGCCGAGCGGCGGGCCGATGACGGGCGCCAGCAATCCCGGCCATATGGTGATGGCCGCGGCACGCAAGAGATCGCGCTTCTCGGTGGCGCGCAGCACCACCAGACGTCCGACCGGCGACATCAGCGCTGCTGCCGCACCTTGGGCAATGCGCGCAGCAATGAAGCCATTGAAGTTCGGAGCAAGGCCGCAAGCAATCGAGGCCAGAGTGAACGCCGCAATCGCGCCGCCGAAGATCGTGCGCGTGCCGAAGCGATCGGCAAGCCAGCCGCTCGCCGGAAGAAATATCGCGAGCGTCAAGATATAGGCGGTGATGGAAATGCTGAGCTGGATTGCGCCAACGCCGAAGGATCGCGCCATATCGGGCAGCGCCGTGGCGATCACGGTACCGTCCAGCGTCTCCATGAAAAACGCGGCCGCGACGATGAGGGCGATCAAAGGAGGACGAGACGCGGAGGCGCGGTCTGAGACGGTGGAATTCAAAGACGACCTTTATCCAGCCAGGGACCGAGGTTCGGATTCGCTACGGAGCCCGAATTTGTTACCAGACAAATCGCACTGCGCAAGCATTCGCAGCGCTTCGGCTTTCGCAAAATGAAACGGCCGGCGGAGAACTTCCGCCGGCCGCATCACATCCATAAGCCTTTTTAGGCCGACTTCAGATTGGTCGCCTTCGCGCCGCGCGCATCGGGCTGAATGTCGAAAGAGACGCGTTGTCCCTCGACAAGGCTGCGCATTCCAGCCGCTTCGACTGCGGTGGCGTGGACGAATACGTCCTTGCCGCCGCCTTCCGGCGCGATGAAACCAAAACCTTTGGTGGCGTTGAAGAACTTTACGGTTCCGATGGTCATAGAACGTTTCCTATCATGTTCCGCACTGGCAACATGCCAAGCGGTGCGATTTTGGGCGTACGTTCAGTTGGAAGGGTCGGCTGTCTCGGCCAGGCGCGCACTTAAGCGAGTCCAGTAGTCAACAGGTGCGCTTCATCTGACGGGACGCCATCGCAGGGGCAAACTATAGCGAACAAGGCAAATTTGCAATGACTGGACTCTGGGCAAACCAGGCCTAATAGCCCGGCGCCCGCTTGGGGCGCGCCGCACGCGCCTTCTTCGTCTTCAGCTCCGGTTTTTGCACCTGAAGCTTGTCGGCGGCTTCTTTCTCCGACGCTTCCTTGGCGAGCCGCAAGGCGCGCAGTTTCGCCGTCTTCGCAGCACTTGTGGCGCGTTCCTTTTCGATCTCCTTGCGCACGAGCGCGTCGCGCTGCTCGGAGGCCGCAAAATGGTTCTGCGCTTTCCGGCGCGCCTGATCCCGGCGTTCTTCAGTGGGATTGGACATGGCAATTCTTTCTATCGGCTCCCGGACGCGCTTGGAACGCTATCTCGGGGGCCCGGTTTCAATGCGAATGGGACCGGCAGTTACGCCCTCACGACGCCAGCGCTCCGCTTTCGGTCCTACGATGAGGCCACAGGCTGGCTTATTCAAGAGTGCGATTCCCCGCCGGGCCCATTGGAACCCGAGAATCACCGGGCGGCACATAGACCCGAACCGAGGGAAATGTTCGCGAGACACCAGTCCGCCGCCGGGTCTCTTCGACAAAGGCTAGATTTCCGCTAAGTCATTGATTTTACTGGTGCCCCCGGCCGGACTTGAACCAGCACGCCCGTGAAGGCAACAGATTTTGAGTCTGCCGCGTCTACCGATTCCGCCACGGGGGCATGTTACAAATCGAACCGGAAGGGGCGGATCATAGCCACGGTCTTTGCCTCGTCAACAAACTCGCCTCGCGACGCGGACAAAGCCACGCAACTGTCCCTATGATGCACTGCGGAACTGTCCGAACGGTCGGTTATGAATATCGGTAATCTCTTCTGGCTTGTGTTTGTCTTCCTGGCGCTGCAGCCGATTATCGCGTCGCGGTGGCTGAAAGCCATGCGGGCGGCCAAGATTGCCACCATCCAGAAAACGCGCCAATCGCGGGTCATCGCAATCATCCACCGCCAGGAGGCGATGCGCTTCTTCGGTTTTCCCATCGCCCGCTACATCGATATGGACGACGCGGAAAAGGTCCTGAATGCCATCCGCACCACCCCGCGCGATCAGCCCATCGACATGATCTTGCATACGCCGGGCGGGCTCGCGCTTGCCGCACTTCAAATCGCGCGGGCGCTTCGCTCGCATCCGGGCCGGGTCACTGTCTTTGTGCCCCACTTCGCCATGTCGGGCGGCACGTTGCTCGCGCTTGGAGCCGATGAGATCGTCATGAGCGAGCATGCGATGCTCGGTCCGATCGATCCGCAGATCAACGGCATGCCGGCCGCTTCCATCATCAAGGTGGCGAGCGAAAAGCCGCTCTCGGAAATCGACGACCAGACTCTGATCTTCGCCGATGTCGGCCAGAAGGCGATCGATCAATTGAAGCGCCAGGCCTGCGAGCTGATGCGGGCCCCGATGACGCCCGAGGCCGCGAGTGCGCTCGCCGACAAACTCACCAGCGGGCGCTGGACCCATGATTATCCCATCACCGCCCCGGAAGCCCGCGACCTGGGTTTGCCGATCAACACCAATATGCCGCCGGAAATGCTCGATTTGCTGGATCTGTTCCCGCAGCCTGTGCGCATGAACCAGAGCGTGGAATTCGGCCCGGGCTCGGAATCGGGTCCGCATTGAGCATGCGCCTCCCCGGAATTGCCGCCGAACTGGCACGGTTGAGGGAAACACACCGGATGCGCCGGCTTTCATTGCCCGGCGGGGTGGATTTCACATCGAACGATTACCTTGGGCTCGCGCGCCATCCGGCCTTGCGGGAAGCAGCGATGGCGGCACTTGAAGCCGATGGCTTTGTCGGCGCGGGCGGTTCACGCCTTTTGCGCGGACATCACGACGCGCATGCACGTCTGGAAGAATTCGCGGCGGGTTTTTTCGGTGTCGAGAAGACGCTTTTCATGGGCAGCGGATTCATCGCCAATTACGCGCTGTTCAGCACGCTTGGCGAGCGTCACGACGCGGTGGTTTTCGATGAGCGGGTCCATGCGAGCGTCAAGGATGGCGTTCACGCATCCGCAGCCTCGCGCTATCGGGCGCGGCACAATGATCCGAATTCCTTCGAGTCGATGATCCGCCAGGCGCGCGAAAAGGGCGCGCGGCGCGTATTGGTCGCTGTCGAGGCGGTCTACAGCATGGATGGCGATATCGCGCCGCTGAAAGATCTGAATGCGCTTGCGCGCCGGCACGATGCCGTGCTCGTCGTCGATGAGGCCCATGCGACCGGCGTTTTTGGCGCGCGGGGGCGCGGCCTCGGCGAAGCACTCGGCAACGAGAACTGGATCAGCCTGCACACGGGTGGCAAGGCGCTGGGTGTAAGCGGCGCCCTCATCTGCGCGCAAGGCGAGATCATCGACTATCTCGTCAACAAATCCCGGCCTTTCATCTACAGCACGGCGCCGCCTCCGCATCTGGCCGCCACGCTTCAGCGCGCGCTGCAATTGCTGGATGAAGAACCCTGGCGCCGCAAACGGGTGCTGGAGCTCGCGGAACTCGCCCATTGCGAGCTTACGGCCCACGAACCCGTTCCATTCGCCGGAAGCCAGATT
>DATLVC010000228.1:0-12070 GCA_035577685.1 Micropepsaceae bacterium | reverse complement strand
GAAACCCCAGGCGCCGTGGTTCGGCACTTCGCTCGGCGAATGGGACGAGCGCTTCGACGTCATGGCCGAGCGCGCGGTGAAGGGCGATTATTGGGTGACCGGCGACATCATCGCGCAGCAGCGGCGCAATGATGTACCCATGAACACCGAAATCCGCCGCGTCAGGAAAAAGGAAGACTAACGGATCACGCAATGTCATGCCCGCGAAGGCGGGCATCCAGAGCAATGTTGAAGACCTGGATTCCCGCCTTTGCGGGAATGACAAATCGTTAGATTCTGTCTCCCTGTTCCACCATCCGGTCTTTCTTCGCATCGAAGTGAAAGCGCGGGATGGCATCCAGATCGGTGCCGGTGATGCGGATCACCCACGCTTTTTCCGGGTGTTCGGTGGAATGAATGACATGCGGCGGATAGGCTCGCGCATCGCCGGGACCGAGCCGGTAGCGCGATGCAATTTCCAGCACGGCGTGATCCTCACTTTGCGGATTCACCCGCCGCCATTCGGTCATGTCCGTGTCGCCTGCGATATTGCCATAGACCGCCCATGAGGCGCCGTGGCTGTGCGGACGCCCGCGCTTTCCGGCCTCTTGCAGATGCGCCTGCACATAGACATCGGTGCGCGGGTCATGGAACAGCACGCGCTTGCGCATGGTCTCGTTGGGAAACGCGAAATGCGCGAATTCGGGATCGCGCAGCAGCAACTGGAGCGCGGCCGCGATATCGTCCAGGCCACGCACACCTTTCGCGGACAGCACCGCAACGAGTGCATCCGTGAACCGATGAAACCGGGCGGCGAACGACTCCGTCACGGGTGCACGTCCTCGGTGAACCAATCGGTGGGCAGCTCGGTGCCGATCCCCTTCTCGCGCGCCTTTTGGTAGACCAGCGCGCCGCACGCCGCGAATTGATATCCCAGCCCGATATTGTTGAGGAAACAGGTCACCTGATCCTCGCGCGTGCGCCCCTGGACCTGACCCGCGATGAGCTGCGGCAAAGTCGGCAATTTGTCGAACGCGATTTCGCCGGCCAGCATCCAGCCTTTGTTTTCGGCCTTTTCCGGAATGGTGACGCCCTTGGTGAACAGATGCGTCGGACTGCCGTCATTGCTGTGGATCACCACGATATCGGCGCGCTGGACGGCAGCGACCTCCACCTCCGGGCGCTTGATAGAGCTGATATGCATGCCCGGCTTGACCGCGCGCGCGAAAAACACATTGTCGATGGTATTGGTGGCGCACAGCACGATGTCCGCATCGGTAAGGGCGTCGTCCGCGGTCGCGGCCGCGATCACTTTCACGCCGAGCTTCTCGCTCCACTCCCGCGCAAACGCTTCACGGTGCTCGGCGTTGGGACTGAAGCAGGAGATCGTTTCGATATCGCGCACTGCGCACACGGCCATGGCTTGCGCGCCCGCCTGCCAGCCCGAGCCCAGAAGCGCCACCTTGCGTGCATTCGTCCGCGCGAGATATTTCACGCCCAGCCCGTTGGCCGCGCCCACGCGCATGCGCTGCATGACGCCGTCGGGAAAAATCGCCAGCGGCTCGCCGGTCTCGCTCGAGAACAGCAGCACCAGCCCGACATAGCGGCCATTCGGTGCGGACGGCACTTTCACCCTGCGTTCATTGTCGCCTTCGGTCGGCCAGGTGACGATATCCGAATTGATGCGCACCGCGCCGACGCCGAATTTGGGCACGATGCCGTCCATGGATTTGAGGCTGTAGAGCGCGTCCGGCCGCTTGGTCGGCGCAAAGGAATCCGACCGCGTGCGCGAGACGCCGCGCCCATGGGCCAGCTCCCAATAGGCATCCTCGAGCACATCGATGCAGTCCTTCATCGGTAGCAGGGTTTCGATATCGGCATTCGAGAGTATCAGCGTCATGAAAATTCCCGAAAAAAGGCGGCGTACGGACGAATCATAAAGGCACGGTTCCCCATTCGCCATAGGCGGATACCAGGCGGCTGCACCGCGAGTCCCGCTTTTGCGCGGGACGGTTAATTCGGCACTTGCTCGGTTTGCGGCTTGCCCTTGTCGGTGATGTTGAGCTCGATCGAGCGCGCCGGCTGGTTCGTCAGATTCTGGTTGCGGTGGATCGTGCCGCGCGGGACATAGATATAGTCCCCGGCTTTCAGCACACGCGGCGCCTGCCCCTTTACCGTGTAGGTGACTTCGCCTTCCTGCACCGCCCACCATTGGTCGCCGGGATGGCGATGGAATTGGTTGCCGGCGCCCGGCGGTATCACGACCGATTGCAGGCGGACCTGGCGCGTCGGGTCCTTCTCCAGCGGCATTTCGAAATAGGGTTTGGGCTGGAAGCCTGAGCCAGGCTGTTCGGGCTGTGCCGCCCATGAAAGTGCTGTCGCCGTCACCATGCCGGCCGCCACGATGATGGCCGGAACTATTAATTTCTTCATCGATTCCTCCCCTTGGTTTTTCGCAATTTGCATGGGCCGCACACGCCTGTCGGGACGCTTCGGAACGCCACAAGTGTCAGGGATTCTTACAGTCACAAACGAGGCCAAACGCTAACTTACTGATTATACAGGAATTGCAACTTCGGCGCGATTCTTGCTTAACGAAGCTCATAAGAGGGGCACTGCAATGGAGGGACCGATGCACGGTTACCGAACATGCGTCCTTGCGCTTCTCTTAGTCTCAGGCAGTGTTGAAGTGGCACGCGCCACGACATTTGCCGACATCAATCTCGTTTCCGATATTCCCGGTGCCGCACCGATCACCGATCCGGCGCTCAAGAACGCCTGGGGCATTGCCGGGTCGGGAACATCGCCGTTCTGGGTCGGCGATAACGGGACCGGGCTATCCACGCTTTACGCGGTCGATCCCAACACCGGAGCGGTCACGAAAAACGCGCTTGAGGTGACCATTCCCGGCGCTGGCAGCGTCACCGGTGTGGCGCGTGGCGGTGTCGCGGGGTCGTTCAATGGCGACTCGTTTCTCTTCGTCAGCGAAGACGGCACGATATCGGGATGGCGAAACACCCTCGGCACCAGTGCCGAGGTCTTGGCGGTAGGTTCGGCCGCCAATGTCTATAAGGGCACCGCTTTTGCGACGATTGGAGGAAGCGGCTATTTGTACTCCGCCAATTTCAGCACCGGCGCCATTGATGTGCTCAAGGGCAATGCGGCTGCGGCCAATCTCACGGGCAATTTCACCGATCCCAACATTCCCGCGGGTTTCGCACCTTTCAATATCAAGGTGCTGAACGGCAATCTCTTTGTCACCTATGCCAAGCAATCCAATCCGTTCACCGGGGACGAGCTGGACGGTGCCGGTCTCGGATTCGTCGATGAATACGACCTGCAAGGCAATTTTCTCGGCCGCATCGCATCGCAAGGCCCGTTGAACGCGCCCTGGGGTCTCGCCGTGGCCCCCACCGCCTTTGGCGACTTCGCCGGCGATCTGCTCGTCGGCAATTTCGGCGACGGCACGATCAACGCTTTCAATCTCGCCACCGATACCTTCGTCGGCACGCTCAGGGACCCGGGCGGTAACCCTCTGGTGATCGACGGTTTGTGGTCGCTGGTCGTGGGCGGAGGCGCCGGCACCGAGGGCAGCAATCAGAAGATCTACTTCACGGCCGGGCCAAACGGCGAAGCGGACGGTGTCTTCGGCGTGATCGAGTCGGTGCCCGAACCGAACAGCATCGCGATGTTCGGTTTCGCGCTGGTGTTCTTGGGTTTCTTGAGCCGCCAGCGTCAACGTGTGAACTGAGGTTTTAACGGTCCCCGTTCCTCCCTCGCCGTGGCAGTCACGGCGAGGGAGGAACATTTTCCATCCTAATGCGCGGTGTAGGTCTTGCTGAAGCCGTTGCGGGCATTGGTGATGGTGAACTTGCCGTCCTTGCCGACTACCGCGCTGATCCCATAGCCCTGGTCAGCAGCACCTTCGTCGAGATTGGCGATCATGTCGGGCGCGGTGTTGTGGGCCGCGTCCTTGTCGATCATCGACAGATGCTCCTGCCAGACGCCTTCGATGCCCGGATTCTTCGCCAGTCGCAGATAGGAATTGGTTTCATACGGCGTGAAATTCACGTTGGTCGGCTTGGCATCCTTGACGGTCTGGCCTAGCCCCTTGCGCGGCCCGTTGTTCAACACGATCACCTGCGGCTTGATCGCACCAAGCAGCGCCGGGTTTCCGGAATCATCCAGCCCGCCATGGCGGTTGATCGTGTAGAGGTTGATGTGCCCGAGCTTGTTCACCGGGCAGGCCATTTCCATCTCGCGCGTCCAATCGAGATCGCCCAGGCTGGCGAACTTGAAATTGTTGTAGGTGACGGCAAGACCAACCATCCGGATGTTCTCCGGCGGCGCGGGGTTCATCTGCGGCGCGGACGCGCAGAGCGGATTGGGCCCGCCGCCATTGATCGGATTGGCGATCACCGGCCCTTCCGAAACAACGACGCGAAACTGAATGGCGCCCACGCCAATCGTGTCGCCGGCTTTCAACATCTTACGATTGGCGCCGGCTAGCGTGACATAGGCATCGTGCCTTGCCTTGTCCACCGCTTCGACGCCGTCGCCATGATCGTAAAACTTGCCCAGCGGAATCATCTTGGACAGCGCTTCCAGCCCGCCGACATGATCGCCATGCCAATGGCTGATCACGACATGATCGATTTTGGTGAGCCCCGCCTTCTGCGCGGTCGCGAAAATTCGTTTGGCGTCGCGGTCGCCATTGCCGGGATTGCCGGTATCGAACAGCAGCGATTCACCCGTGGGCGACACGAACAGGGTCGAGGCACCACCCTCCACGTCGATCCAATAAATTCTCAGATCGCCAGTCTCGGCGGCGGCCAACGCGGCCGAATGGTCTGCCACCGGGACCGCGCTCGAAGCGGTCAACGCCAGGGCAGCAACAGCACAGGCTGTAAGGAAGCGCTTCATAGCAATCTCTCCTTTGTCTGATGCGGTTATTTCAACGTCTCATAAACGGCCCGCACGACACGCTCGCTCGCCATGTCGTCCTGCATGATCCGCGTCTGGATGTCGGCGAGCGGCTTGGCCGCCACCGCCTGATCCTCGGTCTTGCCGTCCGCTTTCAATTTCGCGACGCGGCCGCGGATATCCACCAGCATGTCGTGATAGGCCTGGAAATCGGCCTTGGTGGAAAGCGGCCCGTGGCCGGGCACGATCTTGGTGGTCGCATTCGCCTTGTCGAGGAACGCCTGCGAGGCCGCGATCATGCCGTCGATGGTGCCGCCGCCGCGCAAATCCATGTTGGGATAGCGGTTCGGGCCGCCGGTGTCGCCGACCGCCATCACATTGGCTTCCGGGAAATAGACGAAGGAATCGCCGTCGGTGTGCGCATTGGCGACATGGATCACCTGCGCCGACGGGCCGGCGACCGCCACCGTCATGTTGTCGGAATAGACCGAGGTGGGAAGCGCCGCCGCGGGGGCCGCTGCCGGCGTTTGTCCATTGGCGCCCGGCGTCGGATTGGCCAGCCGGTTCTTCACATTGCGTTGGGCGACGATGATGGCACCTTCATTGCCGAAGGCCGCATTTCCGCCAGTGTGATCGCCGTGATAATGCGTGTTGATGAGATATTGCACCGGCTGTTTGGTGAGTTTCGCAATCGCCGCCTTCAGCTTGTCGTGCATGGGCGCGAATTCCGAATCGACCATGATGACACCATTGGTGCCCACGGCCACGGTCACATTGCCGCCCGCCCCTTCCAGCATATAGACGCTGTGGCCGAGATCGGTCGTCTTCACTTCGACCTTGGAAAAATCCTGTTGCTGCGCGGCGTTCGCGAAACTTCCCGCGAACAACGCCAGCGTTGCGGCAGCGGCAGTGAATGCAATGCTTCTCATCTTCGTCTCCCTTTCGTTCAAATGGCCGGTTGCGGCCCGTTGCCAAATTCCTCTTTCAGAAGGCCGAGCCGCGCGAACACTTGGGCATCGGACATCACGAAAAATCGTGCGCGCTTGGACCCTGCGCGGTGGGTGATCCAATTGCCTTGTGGCATGGTGAAGACATCCTTCGGTGACCAGGAAAAGCTTTCATTGCCGATGGTGGAGGTGCCATGGCCTTCCACCGCGACACAGATCGCATTGCTGGTCGTGCGATAGGGGAGCGTGGTGATGCCGGGATCGAGCTGCACCAGCCCGTGCTCCATCAGCCCCATCGCAGCCCCGCCCGTCGCCGGATTGACGTAGCGCACGCGGCGCGAGCCGTCTTTCGCACGCGGCGCGGCCTCGAGCGCGGTCGAGGCCGCCGCATAGGTGTAGCGGAAGACCGGCGAGTGCAGCGCGCCCCCGGTATCGCCATCGGGCAGGATGTTGGGCACCTGGAACGCCGCTTCCGGCAGCGCCGGGATCAGATCCTTCGGCGGGCCGGGCTCGAATTCCGCGGTGCCGAGATAACGGTGCAGCGGGCTGTTCAAGCCGTCGAGCCAGATGATGGGCTTCGTTCCGCGATGGACATGCTCGTGCCAGCACATTCCCGGTGTCAGCACCAGATCGCCCTCGGCCATCGGGCATTCCTTGCCGTTGACAATGGTGACCGCGCCCTCGCCTTCCAGCACAAAACGGATGGCATCCATGGTGTGGCGATGGGGCCGCGCCGTCTCCCCAGGCAGCAGGATTTGCAGCCCCGCATTCAACCCCTTGGTCGTGGTCGCCCGCTGCGCCGCGTTAAGGGTGGGATCGGTCAGCATCAGCACGCGCCGCTCGACATCGCGCGGAGACACCAGCGCAATCGCCGAATCGATCAGCGGCCGCAACGTGCTCCATGGCCAGAACAACGCCTGCGGCGCCGCGGCGCGTTCGCGAAACGCCACCGCGCTTTCCCAAAGCGGCGACAGCTTCGCGCCGGCCCAAGCGCGTTTGGCCGCTTCATAGGCGTCAGGGGTTTCGTGCGTGGACATTATTTGTGGAGGATCAGTTTCTGCACCCGCCAATTGGCGGTTTCCGCGGCGTAGATTTCGGTTTCCGATGGGCAAGCCAGCGCGTGCGCGCCGGAAAATTGTTTCAGATTGCGTCCCGATTTGCCGATCACGCCCAAAACCTTGCCGTCGAGCGCCACTTTGAAAATGCGCCCCGGAAAGGTCGATTCGCCCACGAACATCACCTGGTTCTGGCCCGGTGTGATGCAGATCGAGTTGGGCGCGCCGATCACCTCCTTCAGCCGGTCCCCGGTCGGGGTCGGTCCGTAAACCGCGCGGCTCGCCGGATCGGGCGGCACGTCGATGGAAAACATGCGCAGGAACTTGCCGTCCGTGTCGAACACCTGGATGCGATGGTTCGAACGGTCCCCGACATAGACATTGTCGCTGCGGTCGATGGCAATGGCGTGGGGCAGAACGAACTGGCCCGGCCCAGTGCCTTTGGTGCCCCAGGATTTCATCCAATTGCCGTCCTTGTCGTATTTGGCGACGCGCGAATTGATGTAGCCGTCGCTGATATAGATGTTGCCCTTCGAATCCCAGGCGACATCCGTGGGCTGACGAAACATCCCGTCGATCGGCGCCAGCGGCGGGTTCACATGCTCCCAGGGCTTGGTGTCTTCATCCGCTGATTCCTTGCGGCGGCCGAACACCCATTGCACGCGCCCCTCCGGATTGAACTTGACGATCATGTCCGAGCCCTTGTCGATGGCCCAGATATTGTCGTCCTTGTCGATGCGCACCGAATGGGCGAACGACCAGGCATAAAGCCCCTTGCCGATCTCGCCGACGAAATTGCCTTTGTCGTCGAATTCCAGAAGCTGCGCCGCGGTCGGCGCATAGGCCGGACCACCGGCGCTGTTGGAGCGCGTGAACACGAAGACGTGGCCCTTGGAGTTCACGGCCACGCCCGGCACCTCGCCAAAATTCATCCCCTTCGGAAGATTGGGATAATTCGGAACCGAATCGAACGCGATCTCCGGCACGTGCGTTTGTGCAAAACCCGGCCCCGCGATCAGCACGAGACACGCGATCAGAAACCTCTTCATCGAACCCTCCCTCGCAAGCCGTCTATCGTTCACCGCGCGGGCTTTATCGCCTCGGCCGCGATTTTCACGATCTCCGGGGGATAGGTGTAAACTTCCCGGATCAATTGCTCAACGTGAACGCCCGATTGCGGCCGCACTTCCAGGGCGAGCTTCTTCATCTCGGCGAGAAATTCCGGGTCCATCATGGTCGCATCGAAGCCGTCGCGCAGCGCTTTGGTCCGCTCGGCCGGCAGGCCCGGCGGCGCCGCAAAGGGGCGCGCAATGGTGAGCCGCGAAAAGATCAGCTTCAATGCCGCCTTCTCTTTGGGATCGGCCGTGAGGTCCCCGGCCAGCGGCACGCCGGGCAGCGACAGGCTTCCTTCGACACCGAGCTGAAGCGGCACCCGGATTTCCTTGGCGTCGTAGAGCTGCTTGTCGCGGCTCATCAGGCTCGACCAGGACCAGCCGCATAGCCCGTCGATCTCGCCCCGCTGGATCGAAAGCACCATCTCGGCACGGCCGGGATAGCCAGACACCACGCGCAAGGGCAGGTGGAACAGCGCTTTCAGGACATTGGGATAGATTTCATCGTCCGCGGTCGCCCCGGCCCCGCCGACCTTGAAAGGCTTGGTCTTCATGTCCTGCCAGGTCGCGATACCGGAGCGCCGCGAAAACCCGCAGACGCTGGGCTCGTCGGTGACGCTGCCGATCCAGGTGAATTTGGTGGCATCGAACCGCTCGCCTTCGGTCCGGCCGAGCAGCCGCTCCATGGGCAGCCCGCGGTCGAAGGTGCCCAGCACGGTGCCGTTCTTCGGCGCGACATTGTAGAGATAATTGGCCGCCTTCAGCGATCCCGCGCCCGGCATGTTCTGAATCACCACCGCCGGATTGCCCGGAATATGCTTGCCCAAATGGCGCGCCAGCACACGGGCATAAAGGTCGTAGCCGCCACCGGCCGTGAAGCCGACCAGAACCTGCACCACCCGGCCCTTGTAGAACTCCGAAGCCGGTGCGGCATCGACGCGCGACGCCGCAAAAATCGCCGGCAATGCGGTGATGGTTGCGAATAAAACCCGGCCAAAAACGCCCATGCGTGCGCGATTCCTCTTCGAGGCGCCGATGTTAGCAAACGAAAGCGCCGGGTGCGCCGGCTGCAACTGCCCACACAGGGTAAACAGAACATAACTAAACGCGTGCACTTCCGCCGTCTCCGGACCAAATTTTATTAAGTTCTGCCGCGTATATTTTGCCCAGTCGAGGTGCGCTCTGGCGCCTGGGTTGCACCTTGGATGGAACGGCGCAGGATCGATATTGGCTTCGAACGGCATAGCCGGGACGCGCGGTTCTCCGACCAAGCGCTTCCTCTCGATCAGGGTCCTGCTTCTGGCAGTGACCGGCCTGATGACGACCGCCCTTATGGCCGCCTTTGCCCTTTATGCCGCCAGCGCACTGGAAAGCCAGCAACATGCGCGCCGCGTTCCGGCCATCCTCGACATCTCGAACGATTTGTACGCGGCGATTCAGAATCTTCGCACGGAGCGCGGCACCATCTACACCGCACTCTCGACGCCGGGCGTCGTCGCGCCCAAGGTGCAAAGCGACGTCGCCGGCTATCGTGCGCGCTCCGCATCAACCCTCGACGCGGCGCTTTCCAAGCTTTCCGTCGTCGGACAGCGCGGCGCAGAAGCAGAGGTCAAAGACATCCGCGAGGCCTATGGCACATTTCAGGGGCTTCGCTCCGATATCGACAACGCGCTGCAGCAGCCGCAAGCGAAAAACCGCGAAGCGCTCCGCGCGAAATGGGTCGATGCCTACAACAACCTCTTCGATGCACTGGATCGTTTGTCCACGCGTGTGGAAAACGAGCTGACTCAAAGCGACCCCTTTGTCGCCAACATGCTCCGCATCAAGCAAATCGCCTGGATGGTCCGCGAAGACACCGGCCGTGACCGGTTCCGCATCGGCGAGGCGATCAAGAACGGTCTTTTACCGGAGCAGCGCGAGCAATTCGCGGCTCTGGCCGGACGAATCGATGGAAGCTGGGCACTCGTCGCCGATCAAGCCAGCGTCCCCACGAACCCGTTGGCGTTGCGGCAAGCCATAGCGGCGGCCGGCCGGCTGTATTTCGACGGTCTGCGCCATACACGCAGCGCGGTCATGCGTGATCTCTCCGCCGGACGGCCGGCATCGATTTCGGCAAGCGATTGGATGGCCTTGGCGGTGGCGCCGCAGCAGAGCATTCTCAACATCGGCAATATCGCGCTTGGCATCGCACGCGCGCACGCCGTCGAACAGGCGGACCTTGCCGCGAGGCACTTCTTTGCCGCGATCCTTTTCATGGTCCTGTTCTGCACGGTCGGGGCGCTCACCGCATGGTATGTATTCACGCGCGTGGTACGGCCGATCGGCCGCATCGCCGATTCCATGCGCTCGCTCGCCGACGACAATCTGCAAAGCGAAATCCCCTATGAGCACCGCACCGACGAGATCGGCGATCTCGCCCATGGCTTGCGCGTGTTCCGCGACAATGCCATCGAGAAGCAGCGCCTGCGCATCGAGAAGGACGGCGCCGAAGCGGCGAGCCGCGCCAAATCCGAATTTCTGGCCAATATGAGCCACGAGCTGCGCACGCCGCTCAACGCCATCATCGGTTTTTCCGAAGTCATCAAGACCGCGATTTTCGGGCCCGTCAGCGAGCGCTATCGCAGCTATGCCGGCGACATCTTCAACAGCGGCACGCATCTTCTGGGGCTCATCAACGAGATTCTGGATCTGTCGAAATTGGAGGCCGGGCGGCTCGAATTGCACGAAGAACATATCGACCTTGCCGCCACGGTGCAGGCCTGCCTGACCCTCGTCCACAACCAGGCCCAGCAATCCCGCATCCGGATCAGCGCCAATCTCGATCCCGGTTTTCCTGCGATCCGTGCCGACGAGCGGCGGCTGCGGCAGATTTTGATCAACCTTCTTTCCAACGCGGTGAAGTTCACGCCCGAGAACGGACAGATTCGGGTCTCGAGCTTCCCCATGCATAACGGATTGGCGATAGCAGTGAGCGATACAGGAATTGGCATGGCACCCGACGATGTTCCCAAAGCAATGACCATCTTCGGTCAGGTCGACAGCAAGATCAGCCGCAAACATGAAGGCACCGGTTTGGGGCTGCCGCTGGCCAAACATCTCGTCGAATTGCATGGCGGGTCGCTGGTCATCGACAGCAAAGTCAATGTCGGGACCACCGTGACGATCATCCTGCCGGGCGACCGCATCGTTGCGCCGCCGGTGCAGCTCGCCAGCGCTTAAGAGGGCGCCTTCACCGGGTCGTGCCGGGTGATGGTCCGATTGCCGAGCTCCTCGGCCTTGGCGCGATAAAGCGCGGCCCCGCGCTCGTGACGCGCAATCGTTTCGGGATCATCTGCCGCCAGCGGCGGCTCTTCGGAAGCAAAATTGCCGTACCGGTCTTGGCCCCGCACCAGCATGGCGCTGGTCGGAAGCTCGCCCAACTGCCGCAGCGACGGCGGATGATAGACGAAGGTGATTCCCAACCGGCGGTCGCGGCTTTTGTTCGGCGGCGAGCCATGGATCAGGAACGCGTGGTGAATGGACGCTTCGCCCGGCTCCAGCGATGTGGCTACGGCGTCGAATTTTGACAGATCGAAATCGGTCACCTGCCCACTTGAAAGCATGTTGCCGTCCGTGACCTCGTACCGCACCGGCAATTGCCCCAGCCTGTGGGAACCCGCGAGAAACCGCATCGAGCCGCTCTCGGGCCGTGAGGGCGAAAGCGCCAGCCACACGCTGAGCACCTCGCACGGGACATGGCCGAAATAGGTGTTGTCCTGATGCCAGCTGACATGGGTCTCCTCGCCGGCATTCTTCGCCCAGATCGTGTTCTGATAGAGCAATATATCCGGACCTATCAGGTCTTCCACGGCATCCAGAATGGCCGGATGCGTTGCCAGCCGGTACGCCCAGGGATAGCGCAAATAAAATTTGGTGCGGGCGATGCCGCGCAGGCTTCCGCCTGCCGCGGCTTCCATCGCTTCCAGTTCGCGCCGGGCGTCCACCGCTTCCATGGGCGAGATCATCCGCACCGGCGAGACGAAACCATCACGCCGGTATTGTTCCACCTGCTCGG